>JBHHZM010000031.1:0-26789 GCA_046758065.1 Alphaproteobacteria bacterium | reverse complement strand
ATGGCGATCATGTTCTCGAGACGGCTGATCGCCTCGCGCGGGTTGTTGGCGTGGACCGTGCCCATCGAGCCGTCGTGACCGGTGTTCATCGCCTGCAGGAGGTCGAACGCCTCGGAACCGCGCACCTCGCCGACGATGATGCGCTCGGGACGCATGCGCAGGCAGTTCTTCACCAGATCGCGCATGGTGATCTCGCCGGCGCCTTCGAGGTTCGGCGGCCGGGTTTCGAGTCGCACGACATGGGGCTGCTGGAGCTGCAATTCGGCAGCGTCCTCGCAGGTGATGACGCGTTCGCCCGGCTCGATGAATTGCGTAAGGCAGTTGAGCAGCGTGGTCTTGCCGCTGCCGGTGCCGCCCGAAATCAGTACGTTGCACCGGCTCGCCGCGATTACCTTGAGCAACTGGGCGCCGGCGAGACTTATGGTATCGAGCGCGATCAGATCATCGATACCGAGCTTGTTCTTCGTGAACTTGCGGATGGTGATGATCGTGCCGTCGATGGCAAGCGGCGGTACGATGACGTTGACGCGGCTGCCGTCCTTGAGGCGCGCGTCGCAGATCGGGCTCGATTCATCGACGCGCCGGCCGACGCCGGTGACGATTCGTGTCGCGACGTTCATGACGTGCTGTTCGCTCTGGAACGTAACGTCGCTGAGCGCGAGCTTGCCGTTGCGCTCGATATAGATCCGCTGGGGCCCGTTGACCATGACTTCGCTGATCGAATCGTCGGCGAGCAGCGGCTCGAGCGGACCCAGACCGATCATGTCGTTGATGATCAGCGTGACCAGGTCGCGCTGCTCGAACATGTTGAGCTGGAGCTTGAGCTGGCCGAGAAGCTCGGTGACGATGTCGGTGATCTGCTGGGCCAGCTCGCCGCGCGGCAGCTTGGCCGCCGACGCGACGTCCATCACGTCCATCAGCAGCGGCTGCACGCGCTCCTTGGCGCTCTTGATCGAGTTCCGGTTGACCTGCGTCATGCGCGCCGCTTCGTCGACGCTCGCCGTACGGTCGGTCGTCGCGGCGCTGACGCGCGGTTCGTCCGGCTTGGCGGCCGCCGCCGAAATCGCGGCCGCGGCGATCCGGTCGGTCCTGCGTCGGCCGAACGCGCCGCCTTTGCCGTCAGCGCCGGCCGAGGCGGACTGTTTCGGGGAAGAGCCGATCGATTCGGCGGTGTCGTCGCGGTCGAAGATCGTGTCCGGGCCGCGCGGGGTC
This sequence comes from Alphaproteobacteria bacterium, assembly GCA_046758065.1. Classification (GTDB taxonomy): domain Bacteria; phylum Pseudomonadota; class Alphaproteobacteria; order JAAXGF01; family JAAXGF01; genus JBHHZM01. Next base: position 25,577 of record JBHHZM010000031.1, on the reverse strand, counting down.
GACCGAATATTCGCCGCGGCGGCAAGGCCGCCGCCCTCCAGCGTCAGCGGCACCACCTTGGCTTCGCGCCCGGCCGCGGGTTGCGGCCCCGCGCCTGCCATCCGCGAAGGACGGCTCACTTCATCGCCCTCGGTAGGGAGAGCGACGACGATATCGTCGACGGACTCGATCTTACGCCGGCCGAACATACTCATTCACTCCCTTCCGACGCCACGGAAGCGGGCGGTCGGACCGCGACTGCGCGACCCGCCTCCCGTGACCACAGACACGTCTTTCAACGGCGTTTCCATCCATTGTTCTCGATCGGAGACATCCCTCAGTTATATAAAGACTCTCTTAAGAATGGATTAAGGAGACAAACAACGCTGCGGACAATTTTACCGTAAATGCGTCACGTCACAGACAAAATATAAAAACATACTCCATGGCGATATATTTCCGATATGAGTAGAGGAGAAATTTTTCCATATAATTAATCTATATTTAATTATATGGAAATGTTATTTGTGAACTGGATCAATTTCGATCAAATTTTATTGAAAAACGCTTCACTCCGGTCAGACGCCGAAAGTGCGCCCACCACGACGTGCGGCGAGGCGCCGAAGTTGGCCCTGATTTCTCATCAACAACCGACCGTAATCGGACTCGCCGGCAAGCGCGGCGATGCACTAGGATTGGAGGAAACAGGGAAAAACGGAGAGGAACGCCATGCAAACGCTGTTCGCCGGAGGCCGGGTCTTCGACGGCGAGAACCCGTCGGCCGACGGCCTCGGCGTGCTGATCGAGGGCGCGCGGGTTCGCCGCGTCGCGCCGCTCGCCGAGTTCGACGGCTTCGCCGGCCAACGGGTCGACACCGCCGGCGCGACGCTCATGCCCGGGCTCGCAGACTGCCACGTTCATCTGATGATGGGGGGCGAGCCCGACCCGATTGCGGCGCGCACCAAGGTGTCGTCCGGCGCCCTCGTTCTCAAGGGACTCGAGCGCGCCCAGGCGGCGCTCTGCGGCGGCATGACGATGCTGCGCGATTGCGGCGGCATCGACTACCTCGAGTTCGCCGTCCGCGACGCGCTCAACGCCGGCCGTTTCGCCGGCCCGACGGTGCGCGCGGCGGGCCGCATGATCTGCATGACCGGCGGCCACGGCAACATCATCGCCCGCGTCGCCGACGGCGTCGACGAGGTCGTCAAGGCGGTGCGCGAGCAAATCCACGCCGGCAGCGACCTGATCAAGATCATGGCGACGGGCGGGGTCATGACCCCCGGCGTCGACCCCGAGGACGCCCATTACAGCGCCGAGGAAATGGCCGCCGGCATCGGCGAAGGCCATCGCTTCCATCGCAAATGCGCGAGCCACGCCCAGGGCGCCGAGGGCATCCTCAACGCCGTCGTCGGGGGCGTCGATTCGATCGAGCACGGCATCTTCATGGACGAGCGCTGTATCACCGAAATGATCGAGCGCGGCACCGTGCTCGTGCCCACGCTCTCGGCGATACGCAACATCCTCGCCCACCGGGACCACGGCATCCCCGCCTACATGGTCGAGAAGTGCGATCGCGTCACCGCGCGCCACGTCGAAAGCCTGCGCCGGTTCTACGAGGCGGGCGGCAGGATCGCCATGGGCACCGACGCGGGTACGCCGTTCAACCTGCACGGCGAGAACGCATTGGAGCTCGCCTACATGGTCGAGGCCGGCATGGCGCCGCTCGACGCGCTGCGTTCGGCGACGCGCATCGGTGCCGATCTCATCGGCCTCGACGATAAGGGCCGCGTCGCCGAGGGCGCCGCCGCCGACTTCCTGATCGTCGAGGGCGACCCGACGGCCGACATCGCCCGCGCCGCCGAAAAGCGTCACCACCGCGCGGTCGTCAAGGACGGCGCGCTCGCGGCCGGCGATTTCGGCGGCCACGCCGAAACCGACCGGGCGGCCGAGTAGACGCGCGCGGCGCGGATCGGGCGGGCGGTAGCCGACCGGTTTCAGGCCGACGGCGCGCCGCAGGGCCTCGAGACAGCTCAGTCCGTCAACCTGAAGTGAATCGGCACCCGGACCGTCGAGGCGACCGGGATGCCGTTCCGAATGCCTGGGACGAAGCGCCACCTGCGCAGCGCGTCACGGGCAGAGTCGTCGAGCAGCCGGTATCCGCTCGACGCCACCACCTGGACGTTTTCCACCGTCCCGTCCGGCCGCACTTCGACCTCGAAAATCACCTTGCCTTCCTGACCGCGTTGGCGTGCAGAAAACGGATAGCGGGGGATCGGATTGCCGGGCGCAACGCTGGCGTGACCAAACAGGGATCCTTGCATCTTGTCGTGTGCCATCGGGGCCGTCGCCAGCGCCAAACTCTTGTCGCCCTTCGAGCGGCGGGCGGGGCCAGGCTTCACCCCGTTTGGCGAACGAGAAGGCGCGGGATGGGCGCGCGATCTTTTGGCTGAGGCCACGGGCGTCTCGGCGTCTCGCGGTGCCGCTGCGCGCGAAACGCCTCGACCGTTCGTTTCAACAGATGATTGGGTCGGGGCCTTCGTCTTCGCCGTCTTCGCCGTCGCCGCCGAAACGGGCCGGGATGCCCTGGGGGCGTCGGAAGCCGGACGCCCGATAGGCCGGAATGCGGCGGAAACGGGCGGATTGGGTTTCGGTTCGGGGATTGCAGGGACCGGCAAAGCGAGACGCGGCGGCGCGGCCAGTTTCATGGGCGTCAGCCGCGATGCAGGAGACGGGAACGGGGAGGCCACGTTTGCCTGTGGCGATGGCCTCCTCGTCGCGTTCGCCAGCCGACCCTCCGGTGGATGCGCGTCGCTCTCCGGCTTCGGGCACGGCTTGGATGCGGGCGCCTGCGCCTCGGCGAGCTCACGCTCCGGCCTCTTGGCGGGTGCCGATGCGGCCGTCGCCCGAGGGGTGAACGCAGGCGCCGATGCAGGGGCGGGGGGCTCAGGCAGCGTGGGCGCCTGCACCGCCGTTCGCGTCCCCCGGTCCGGGTCGCCCACGAGATAAGGGGCATCGCGGGCATCGCCCTTCGTGGCGGCCTTGGGCCGGTTCTCCGCGGCCGAGGACAAGGAACCCACCGCGGGGAGGCCATCGGGAAGCCCGGAGACGATCGTGACCTTGATGAAGCGCGGAGGCGGAGCCGGCGGGCGACCGGACGTCCAGAAAAAGGCCAGCACCGCCGCCGCGTGAACGAAGAGCGACAGGGCGACGGCGGGCCTCCATGGGGCGATGGAGGGCGATCGCGGAGCGCGCCTGGGCATGGCGCGAATCGAAGGCAACCCGGCAGCGCATGCCGCGGCCCCGCGCGAGCCCACCAAAGCAAGAGACGGCCGGCGCCGCCGGGACCCTGAGTTCGGGTGTGGGACGTGCGGGACCGCGATGTCGAGCGCGACCAAAGCAGGAAACACGGCTAAAGATCGAGGCGGATGCCGCCGAACACGAAACGGCCCGGCAAGGGAAACCCGTCGCCGATGTCGTTGTCGGCGTTGAACACGTTGTCGGCGCCGACGAACAGCGCCAGCCTGCCGTCGAAAAATTCCTTCGAGACCTTGACGTCGACCACGGACGAATCGTCCAGCGATTTCCGCTGAACCGGCGTGGTGCGCGAGGTAATCACCTGGTCTGCAAGATAGTTGACGGAGAGATGCGCCAGCCACCCATCGCCAACGCGGGCATTGGCCTCGAAGTCGATTTTGTGGCGCGGCCGGAGGCCGAGCGGTTTGTTCGTGGCGCGTTCCTCCGTATCCATGAAGGTGTAAGCGGTCCGTACATCCAGGCCCTTCACCGGGGCGGTGTGCCAGGAAACCTCGACGCCCCGGAGCAGGACGTCGTTGTTCACGAACTGGTCGAGGATCTTGTCGGTGCGGATTAAGCCCCGCACGCTGTTGTGAAAGCCGGTCAGTTCGATCTCGTTTCGGTCGGTTGGCTTCCAGACCAGCCCCGCCTGGACGTTCGATGCCCGTTCGGAGCCCAGGTTCCGGTTTCCGTTTTTGATATCGAAAAGCTGGTCGACGGAGGGGAACCGGAAGGACCGGGAATAGGCGGCGTTGACTTGCAGGGAGTCACTCAACTCGTAACTGCCCGAGGCCATGAACTGGTTGCCGGTCTTGGTCGCCCTGTCACTCTGGAGGAACCAATGACGGGCGTAACCCAATACCAAATGGACCGGCTCGAAGGGCGCGACCGTATACTGGGCGGCGGTGGTAAACGTGTTGAGGATATGGGTTTCGTCGACGGCACGGAAATCGAAGGTCCCTGCGCCGCCGCCGCCGCCTCCACCTCCGCCGCCGCCGCCTGCTGTCGGCACGTCACGGCTCAGGCCTTCCAGCGTCGAACTTTCACGCCGCGCCAACAGACCCACGGTCGCCACGCCCGCACCGCCGAACGCGAAGCGCCCCTGGAACTGGCCGCCGGCAACCAGGCTGTCGTCGTTCAGCGCGAAGGTCTTGACCGTTGGATCGGTCATGGTGCTGAACAAGTCGTCGTCGAAAAGATTGTCGTCCTGGTTGAAGGAGTTGACGTAGAGCGACAGGCGGAGATCGACCGGGTCGGCCGGGTCGTAACGCACGTCGATCTGCCCCGACTTCTGGTCGATATTGTCCAGCCGCTCGAATTTGGGTCTGCTCGCAAAGATGTTCGAGGGATCGTCGATGGCGCTCGGCGGAATGCCCTGCTCGCCGTTGAGGTAACCGAAGGAGGCCCCGATGGACCACGCAGCGTTTGGCGCGATCCCCACGTTGACGAAGAGATTCTGGCGTTCCTTGTCGCTGTTGTTCCGCAGGCCGCCGTTCGGATCCTCGAAGCCGCGGCGGCTGAAATGGCTGCCACTGACAAAATAGTCGGCCCTGCCATAGGTCCCCGAGACGTGCCCCCTCACCAACCGCTCGGTGTTGCTGCCCAACTCGGAAGTCAGTCCGAACCGGGTCCGGCCAATACCCTTCTTGGTGATGATATCGACCACGCCACCGAGCGCGCCGGGGCCGTACAGGACCGAAGCGGCGCCCCGGATGACCTTGATCTTCGCGATGCTCTCGACCGGGATGAGGGAGACGTCGAACTGGCCGTTGGCGGCGGAGTTGATCGGAATGCCGTTGAGAAAGAGGCGCACCTCCCGGGGAGGCAACCCGCGGATGTTCAGCCGCGCCCGCCCCTTCTTCTTGATCCGGACATCGATACCCGGGAACAGCTGCAAAGCCTCGTCCAGGGTGCGGGCGCTCTTGTTACGAATGTCCTGCTCGGTGACCTCGACAACCGTCTGGCCCGCGGCGATCTTCTCGGTCTTGCCGCTGACCACGACTTCGCCAAGGGTGTAAATACCCTCCGGCTCGGCGACCGCCTCGGCGCCCACCGAGGTCCCGACCGGAAAGACGACCGCCCCCCAACAGATGGCCGCCGCGGTCACCCACGGCGTTGATCTCACGTCCGCCCCTTGCGATCGTAACGCACCGCCTGCCGCCCAACGATGGATGTGTTCGATTGCCGGAGGGAATGGTCTGGTCGGTCACTCGGACCTTTCAAAACGCGCCAAACCAAGACCGCCGCCAAGCCCCCGGCGAGGCCGAAAAGGAGATGGCTGAAAAACGGGTAGGCGAGTCCCTGCGAGAGCGAGCCGAAACTCGCGTCGCTGACCGTGGCGATCAGCCAACGCGCCAGGTGCTTTGCCCCATGACCGAGAGCGGCCAGCACCGCGAGAAACAGGACGGAGTGCCGCCAACATGGGACGCGCCGGTAGCCCAGGTCGATGACGAACCCGGACAGCAGATACATCAGGCCCGCAGCGTGTCCGAATCCCATGGTTGGCAGAAAAGCGACGCCCGCGGCAGCGGCGGACGTGAGGGTTGCCGCCCACGGATGGCGCACGGTCCGCCGCGCGGTGATCAGGATCGCCATGTCGACGACACCCCAGTGGCCCGGCAGGTGCAGCGGCACCCGCAGGACGACGTGCGATGCGGCAAGCAACACTCCCAGACCGAGGAACAGCGAGGCTTCTCCCAGTGTAAGCCCCGGAAGGAATTCAGTAGCGCTTAACGATATCCTTGGGCGCAAGGCGCCAATCGATGCTCGCATCGTTCTCCTCCATTTCTTGCACGAGAAGGACGGCCCGTCCCTCGATGAGAACGGGGCGCGGCCAAGGGCTCGTGTCGATGCGGTCCTGGTCGGGCACTCGCCGACCGCTCACGGTTTGGATTTCATCAATGTCGGTGGTGCGATAGAGCGCCTCCGCCGTCAGGACGCCGGAGAGTTCACGCAGGCCCGGCAACCAGACGAAGCGCCCGTCCCCTTCCGTCGCACGCAGCCCGATGGCGGCGAGCGCACCGATCACACCGCCATGGTCTCCGGTCACGCCCTCGAGCACGATTTCCTCGCGTTCGGCCAGATCCATCGCCGAACGCCGGTTGAGGACTTCACGCTTAGCGCGAACGCCGTACGCCTTGACCGCCGAGCCTATGCGGGCGTTCTCGGCTACGCAGAGGCCAGCATCGGATCCCGGGGCGCTCTCCCGGGCCAGATAGTCGCGGCAGAAGCGGGCAATTTCGTCGAGACGCGCCGGCTCGGCCTCGATGGACAGACAGAGCGAGCTGTTGTGCGACGTATAGGGAATGCGGGGGTCGACCAGCAACTGGTGCCGGGTGATGCCACGGACCTCGCCGAGTCCCCGTGCCGCCAACCACACTCCGAGCTTGCGCGCGCGAAATCCGGTTCCCCGGCTCTCCAAATTGTCCGTGTCATCGATGCCGATCAGGAACGCCAACCGAGTGACCGCAGCCTCCACCAAAGAACATCCCTCCCCCGCGACCGGTTACCAGCGAGCCGCAGATACCCATGTTGAAATTAGGTTTTAATATGTTTTATAGTTCATACTATATTTTATATGGTGTATTACACATAAATTCACATAAATATGCAGGACTGTCAACGGCGCAGCAAAATGGGGCCAGATGCTGGAGTGCACCCCTGCCGGTGGACATGTTGATCGTCTGAGATTGGACTATGCTGGCCGGGCCTATCGAGGCGAAAGCCATGGCCCATCACTACACCCATAACATCGCATTCAAAATGCAGGTCGCTCAGGAGCACCTCTCTGGGGAGAGCCTGCACGGTCTGCGAGGCGCCACGACGTTTCGCGCAACCTGATCCGGATCCGGGTCGCCAAGTACGCGGCCGGGGAGTTCGACGAGGATGTCGACTGATGGGGCTCGCGCCATCGACCTGCTACGACGCGCCGGCCCATCAATCGATCGGCGAGGACGAGATCGTCGAGCGGATCGCGACGATCTGTGCCGGGTTCCCGCGCTACGGACGCCGTCGTCCGTTCACGCCGCCTCGCCGGCGGTGCGGGCTCATGTGTGCGCCGGTCGCGCCCGTTTTCCATCCGCCCAACAGGATTTGCCCGCTCCACCCCGTCCCGGGGTCGCGGCGCCGCGTGACGAACGCGTTGGACGGGAGAGATTCGGCGAATGCGGTCAGCGGGCCATCGAAATCGGGCATCATGCGGGCGATCGCGAAGAGGCCGGCGGAACCGGATATCTTTTCCGCCACGGCTTCGCCGATCCACACCGGGCGCGGCCGTTCCCCGGCAACCGACACCCGGAGGCCAGAATCCCAAAGCCTCAGGACGAGCCGCGATGCGCCCGGGGGTCGGGGTTCGCTTGTCCTGACCAGGGTCAGGACCGGAACCCGGCCGTCGTGCAATTTCGCCAGGACGGGCAGGGCGTCGGGGGCGGCCTGCGGGTCCAGCCATGACAGGGCGCTCTGCGCCGACCAGGGTGCCGGCCGGCGCCAACCGTTTCGCATGAGGCCGTCCGCCAGCCGGCCCGGATCGTCGATCCATTGAATGGTCAGGGGCTCTTCGTCTTCGCCTTCGAGATCGACGCGCCGTATGGGCAGGGTTCGCCAGCGAGACGTCCGCCACTCCGCCAGCGCAACGGTGACGGGGTTCGTTTTCACGGCATAGCGGCGGGCGTCTTCGGGAAACTTGTCGCGCACATGGACGAAACCGGTCAGGACGAACACGCTGCACACCACGGCGACCAGCCCCTTGGCGTCGATTCGCCGCGGCCGACGCCGGAGGTAAAAGACGGCGAGCAACGCCACCCAGGCGATTCCAAAAGCCAACCCGCCGACCACGTCGGAGAGCCAGTGGGCGCCAAGATAAAGACGCGAGAAGCCGATCAGCAATACGATCCCGAGGCTCGCACCGAAGATCCACGGCCGCCATTTCGGCTTCACCTCCCGCGCGACGAGGACGGTGAACAGGCCCCACAGCACCGCGCTCATGGTCGCGTGGCCGCTGGGAAAGGCGAACGAGCCCCAACCCTCATAGATCGGCGCAGGGCGCGGCACCTGAAGGGTGATCTTGAGGAGCGTCACGAAGGCGCGCGCAAAGATGAGGCCCCCGACCCAATAAGCGGCCGCCCGCCAGGCGCGTCGCAGCACCAGCCACAGAAAGACGGCGACCGCGAGCAGCGTGATCACCGACTTGTCGCCGTGTTCGGTAACGGCGATGAACAATCGGTCGCTCCACGACGTTCGCAACCCCTGCAGGAAGTGATGGACGGCGGCATCGACAGGGGCCAATGGACCGGCGGCGACGACGCTCGCCAGGATGGCGAGGAACACCATCAGTGCGACGGTCGCGACAATGGCGAGAAAAACGCCGGCGGGAGAACCACCGGAACCGACGAACATGGCCAGTTTCCGCTGCGCCCGGGAAACGACCGGCGTCCGCAACGACGCCGGGATGCGCGGCGCCAATCGCACCGCCCCTCGGGTGACGCCTACCGCCAGCCAGACAAGCGCGCCGACGAAAACCAAAAGCACGGCCAAGCGGGTCGCGATGGCGTCGGCAAGCATGATCGAACCGCCGATGAGCGCGCCCACGAGAATGTGCAAGGGCGCCCAGATCAAGGCCGAGAGGATGATTACGGCGAAGAATCGAGGTGCGGGCGTATCGGCGATTCCGGCTGCCAGCGGAACGAACGCCCGGAGGCCCTGAACGAAGCGGGAGGCAAAAACCGCCTTGCGGCCATGGGTCCGTAAAAGTACCGCGCTCTTCGCGATCCGCCCCGGATGACGACGGAACGGCCAGACACGGGAGATGGCCTCATGATACCGCCGGCCAAGCCAATAGGACGTCCCGTCGCCGAGGATGGCGCCAAGCGTCGACGCGACCGCAAGCTGAAGGAAATCCAGCGCGCCGACCGGAACCAGAGCCCCGAACCCGACGATGACGAGGGAACCGGGCACCAGCGTTCCGACGCCGGGCAACCCTTGCGCCATCGCCAGCAGACAGGCGAGACCATAGGCCAGGACGCGATGGTCGGCGGCGGTTCGCGCTATCAGGTCGGCGAACTCGGTCATGATCCTTCATTCTCGCGACCTGACGGACACCGTCGACCGTTCGCGCCGCTTCGCCGGCGGCGCGGTCTCAGGCGGTTTTCCTCAGCAGGCCGTCGAGCAGCCGCGCCGCCTTGCGCCGGCCGTCGGCCGCCCTCATATGGGCGCCGGTCGCGGCCAGTTTGGCGGCCATGGCCTCGTCGCCGAGAACCCGCTCGATGGCGCCGGCGAGATCGTCGTCGCGCCACCGGTAGCGCGCGAGCTTGAGCCCGTGGCCGGTCTCCTGGATGCGGGTGGCGTTGTCGTGGCCGTCCCAGCAGTACGGCATGATGATCGCCGGCTTGCCGAAGTAGAGGCACTCGGTGAAGCTGTTGTTGCCGCCGTGGTGGATGACCGCATCGGCCTGCTCGATCACCGAGGGCTGCGGGAACCACGATTCGAGGCGGACGTTGCCCGGCGGCGCGTCGTAGGCGTCGCGGTAGTCGCCGACGTTGACCAGCGCCCGGCAGGGCATTTTCGCCAGCGCGGCGATGATCCGCTTCAGCAGCGCGGTATCGCCCGCGCCGAGACTGCCGAAGCTGACGTAGATCAGCGGCTTGTCGTCGTTCTCGGCGAAGGCCGGAACCTCGTAAGGCGCCATGCTGCGCACGCAGCCGTCGAGGTACTGGAACCTCGCCGGATCGAGCGGTTGGCGACGCCTGAAGCGCACCGGCTCGGGATAGAGCAGCAGGTTGAGATAGGGCGAGGTCTCGAAGAACTGACCGGGCGGATAGGGTTCGTGGCCGCAGTCGGCGAGAAACCCGTTGAAGCCGTCGTGCACCGGCGCGATCACTTCGAGGAAGCGTGCGCGGTAGCGTTCGAAGCAGACGCGGTCGTTCTCGCCGCAGCCCGAAAGATGCGGCGGGATGTCCGGGTCCTCGATCTCGTTCTCGCTGCACGATATGATGCGCACCCAGGGAACGCCGTAGCGCTTGGCCGCCGGAAACAGGACGACGTTGTCGATGCAGACGAGGTCGGGTTCGATTTCGGCGAGCGCCCGCGGCAGTTCCTTCTCGGCCCAGACCGCGGTTTCGACGATCGCTTCCCAGCACTCCTTGACGTAGTTGTCGATCTGCTCGTAAGGGCTCTTCGCGAAGTTGGGAATATGGCCGTCGATGAAGTCGGACCAGTAGCGCGCCGCTTCCTCGGGGGGCATCGGTTCCGACATGTGGATCAGCCGTTCCTCGAAGCCGTATTCGGCGAACACGCTCGCCATGCCGACGTCGGCGACGAACACCGGCCGGTGGCCGAGATCGTGGCACGCCTGCGCGATGCCGACCGAATTGAGCGCCGGCCCGAATGCGGCTTCGGGAAAAAAGACGATCGTTTTCTGCCCGCCCATCGACGACCTCCCTGACCACGATATCCCCGCGATGGATAGCCCGAAGCGGCAACGAACGCCAGTGCGGCAATGTCGCCGTTTCACCAACCGTTAACCACTCCGAAGCTAGGCTTGCGACACCGGCGCGGGGGAATGAACGCCGCCCGGCCCGCAACCCAGGAGGCCAGCTCGTTGAACTCCGACGGATCACCAGTCGAGCCCGAAAATCGCGGCAGCACCAGTCCGGCGTCTGCAACCGAAGCGCCGGCGGACGGCGCGATCGGCAGCGCATTGGGCGCTTCCGGACCGGAGCGGCGCAAGACGAATCGACTGATCGCCTATTGGGAGCGGCTTCGCGGCAACCGGCAATTCCCTTCGCTCTCGGACATCAATTCCGCCGAAATTCACGGGCTCTGGCCGTTCTGCCTCGTCATCAAGGTGGCCGACGCCTATCCGAATCTCAGGTTCGAGTACGTCGGCTCGGCGCTCAAGGAAAGCTACGGGCTCGTGCAGCAGGCGGCGATCAGCGGCATGTCGCAGGGCGAAACCGTGTTCGGCACTGTCGTCGCGCTTGCCTATCAGGTCCTGGAAACCCGCGTTCCGGCGTGCGACAGCGGCCTAGTCCGCAACTCGCACGGCGACAGGGTCCGGTTTCGCTCCACCGTGGTGCCGCTGAGCGACGACCAGAAAACCGTCAATGTCCTGCTGGGAATGGCCGGCTTTCTCGAGACCGCAGACAGGGTTCCCGCCGATCCCGGAGCCACCGCCGCTACGGACGGTTGAAGCCGCGGCCGGCGCGACGATGCCCGGCGCCGGCGACGATCAGAACAGCGGTACGATCCGGTAACGGACGAGCGCGTTGTCGACCGCCTGGAAACTCGCCGCCTTCCATTCCTCGTAGGCCACCTCGTAGGAATCGAAAATCCCGCGCACGTCGAGCCTGGCGGGTTCGGCGTAGGCGTTGCCGGCCGGATCGACGAGCTCGCCGCCGTAGACCAGATAAAGCTGCTGGCATTCCTGCGTCATCGTTCCTCACCGACCGGTCGCGCCGCCGGTAGCACAGGCTTCCCGCCGCGACAAGTTCCGAAACCGCGCACCGCTCATCGATCGCACGGGGTCGCGAAATTTGTAACCTCTGGTAAAGTTTGTCCCGGCATGCTCGGATGCAAGCCTGAAGGCCACGCGCGGCCCAGGACACACGGCGCCACACTCCGGCGGCGATCACCGGGGAGCACGACGCGATGGACCCGCAGACGACCGACGCCGACGAAGCGAACGCGATCAGTTATCACGGCAAGACCGGCGAGCTGTTCCGGATTTACCTGGTCAACATCGCGCTCACCATTCTCACCCTGGGAATCTACCGGTTCTGGGCGCGCACCCGGATCCGCGACTACCTGTGGAGCCAGACCAGCTTCCGCGGCGACCGCTTCGAATACACCGGCGTCGGCAAGGAGCTGTTCCTCGGCTTCCTCGTCGTCTTCGTCGTCATCGTCGCGGTCTCACTCGCTTATCAGGCGCTCTACACCGTCGTGGCGCTGCAATGGCCCGACTTCGAGATTCTGCTCCAGCTTTTGGCGCTTGCCGCGACGCTCGTGCTGATCGGCGTTGCGCTTTACCGCGCCCGCCGCTACCGGCTCAGCCGCACGCGGTGGCGCGGCATTCGCGGCGCGCAGACCGGCTCGGCGCTCGGGTTCGGACTGCGCCGCTTCGGCTATATCCTGCTCACCCTGCTCACGCTCGGCTTCTATTGGCCGTTCATGAACGTCCGGCTGCTGGCGTTCAGTCTCGACAACACCTGGTTCGGCGATCGCCGCTTTCGCTTCGACGGCCGGGGACGCGACCTGCTCAAGCCGTTCGCCGTCGTCTGGCTGCTGTTCGTCCCCACGCTGGGGCTGAGCTGGTTCTTCTATCGCGCGGCGGTGCTGCGCTACTGCGCCAACCATACGCGTTACGAGAACCTGCGGTTCGCCGCCGAGGTCGCATTGCGGCCGCTCGCCATGCTGCTGTTCACCAACATGCTGCTCAGACTGTTGACGCTCGGCCTCGCCTACCCTGTCGTGCTGGTGCGCAGCGCGCGTTTCCTTTGCGAACACCTGCGTATCGTCGGCGATCAGGACTTCGCGGAGATCGGCCAGAGCCTCGCCGCGGTTCCGGGCCGGGGCGAAGGGCTTGCCGCGGTCCTCGACGTCGGGGAGATCTGATTGCCGCCGACCTACGAGGGCCATTACAGCGATGGCCGATCCGCCGGCCGCCGGCCCGTCATCGTCCGCGTCGCCGAGCAAGGGCTGATCATTGCGAGTCCCGACGGCGAACCGGTCGGCGTCTGGCAATACGCGGACCTCAAGCTCGCCGGCGAGGTCTTCGCCAATCAACCGGTGCGTCTGACGAATGCGGCGGACCCCGACGCCCGCCTCAGCGTCGCCGAACACGGGTTCCAGAGACCGCTCTACGCCTTTGCGCCGCATCTCCGCCGCCGGCGCGGTTCGCGCGGCTGGTCGTGGCGATGGGCCGCCGCAAGCGGGCTCGGCATCGTCGCCGTTCTCGCCCTCATCTTCGTCCTGCTGCCACGCCTCGCCGGACCCATCGCGGCCCTGGTCCCCGCCGACTGGGAGAAGGCGCTGGGCGCACAGGTGGTGAAGGGCTGGCTGGCGCAGGGCGAGGTCTGCACCGGCACCGCCGGCAGCCGCGTGCTCGCACGGCTCATCGACCGACTTGTCGCCGGGGTCGAGACCCCGTTCGTCATTACGGTTCGGGTGATCGACGCGGGCGAGGCCAATGCCTTCGCCGCGCCGGGCGGCAATATCGTTGTCTTGCGGGGTCTCATCGACTTCGCCGAATCGGGCGACGAGGTAGCCGGCGTGCTCGCCCACGAGATCGGTCACGTGGTCGAGCGTCACGCCATGGAAGCGGTGGTTCGCGCCGCCGGGCTGTCGCTGATTTTCCAGGCCCTTGTGGGCGACGTGTCGGGGCTGCTCTCGCTCGCCGCCGGGGCGGGCGAATACCTGCTTTCGCTGTCGTACAGCCGCGGCGCCGAGGCCGAAGCCGACGCCGTCGCCCTCGACATCCTGCATCGCGCGGATATCCGCACCGACGGGCTCGCCGCGTTGTTCGCGCGCCTCACCGACGCGCGCGGCGGCACCCCCGACGCGCTCGCCTTCCTCTCGACGCACCCGCCGAGCCGCGAACGCGCCGCGGCGGCGGAGGTTGGCGGCGAGCGCGGCCACGGCGCCATGTCGGCGACCGACTGGCAGGCGCTTCGGACGATCTGCGAGTGACCCCGCGACCGCCTCGCGCCGCCCGCCGTAGATGATCATTCCCGACATGGACGGCAGTGGCAGCCCGACCCATGGCCATCGGAAGGAATCGGCCCGCAACGGCCCGTTCGGCCGCACCGGCTACCATTCCCTTTTTTTCCTGTTCAACCAGTTCGGCGATCTGGAACGGCGTTCCCTGCGCCCCGGTAACGCCCACAGCGCCGACGGCTGGCGCGACGTTCCGGGCCGCCGGTCGTTGAGCGCTACCGGGAACAGAAGCTGCCCGCTACTTCCGAGGGGATGCCACATTCGTCTTTCTGGACCTCTACGAATTTTTGGAAGCCGAGGGTTACAAGTACGCCATCCGCCGCAAAGCCAACGACGTTCTCCAGGAATGCATCGCCATCTGCTCCGTCGACCGGTTGGACGCTCACTCAACCATGTTCGCCGTTCCCACACCACCTCAGTGCGTCTTCAGCTGCACGCCTTGGCTCTACAACCTTGGCCATTTCCTACGCACCCTGGCGCTGTCAAAGGAGCCCGACTGTCGCCTCCCAACGATCATTTGGGCAAGATGGACGTTGGAACGAGAGCCAAATGGGAAATCTCGGGTAATCTATTGAATTTCAAAAACCTGCGCAAACTGTGTGGAGGCTTGATCTAGATCAATACGTTCCGATCCAATCGCCACTAGCTGTAACCGGAGTCACGGCGGAAGGTCGGTGATGTCCGAGGCGACGAATTCGGAGACCAGACACTTCACTCTCCGGCGGGGGTTCTCGGTTCTTGTCGGGCTATTTGTTCTTACGCTTTATGCCCTCTGGGCCGCCTATGGCGCGGCGCCGACAAGCCTGAGTTTCCTGACCGAGACGCCTGCCGAGCCGCCGGCGGTCACGCCGATGGCGGGCATGGACGTGGAGAGCGCGTCGATGGAAGGCATGGTGATGGGCGGTCACAGCGCCGGGGTCGGCTCGATGACGCCAGAGGAATTCGAGGAGATCACCTACAAGTTCATCGAAGACCTCAGCCTCCCGGACGGCAGCGTCCGGCCCACGCGTGAGTGGATGGAGGCGATGGAGAGCGGCGAGACGATGGGCGCAGAGGCCGAAACGGATGCCACCGGTCCGGCCGAAGCCGACGAACCGATCGATGTCTACCTGATGGCGATGCGGTTCGCCTACGAGCCCCGCGTGCTGCGTCTGGAGCGCGGCGTCCGCTACCGCTTTCGGATGATGTCGATGGACGTTAACCACGGCGCCAGCATTCATACCGGTTTCGCCGGGCACATCATGCGGCGTCCGGCGATGGTCCTGACCGAGATGGTGATGACCTTCTCCGAGCCGGGGGAGTTCATGATCTACTGCACGGTCTATTGCGGCGCAGGTCATGACCAGATGAAGGGGAAGATCATCGTAAATTAAGGGGGTCGGAGCGAAGGCGATGGCAGAAAGCAAGTTGATCACCGGTGCCAGAAGCTTGAACCCGGCTGACAAGAGGCTGCTGCTGGCGTTTTTCTCGATCGCCGTGCTCGCGCTTACCCTCGGCATCATCTTCGCCTTGATGACGGCGGCCGGACGCACCGGGCTTTTCAGCATCGAGCCGGAGACCGCCTACCGGATGCTGGGGCTGCACGGCGTCACCATCTTTTTCTACTGGCTGTATTTCGTCCAGGCGGGCTTCGTTCTGCTTCTCGCCGCGGTCTATACCGAGGGCGCGGGCGCGATCGCGTGGCGCCCGCTCGCCTGGTTCGGATTCGTTGCGATGCTGGCCGGATTCGCGTCGAGTGAATTAAGCTACATCGTTGGAACGACGCTGCTCTATGACGGCAATCCCAGCCTCTTGATCGACGATCCGTCCGAGGGGCGCTTCTTCTATCTGGGCTATATCCTGCTCAGCGCCGGACTCGCTCTCGTCGCGACCGCCGCGATTGCGACCGCGCTGCGTCCAAAGTTTCGGGGCGTCATCGAAAGCTGGGCGCCGATCAGCTTCGCGGCCGTGGCGTGGAGTGGCCTGCTCATCGTCGCCGCAATCGGCGGTGCAAACGCCTTCCTGCCGCCGCTGCTGTGGACCTTGGGTTTGAGGGAACCCGTCTCCGGCTACACCATGAGCTGGAGCGTGCTGTTCCATAACATGCACTACCTACCGCTGATGGCGACCGTCGTTCTTTGGTACGTGCTGATGGAGAACGTGACCGGGGTGAAGTCGATCTTCGGGCCGAGATTCTCGAAGATGGTTTTTGCTGTCTACATGATTTTCGTTCCGCCGACCTCGCTTTATCACATGTTCCTCGAACCCGATCTGGCGGATACGGTGCGCGTCATCGGATCCTTCTTGTCGCTGTTCATCGCCGTGCCTACCATTCTCGTCTTTGTCATCATCGTCGGGTCGCTGGAATCCCATGCCCGGGCACAGGGCGGGCGCGGCCTGTTCGGGTGGATCAGGATGCTTCCGTGGGACAACCCGGCGATGGCCGCGGTCGGTATGGCGAGTGTGAATCTTGCGCTCGGCGGGGTCTTGTCACTCGTGCTGATCCAGGAGAAGCTCGCGATTCTGCTGAGCGACACGTTCTTCGTTCCCGGCTATTTTCACTTCCTGACCGTCGGCGGCGTGTCGCTGACCTTCATCGCGACGCTCATCTACGTCATCCCGTTACTGACCGGACACCGGTGCTGGCGGCCTGGCGTGCTTGCACGGCTGCCCCATGTCCTGACGATCGGGCTCGCCCTGTTCGGCATCGGCGGCATCGCAGCCGGTTATCACGGAGTACCGAGGCGCATTTTCGAGTTGAGCTATCACGTCGATGATCCCCTCGAGCATATCGATGCCCCCTTCGTCTGGGGAACCCTGATGGGCGTTGTCGGCGCCGGATCGCTGCTGATGGCGATCGTGCTCATCACTTATGTCTACGCGCTATTCCGGATGCTGTTCGCGCAAAACCGCAAAATCGGCGTCGACGTCGCGGATCTCCAGGTCGTCTCGTGGAGCGGTTCGGCCGCCGAGCGACAGCGCGCATGGGTCGGGCCTGTGGCCGTCTTCGCCATGGTGGCGGCGATGTACGGGTTCACGGCGCTGAGTTTCGAGATTCTGCACGGTGTGCCGATCCTGGTCGGAGCCGGCGCGCACTAAGCGGCTGGCGGGGAGAACACGGACATGAAGCTGGATACCGTTCTTCTGGGGATCGTATTCATCGTCTGGGGCGCGCTCGCGGTAATGTACGCAACCATCCCTATGATCCAGATGCCGACCGGGTTCCGTGTCTGGGGTCTAGGGGCGGTGTTGTTCCTGGCTCTGACGATCCTCTCCGCACTCGCGAAACGCAGCAACAAGTAGGCAGCGAGGGCGGTGCGCGCGGCGCCATGTCGGCGGCCGACTGGCTGGCGCTTCGGACAATCTGCGAGTGACCCCGCGCCCGCCTCGCGCATCTGCCTCTAGCGCTATCATGAGCGAGGCCATCCACCTAAGCCGACTGGCCGAAAATCGGGGCGCGCCTTAAGGGGCGGCCCGAAGGCGGAGATCAGCCTTTTTCGGACATCTCGATAATGTCAAGAGCTTGCTTGATCGAGGGCTCAAGCCAGGACCAGAAGGCTTCCGTAAACCCGCGGCCGTCACGCAAAACATCGTCCAGCGATCTCAGCTTGACGATTCCTGCATATTGCGCCGAGGCCTCCTCCTCGCTCTGCGGAAAGCACCAATCCTTTCCCCACTCCTCCGTTTTGATCTCAGACGCCTTCGATAAGGCTTGCCGACGATAGTTCTGGTACAGAGTGACGCCGACATAGATGAACGCGCCTTCGCGATATGACGTTCGTTGCGAGAACCACTCGTTATCCTCGCGTACGAACCAGACGCCCCAACCGATGTCGTTTCCGCAGCTATTCTTTGCCCAGTCATAAATTTCACCCTCTTGCTGTTGGGAATCCAAAGGTGGCGGTTTCTCGGGCCATCCAGTCCAGCCACTCAGCATTGACTTCTTCGCTCGCTCTCGGACGATGTTCATCGCCTTGGTGATTCGTGCGTGGGCGCCGCCTTCGAGGTAGAGACGGGCCGCCGCGAAATCCGCGCCGCGCGGGTCTTCTCCGGTCATGTCTTTCTCCTTGAGAAATTCGACGAATTCGTCCAATAGAGCATCGGCGGAAGGGCTTACTTCCTTCCACAGGCACTTCCCTCCTTCCTGCAACCACTTGTAGACACCGGACCAGCGCGCCACGGCGCGCACCGCGACGCCATATTCGTCGTTCTTGGGGAACCCCTGGGGAGGGTCGGTGAGATGGGTCAGCAGGACAAGGCCGGCGTCGCGACCGCCTTCAACGCAAAGCCATTTTCCATAGGGCTGAAGCTGATTGCGCCACTGCTTTCCGCCATTGTCCTCTTCCTGATGGCCGCCCATGGGGGCCTGATCTTGCACTCGACGACCAGAACTGGGCGATCACCGGATAAGAGAACGATGTCGAGACGCTTCTGCGACGAGTTTTCCAAATCTTCGATCCGGTATTGCGTCTTCCAATGCAGGTCGCCCGCACACGTTTTAACGAAGCACCGCCATTTCTTCTTTACGTCTGGCGGGGCCTTTGCCAACAGAACCTTTTCGCAGAATTCCATGTGATTCTGCTTCGGCAGCCGGTTGAGAAGATCGGCGAAGGCTTCGGTGAGGAAATCCTCAAGCGGCGATCTGCCTTCGCGCTGCCTGTACCTGAAAAGGCGCAAATAGAGCGATGTCATGGGCACGCCTTACGAACGAGTTCCGTGAACCGGTCCTTCAACGCCACGCGGGCTCGACGATCTCCACCCCGTCACCCCACGATCAGGCGTCAGCATATCACGATCGCCCCGCCGGCGCGGAAGCGCCGTACCCGCCTCGCGCCGCCCGCCGAACCGGCGCCCTTCGGCTTCGCCGGGTTCGAGCCGGTTCCGGGCCCGGCGGGAAAACAGTTGGAGCGCCCTTCGACAACCGATAGATAAGAAGATCGGCGCGGCGGCGGCGCGCAGGTGAAGGGCGGCCGCGCCAAAGGCCCGCGAACGGAAGAAGGACAGGCGATGTTCCGTGACGATCTGCTGGCGGGAAAACGCATCCTGATAACCGGTGGCGGCAGCGGCCTCGGCAAGAGCATGGGCCGGCGCTTCGTCGAACTGGGCGCGAAGCTCGTCATCTGCGGCCGCCGCGCCGAAATTCTTGCGCAGGCGGCCGAGGAGATCGGCGAGGTCGAAACCCATGTCTGCGACCTGCGCGACGCCGGCGCGGTCGAAGAAATGGTGGCCAGGATCTGGCAGACCGGCCCGCTCGATGCGCTGGTCAACAACGCCGCCGGAAACTTCGTCGCCCGGTCCGAAACGCTGTCGCCGCGCGCCGTCGACGCGGTGGTCAACATCGTGCTCCATGGCACCGCCTACGTGACGCTCGCCTGCGGCCGGCGCTGGCTGGCCGCGCATCACAAGGCGAGCGTGCTCAGCATCGTCACCACCTACGCCTGGACCGGTTCGGCCTACGTCGTGCCCTCAGCGATGGCCAAGGCGGGGGTGCTGGCGCTCACCCGCAGCCTGGCGGTCGAGTGGGGCGGACGCGGGGTGCGCCTCAACGCCATCGCGCCCGGTCCCTTCCCCACCCCCGGCGCCTGGGAACGGCTCGTGCCGCGCCCCGATCTCGCCCGCGAGTTCGAGACCCGCAATCCGCTCGGACGCACCGGCGCGCACCTCGAGCTCGCCGATCTCGCCTGCTATCTGCTGTCGGACGGCGCGGGCTACGTCAACGGCGAAGTCGTGACCATCGACGGCGGCGAATGGCTCGGCGGCGCCGGTCAGTTCAATTTCCTGTCCCGGCTGTCCGACGAAGACTGGGAAAGGTTACAACCCAAGAAGAGATGACGTTGCCAAGCGAAGCGCGTTTGGAGCGGTGAAAAACCCAGCGGGAGAGGGAGGCGGGATCATGCAGCAGCAAACCGGGGCGGCCGGAGGGACGCCCAAGCGCCGCGGACGCGCCGCGCGGCTCGCGCTGAGACGGGCCGGCCCGCAAGAGCGCGCGGTCGGCCCCGGACTCGAGGGCGGCGCCTACCGGCCGCTCGGCGAGAACGACATCGAACGCATCCACCGCCGCGCGCTCGACGTGCTCGAAAACATCGGCATGGGCGGCGCGTTCGACGAATTCCGCGCGCTCGCGCTCGATAAAGGCTGCTTCATGAACGACCACGACCGGCTCTGCTTCCCGCGGGCACTGGTCGAGGACATCATCGCCGACGCCGGCCGCGACATCGTGCTTCACGGCCGCGACCCGCAGTACGACATGACGCTCGCCGGGCGGCGCGTGCACTTCGGCACCGCGGGCATGGCGGTCCTGATGCTCGACGGCGAGAGCGGACGCTACCGTCCCGCCATGCTCGTCGATCTTTACGATTGCGCCCGCCTCGTCGACCGCCTCGACAACATCCACTTCTTCAGCCGCACCGTGGTCGCCACCGACATCGACGACCTGTTCGCATTCGACATGAGCGTCGCCTACGCCTGCGCCGCGGGCACGCAAAAGCACGTCTTCACCGGCTTCAACAGGGCGGAAAACGTCGTCGCCGGCGTCGCGATGTTCGACGCCATCCTCGGCGGCGAAGGGCGCTTTCGCGCCCGTCCTTGCGCCACCGCCAACACCTGCGCCATCGTGCCGCCGCTGCGCTACGGCGAGGACAACGGCGCCGTCGCCATGGCGGCGGCGCGGGCCGGCATGCCGGTCAACATGATCGTCGCTGCGCAGGCCGGCGCGACCGCGCCCGCGGCGCTCGCCGGCGCACTGGTGCAGACCGCGGCCGAGACGCTCGCCGGGCTTGCGCTGACCAATTTCGTCGCCCCCGGACATCCGACGATCTTCAGCAACTGGCCCTTCGTCTCCGACCTGCGCACCGGGTCGTTCTCGGGCGGCGGCGGCGAGGAGGCGGTGCTCAACGCCGCGGCGGCGCAGATCGCCGGTTTCTACGGCCTGCCCGGCGGCGTCGCCGCCGGCATGACCGATTCGAAGCTGCCCGACAACCAGGCAGGCTACGAAAAAGGCATGACGACGACGCTCGCCGGGCTCGCCGGCGCCAATCTGGTGTTCGAATCGGCGGGCATGCTCGCCAGCCTGCTCGGCTGCTCGTTCGAGGCGCTGGTCATCGACAACGACATGCTCGGCAACGCCCAGCGCGCGGTGCGCGGCATCGAGGTCTCGGACGAAACGCTTTCCTACGAGGTGATCGAGCGCGCGATCCTCGGTCCCGGCCATTACCTCGGCAGCGACCAGACGCTCGCGCTGATGGAAAGCGAGTACGTCTATCCGGCGGTCGGCGACCGCACCACCCCGGGCGCGTGGGAGGCCAACGGCGCGCCCGATGCCCGCGACCGCGCCCGCGACTGCGTCCGCGGCGTGCTGTCGTCCCACTACCCGGTCTACATCGACCCCGACACCGACGCCCGCCTCCGCCAGCGCCTGCCGATCCTGCTGCCGCCCGAGGCGATGCGCGCCGATTGCGGGCGCTGGTGAGGGGCCGGCTTACACGCTTATCGTCTCCTCCGCCCGCTTGAGCGCGAGGCCGCCGATGACCTCGACGGCGCAGCGTGCGGCGAGTTGGGCGCCGAGGCCGTTGATGTCGAAGTCGGGGCCGAGACAGGCCATGTCGAAACCGCAGAGCGGCGGCCCCTCGTCGATGGCGGTCCTGAGCGCGCGCAGGGTCTCGCGCGCGGTGAGCCCGGCCGGGTCGGGGTATTTCTGCGCCGGCAGGAAGGCGGGATCGACCACGTCGAGGTCGAGCGAGAGGTAAAGAAAATCGCAACCGGCGCAGATCGCGGCCAACGCCGCGCGCGTCACCTCGACGATGCCGCGTTCCTCGATCTCCTGCATCGTCCAGAAGCGCACGCCGAGCTCGCGCGCGGTCTCGTACCAAGCGACCGAGTTGCGCAGGCCGCGGATGCCGACGATGGCAAGGTTCTCGGGCGCGAGGCAGCCGGCTTCCATGCAACGCGCCCATTGCGAGCCCGCCCAGTAGCGCGGCTCCCACGACAGATCGAAGTGTGAATCGAGCTTGAGCACGGCAAGTCGCGCCTTGCGCTGCGTCGCCGCGGCGCGTACCCCGACGTAGGGCACGGTGTCGTCGCCGCCGACGATGATCGGCACCGCCTGATCGCCGATCGCGTCGACGATGCGCGCGCACGCCGCGTGCAGCGTTTCCTCGGCCGGCGCGTCGTGATCGACCGGCAGGTTGCCGGCGTCGGCGACGCCGAGATGATCGGCGATGCGCAGGCCGCGTTCGCGCTCGTGGAACATGCCGCCCGAGTGGTCGAGCGAGTAGTAGATCGAATTGCGCCGGATGGCGTCGGGCGCGAGATCGGCGCCCGAGCGCGCGTAGATCGGCCGTTGCAGCTCGGCGGTGGCGGGCACGAAGGTCAGCGGATCGAGGATCTTGACGCCTTCGTAGGGCAGACCAAAGACGATGACGTCGGCCCGCGTCGTGTCGCGCAAACGCGGCGCCTCCATGAAGGTGGGCACGTCGCCATGCAGGATGTTCTTGATCCGCCGGTCGACCCGGTCGGGCCCGGTCGCGGCCCGCGCCAGCGCCGCACGGAACTTCGCTTCGATGTCGCGTCCGCCGTCCTCCGCCATGCTTGCCTCCCGGGTTTCCCGTCCGCGCACCGCCCGGGTCTACCGTAGCCGCTCCGCGCCGCTTGGCAAGCGTCCGGCGCGCTCTTAAGATTCGCGCGCGTCCGGGGAAATCGACCCGGGGAAATCGACAAGGAGGATCGGTGACATGGCGAAGCAACGCTTTCAGCCGCTCGGCGGCAACGAGATGCCGCGCTTCGCCGGCCCGGCGACGATGATGCGCCTGCCGGCCAAGGAGTCGGCCGAGGGGCTGGACGCCTGCTTCGTCGGCGTGCCGTTCGACATCGGGACCTCGAACCGCGCCGGCGCGCGCCACGGCCCGCGCCAGATCAGGGCCGAGTCGACGCTGATGCGGCCCTACAACATGGCGACCCGCGCCGCGCCCTACGACTCGCTGATGGTCGCCGACATCGGCGACGTGCCGATCAACCCGTTCAACCTGGTCGACAGCATCCGCATCATCGAAGAGTTCTACGACGGCATCTACGGCCACGGCTGCCGGCCGCTGACCATGGGCGGCGACCACACCATCGTGCTGCCGATCCTGCGCGCCGCGGCCAAGGTGCACGGCCCGGTCGGCATCGTCCATATCGACGCCCACGCCGACGTCAACGACGTCATGTTCGGCGAGAAGGTGGCCCACGGCACGCCGTTCCGCCGCATCGTCGAGGAGGGCCTGTGCGATCCCAGGCGCGTCGCCCAGATCGGCCTGCGCGCCACCGGCTACACGGCGGAGGACTTCGACTGGCCGCGCGAACAGGGCATCCGCGTCGTCCAGGCCGAGGAGTGCTGGCACAAGTCGCTCAGCCCCCTGATGGACGAGATCCGCGAGCAGTTCGGCGACGGGCCGGTCTACATCAGCTTCGACATCGACGGGCTCGACGCCGCCTACGCGCCCGGCACCGGCACGCCCGAGGCCGGTGGGCTGACCTCGATCCAGGGTCTCGAGATCATCCGCGGCTGCCGCGGCTTCGACGTCATCGGCGGCGATCTGGTCGAGGTCTCGCCGCCCTACGATCCATTTGGCAACACGGCGATGCTGGCCTCGAACCTGCTCTACGAGATGCTCTGCGTGCTGCCCGGGGTCGCATACCGCGACTGAAGGCGCCAGCGGCATGCCCCGACACCGGGTCGGCACCTCGGGCTGGAGCTACGACGGCTGGCGCGGTCTCTTTTTTCCGGAGACGCTGAAACGCACCGACTGGCTCTCTTACTACGCCGAGTCCTTCGCGAGCGTCGAGATCAACGCGAGCTTCTACCGACTGCCGCGCCAATCGATGCTCGAAGGCTGGGTCACGCGCACACCGCCCGGCTTTCTCTTCGCCGTCAAGGTGTGGCGGGTGATCACGCACTTTCGCCGCCTCGTCGATTGCGCCGAACCGCTCGCCGCGTTTCTCGATCGTCTCTCGGGATTGGGAGAGAAGCTCGGACCCGTCCTGTTCCAGCTTCCGCCGAAGTTCGCGGCCGATTTCGAGCGTCTCGCCGGCTTCCTCGCGCTTCTGCCCGAGGACCGGCGTTTTACCTTCGAATTCCGCGATCCGAGCTGGCACTGCGAGGAAACCTACAAGCTGCTCGCCGCCCACGGCGCCGCTTTCTGCCCCTTCGAACTCGGCGGCGTGACGGCGCCGCGTGTCGCCACCGCCGACTTTGTCTACGTGCGCCTGCACGGCCGCACGGGGCGCTATCGCGGCAACTACAGCGAGGCCGCGCTCGCCGACTGGGCCGGCTGGCTCGGGGAACGGATCGCCGAAGGCCGCGACGTTTACGTCTACTTCGACAACACCGACGAGGCCGACTACGCGCTCAGGAACGCCCGCCGCCTCGGTGAGATGCTGAGCGTGGAGTAGACCGGTCCGCCTCTCGCACTCCCGTCAAGTTCGAACCCGATCCACTGCTGTCCGCTCAGGCGAGGTAATGGCGCACGGTGACGATAGTTCGCCCCGTAGCCCCTCGATGTCATTGCCGGATTTGATCCGGCAATCCAGAACATCTTCGACTTCTCTCTGGATTCGCGGGTCAAGCCCGCGAATGACAGGGGTGGGCGGTTCCGTTCCCAGACCGGGTGAGGGTGTGCGCGACGCGACAATCCCCTCACCTTCCCGCCGCTGCGCGTCGGGCCCCTTCCTCTCCCGCAAGGGGAGAGGGATTTAGGGTGAGGGGGCGCACGGACGCGAAAACCGGGCGTCTTCTCAGGCGGGCGGCACGGTCGGCGCCCACCATTCCTCGCCGCGGACGGTGGTGACGTATTCCGGCCAGCGGAAGTGGATCGGCGCGGCGAAGTCGGCGGGCAGCAGCGGCGCCACCCAGTTCGATCCGCCGACGCCGCCGCCGGTGCGGTGCTCGAACTCGGCCCTGGCGCGCTCTATCCCGGACGGCTCGGTGAGCAGATCGACCAGCGTCGCGCCGATGCAGCGCGCCGCAGCGAAGATCGTCGGGTCGATGCAGGCGGCAACGCCGCCGAGCGCGTTCCACGTCCAGGCCGGGTATTGATAACCGGGCTGCGGCGACCGCAGCTTGGGCCGGCCGATGAGCAGCCTCACGGTAGGCGCGTGCCAGGTGTAATCGACGTAGTCGTCGGACGTGTAGTTGCGCTGCCAGGACGGCAGCGCGGTACGCAATTCGGCCTCGGCGGCCTCGGGCGCGCTCAGCTCGCTCATGCCGGGATCGAACGGCTCGTCCATCGCATCGAGGCCGAGATTTTCCTGAATCCGGCGGGCGAAGGCCCTGGCCTCGTCGCCGAACGCGGGCGGGCCGGTGAGTTCGAGGTTGCGGTAGGTGATCTCGGCGATCGCATGGTTGGCGAGGCCGACGCGGGTCTTGGTCACCCAGTCTCCCGTCACCGTGCAGTGGGCGATGCGGGCGACGTTCTCGGCGTTGTTGTCGAGCACCTCGGCGATGCGCGCGGCCGTGTCGAGCGTCGGGCAGCGCCAGGCGTACTGGATCTGGCTGAAGCGCGGCGGCAAGTTGTCCGACGTTGCCTGACCGGCGGCGAGGATCGCCTCGTTGAGCGTCCAGGTGCCGGTGTGCGGCAGCATCG
>JBHHZM010000030.1:0-27178 GCA_046758065.1 Alphaproteobacteria bacterium | reverse complement strand
GGGCCGGCGCCGCCAAGTCGCTCGAAGCGCAGGCGCCGTCGGCGGCCAAGGGCGCGGTCGCCGGAAACGGCGAGAACGACATGATGGAGGCGCGCCTCGCCTTCATTCCCGAATACCGCAAACGCTTCAAGAGGGTCTTCGGCGACGAGTGGCCGAAGATCGGCAACGCCTGGCGGGCGATCGCCGCGTTCGAGCGGACGTTGATTCACAACGATACACCGTTCGACAACTACATGCGCGGCGATGCCAATGCGCTGACCGACCAGCAGAAACGGGGCCTTGAGTTGTTCAGGGGCAAGGCGGGCTGCGTGCAGTGCCACAACGGCCCGCTGCTGAGCGACCAGAAATACTACAACATCGGCGTGCCGCCCGCCGAACGGTGGGAGGAGGACGGTCTCGCCCAGGTCACGTTCCGCTACGAGCTCTACGCCAAGGGCGTTCCGGAGCACATCTATCGGACCGCCAAGGATGATCTCGGCCTCTATTTCCGCACCAAGCAGGACGGCGACAAGGGTAAGTTCCGCACCCCGCCGTTGCGCTACACGATGTACACCGCGCCCTACATGCACAACGGGGCGCTGTGGGATCTCAGGGAAGTCGTCGAGTTCTACAACGCCGGCGGCGGCGAAAACGATTACGCCGCGACCAAGAGCTCGCTGATCCGGCCCCTCGGTCTGAGCGACGAAGAGGTCGACGATCTGGTCGCCTTTCTCGAATCGCTGAGCGGCCCGGAGATTGACATCGAACCGCCGACGCTTCCGGACTATGCGCCGTTGGTGGCGGACTGACAGAGGGGTGAGCCATGACGAATAACGTCCAGAACCCACGCCCCGCGGAGTTGACGGCGGGGAAAGCCGAGACCGGTCCCGGAAAGTGCCTGATGTCCCGGCGTCGCTTCCTTCTGACCTCGAGCGCGACGACGTTCACGATAATGGTGACACTCAATCCGGGAACCCCGTTCGCGCAGCAGGTTCCGGCGGCGGTGGCGGTGTATCCGCGGAAGTTCGTCGCCAAGCTGAGCGAACTGCGCCAGGACGTCCCGGTCGAATTCAGCTATCCCGACGAGGGCGACTATTCCGGTTCGACGCTGGTCAAGCTCGGCGTGCCGGCCGGTGGTGGCGTCGGCCCGCAGAACGACGTGGTCGCCTTCAACAACACGTGCACGCATCAAGGCGGTCCGCTCGACGGGACCTACAAGCCCAAGGACAAGGCCCTGGGGCCGTGCCCGCTGCACCTCTCGACCTACGATCTTACGCGCCACGGCATTCTGATTTCGGGGCAGGCGTATCAGAGCCTGCCGCAGGTGCTGCTCGAACTCGACGGCGACGACATCTTTGCCGTCGGCATATTCGGGCTGATCTTCGGTCGCTACGACAACCTGCAAGGTTAGGAGGAAGGCGATATGGCGACGCCGTACTACATTCCCGAGAGCAGCGTTCCACTGCCGCCCAAGAACGCGGACGTCATCTCCACCGCATGCGATTACTGCATCGTCGCCTGCGGATACAAGGTCTACCGCTGGCCGGTGACCGAACGGAACGGCGGCCCGGGCAAGAACGAGAACGCCTTCGGGGTCGATTTCCCGGTCGATCCGCTGGGACCGTGGATCGCGCCCAACCAGCACAACATCGTGCTGCACAACGGTCAGCCGCATCACGTCGTCATCCTTCCCGACAAGGACACGGAATTCGTCAATGTGGGCGGCGATTCGAGTCTGCGCGGGGGCTGCATCGCCCAGAAATGCTACAACCCGCAAACCCCGACCCGCGATCGGCTCAGGTCGCCGCTGATGCGGATGTACGGCATTCTCATGCCGGTTCCCTGGGACTTCGCCTTCGATGTCGCGGCCGCGGTCGGCAAGTACGTCATCAAGAAGCACGGCGCCAACGCCTACGCGGTCAAAACGCACTCGTACCAGTTCATCGAGAACACCTACGCCATCACCAAATACGCGTTCCGCCACGTCAATACCGCCAATTTCGCGTTTCACGACGCGCCGTCGAAAGTCACCTCGACGCCCGGGTTCCGGGACGCCGGCTTCGACAATTTCGGGCCGTCCTACGAAGATTGGCGCGACGCCGAGACGCTGCTGATCTGCGGCACCGACCCGTACGAAACCAAGACGATCCTGTTTACGCAATGGATCATGCCGGGAATCCAGGCCGGTCAGAAGACGATCATCATGATGCCCCGCCGCACCGCCGGCGTTGCCTATGTGGAAAAGCACGGCGGCATGTGGATCGACGTGACCCCGGGGACCGATCTTCTCGTGGTCAACGCCATCGCCCGCACCATCGTCGAGAACGGCTGGCAGGACGGTGAATGGATCAAGAAATGGGTGAACGACAAATGGGAGTCGTCGTCCGGCTTCGGTCAGGGAACCCGCAACACGCCGTGGCAGTGGCGCACCACCTGGGGCAAGTTCCAGACCAAGGGCTTCGACGACTGGAAGTCGTGGCTTCTCGCCCAGGACGAGTTCAAGGTCGAAAACGCCGCGGCCGTCGCCCAGGTCGACCCCGGGAAGATCGTTACCGCCGCCGAATGGCTGGCCAAGCCGAGAGCCGACGGATCGAGACCGAAGAGCTCGATCATGATCGAGAAGGGGTTCTACTGGTCGAACAACACCGGCAACACCGAAGCAATCAGCGCGCTCGGAATCATCGTCGGCGCCGGCGGCAGGCACGGTCAGGTCATCGGCCGCGCCGGCGGGCACCAGCGCGGCGGTCTCGGCGGCGGCAAGTATCCGCGCAACAAGTCGCCGATCAAGCTGCCCGGACGCCGCCGGCGGGCGCTCGATACCGACGCCTGGCTGGTATCCGGCCATACCCGCCTGGCGCATGTCATCGGCACGACCTGGATTCAGTCGATGTGCGGCTCGGAAGCCCTGGCCCGACGTTTCGACGAACTGGTTGCGGCCAATCCCAATCAGGTCCGCTCGTTTGACAAGCGGGAGGCCATAGAGACCCTGAAGGCGCGCGCCGATTCGGGCGGCATGGTGGTGTTCAATCAGGACATTTACCTCGTCGATCCGATCGGCAATCGCTTCGCCGATATCATTTTTCCGGTGGCGACCTGGGGCGAGGACACGTTCATGCGCGCCAACGGCGAACGGCGCCTGCGTCTCTATCACCGATTCTACGATCCTCCGGGCGTCGCCAAGCCCGACTGGTGGATCATCGCGCAGTTGGCCAGGCGGATGGGCTTCGACGGCTTCGACTGGAAGAACACGAACGACGTCGCCGAGGAGGCCTCGCGGTTCTCGCGCGGCAGTCGCAAGGACTTCCACATGATCAAGCTGGCGGCGCACCGCGAAGGCAAGACGCTGCACCAGAAGCTCGCGGAGTTCGGCACCAACGGCATCCAGGGGCCGGTGATCATGAAGGACGACGGCACCCTGGTCGGCACCAAGCGGCTGCACGATACCGCGCGCAAGCTCGACGATACCGGTCCGTCCGGCGCCAACCTGTTCAACAAGAAGCTGACCCACTTCAACAGCCAGACCGGCAAGTGCAACATTCAGAAATCGCCGTGGTCCCTGTTCTCGGATTACTGGGAATGGATGAAGCCGAAAGGCGACGAACTGTGGTGCACGTCGGGCCGCATCAACGAGCGCTGGCAGTCGGGTTTCGACGACCGGCGGCGGCCCTACATCGTGCAGCGCTGGCCGGAGAACTGGATCGAGATCAATCCCGCCGACGCCAAGGCGCGCGGCATCGAAAGCGGCGATTACGTCATGGTCTATTCCGACCGGGTGCCGTCGATGAAGGAAACCATCCTCGGTGTCGAAGGGAACGATTTCCAGTTCGCGTCGCTGCTCAAGAACGGCCATATCGAGCTGTCCAAGGCGGCGGTGACGGCGGTCGCGATCGTCACGCCGGCGATCAAGAAGGGCGTGCTTTACATGGACTTCCTCCACACGCCCCAGCCGGCCAATGCACTCGAGGGGCGGGTGGTCGACTGGATCAGCGGAAACTACAACTACAAGATGGGGGTCGCGCGAATCAAAACCATCGGCGCATCTCCCTACAAGAAGACCTTCCGTTCGATGTCGTTCGCACGCCGCGACATCGCCTGAACGAGTCATGGCCCCGGCCGCGGACGGATGCGTCACGGCCGGGGCAATCCCCCTTGATCCAGGTCAACGCGACTTTCGCCCCGATCGGCTAGCAAGGGTTCGTACCGGTGCCGGTCGGTGAGGGGAGATATAATGGCGACGACGCGCGAAGTCTGTGACGTTCTCGGAAACGTGCTGGATTACGGCGACGACATCCACCGCTGCGTCGCCGCGCAGGCGCTTGGCCGGATCGGAGACCCTGTTTCGGCCGAATTCCTGGTCCGGGCGTTGCGCGACGAGGACGAAGACGTTCGCGCCGACGCCGCCGAGGCGCTCGGCCGGGTCGGCAACGGAGAGGCGAAAAAGGCGCTGATCGACAGTCTCGTCGAAGATCCGTGTGTCGATGTCAAGATCAACGCCATTGCCGCGCTGGGGCGTCTCAAGGCTGGCGACGCAATCCCCGTTCTGCGCCGGCTGGTGCGTGCGCGCGACGAAACGATCGCCTGGGACGACGCCGAATGGTTCGAGAGCGGCTGGGACGAATGGCTCGACGTTCAGATCGGGGCCATCGCGGCGCTCGGGCAATTGGGCGCGGTCGACGCCGTTCCCGATATCGTCGGGGCCATCGACGACGAGATGGGCCAGGACGTGAGCGAATGCGCCATGAACGCGCTTGCCCGGCTCGGTGAGAAAGGCGCTGGCGCCCTGGAGAACTACCTCGCCGTCAACGACCAGAAATTGCGTCGGCGGTGCGTCCAGGCGCTCGCCGGCGCTGGGGTCGAGGCGGTGCGCACCGCGCTGGATCGGGCGTTAGCCGACCCTTCGCCGGATGTACGCCTAGCGGCGATGCGGGCTTTGGCGTCGATCGAGTCCGACGGTGCCGAGCCTGCCGCGCTCTTCGACGATGCGTCCCCGCGCGTGCGCGCCGAAGCCATGCGCCTGTGGGGCAGGGCGCGTCCCGATCGTCTGCGGGGCGCTCTCGACGACGCGAGCGAGATGGTGCAGATCGCGGCGCTCGAGGCGCTTGCCGCAAACCCGCCGCCTGCGCCCGCTCCCGAATTGGTCCGCAAGGTTCGTGTAAAACTCCGCGACCGCTCGGCCGAGATTGCCGCGGCGGCGGCTCCCGCCCTGGCGACGCTGGATCCCGCGGTCGCCTTTGCGGATCTTGCCGAATGCCTCCGCGAACCGACGGGTCAAGCACCCGTCCGCTGCGCCGCGGCGCAGGCTCTCGCCGGGTTCGGCGGTCAACGGGCGGCACATCTTCTTCTGCAGGCGGTGCGCGACGATGAGCGGCGCGTGAGGCTCCAGGCCATGATGGGGCTCGCCCGTCTCGCGGTTGCCGGCGACGGCGCGGACCTCGCGCGCGAAGGCTTGCTCGCGGCATTGCAGGGTCATCTCGTTTCACCCCCCGAGGACGACGTTTCCGACGACGAATCGCACGAAAACGACGACCGGCAAGGGGGTATCGAAGCATCGAACGCGCCGGCCGAATCTCCTGGGATGAACGGGACGGTGAACGGGGGAACCACGCCCGGGACGGACCGGGACGCGTCATCCGTCGAGGGCAGTGACCCGGAGAGCGCGACGATCGCGTGGTCGCGGTCGACGCTCGAATCGATCCTAGGCGCGGAATCCGACGTGGCGAAGGTCGAATCCCATCGTTCCGCCGTTCGGGTCGCCGGCGAGGATATCGAATACCTCGAACTGACCCGACGCGTTCGCGGAAAACGGCGCGTCTCGCCCGACCCGCAGATCGCCGCGCATGAGGACGTGCCGCGGATTGCGGCGAAGCTGTTGGGGGATGTGGCCGAAGCCGACGTTGCGCGCGCGCTTGCCGCGGCGCTTGCGAATTCCGACGTCGATGTCCGGCGGCATGCCGCCGACTCTCTGGCCCGCATCGGCAAGGCCATGGCGGGGTTGCCGGCCGAGGTCGCGGTCGCCGTGATCGACGCCTGCGCCGATGCCGACCGCGACGTCCGCCTCGCGGCGATGCGGGCGTTGGCCGTATGCCCGGCCGCGGTGGCGGCGTCGGTCGCGAAAGAGATGACCGGCGATCCCGACAGCTTCATCCGTGCCGAAGCCGTGCGCGCGCTTGCCGTTGTGGGCGAGGCCGGGGACGAGATCGACCGTCTCATGGCCGATGACAGCCCGAACGTGCGCCTCGCTTCCGCGGAGGCGCTGGCGGCGGTTCGTGGCGCCGAGGCGCTCGACCGACTGGTCGCTTTCGCCTTCGCCTTCGACGGCTACCATCACGATCAGGCGGCGCGTCTTTTGCGCGACATCGACCCGGCGGCGGCGCGCGTTCGCATTCTCCAGCCGCTCGCCGATCCGAAGCGCAAACGCGAGTGGCGGATCGCGCTCCAGGTCCTCCAGGAACTTTACCGCGCCAATCCGGACGGTTCCGACGATTTCGCCGCGACGACCGGCGATGGCGAACGTTGCACACCAGACGAAAGGAATTCGAAATGAACAGGCTTGCGATGCTCGTGCTGCTGGGCTTTGCGATGGCGGCTCTGCCCCTTCAGACCGCCGACGCGGCCAAGAAGTACAAGGTCACCGAGGTTGCCGACGGAGGAACGATCACGGGCCGCGTGCTCGCGGGCGACGCCAAGGCCGATACCGAAGCCTTTCTCATCGCCAAGGATCCGGAGGTGTGCGGCACCGGGCAACGCGAGGTGAAGTGGGTCCGTATCGCCGGCGACGCGCTGCTCGACGTCGTCGTCTATCTGGAAAAGGTTCCGGCCGGCAAGCCGTTCCCCGACCAGACCAAGCAGGTTGTCATCGATCAGAAGGGATGCAGTTTCAGCCCCTTCCTCGGAGTCGTGGCCAACAAGGGCTCGCTCGTGGCGGTCAATTCCGATCCGGTAACGCACAACATTCACACCTACGAGCTGATCGGCAAGGCCCGGCGGACGGTCATCAACGTCAGCCAGTCGGAGCAGGGCAGCAAGTTCACCAAGAAAATCAAACTGCGCAAGGGCGTCGCGATGAAGGTGGAATGCGACGTCCACAACTTCATGCACGGCTGGGTGTTCGTGGCCAGGAACCCGTATTTCGCGCGGGTCGACGACAACGGCGGGTTCGTCATCGCCGACGTGCCCCCCGGCAAATACGTCGTCAAGGCGTGGCACGGCAAGCTCGGCGAACGAAAGGCCACGGTCGAAGTCGCCGCCGGCGGCAAAACCGAGGTCAGTTTTTCGTATTGAGCGGAGGCGGCCGCATGCCTGACCCGAATATCCGGCGTCGGTCGTTCAGTGCGTTCGACCGGATCGTGCTGTGCGGCGCGGCGGTGAACGTCGCCGTCGTCGCCGTACTTCTCGGGTACTGGCTGTCGCATTAGCGGTCGTCCGTTCGCTGCCGGCCGCGAGAGCGGTTGCGAAGGACGAGGAAACGACGAAAGAGCGAGGAAACAGCACATGTCGCGCGCCGTTCCGTCACAACCCGTCGAACCCGGGCCCCGGGACGGCGTTGTTCCGCTCGACACCGCGCCGGTATCGCTGAAGCGCATACTGGTCGCCCTCGACGCGTCGGAGCACGCCAACCGCGCCCTCGCCGAGGCGGTGCGCCTTGCCGCCTCCGCCGACGGCACGATTACCGGCATCCACGCCTACGCCGCGAAGCTGCACGACCGGCGGTTTCGCCAGATGGAAGGCGGATTGCCCGAGCGTTTCCGCAAGGAAGACGAGATGGAACGCCAGCGGAGCGTTCACGACGACCTCATCACCCGCGGCCTGAACATCATCAGTGACAGCTATCACGACGATGCCGTTCGGGCCTGCCGGGACGCGGACGTCGCGTACCGCCGCCTGAGCCCGGAAGGCAAGAACTACCGCTGCATCGTGTCGGCTGCGGCCGGCGGCGAATACGACGTGCTCGCGCTGGGCGCCGTGGGGCTCGGGAAGATCGCGGGCAGCGTCGTCGGAACGGTGTGCGAACGCGTGGTCCGGCGCTGTCCCATCGACACGTTCGTCATCCGCGACGCCGCGCGCGCGATCGGCGATGGACCGCTGGTAGTCGCCCTCGACGGTTCGCCGCGTTCTTTCGGCGCTCTCAAGACGGCGCTCGACATCGCCCGGCGGATCGATGCGCCGGTTCACGCGGTCGCCGCCTACGACCCCTATTTCCATTACGTGGCGTTTCACAAGATCTCGGGAGTCCTCAGCGAGGAAGCGAGCCGGGAGTTCCGCTTCAAGGACCAGCAGAAGCTGCACGAAGAGATTATCGATTCCGGTATCGCCAGGATCTACCAGTCCCATCTCGACGTTGGGCGCTCGATCGCGGCCGATGACGGCGTCGAGCTTGTCTGCGAGCTACTCGACGGCAAGCCCTATCAGGCGATTGCCGCCTATGCCGATCGGGTCGGCGCCAGTCTGCTGCTCCTCGGCAAGACCGGGATCCATGCCGACGCCGAGCTCGACATCGGCGGCAATGCGGAGAACCTGCTGCGCACGGCGCCGTGCCATCTGTGGTTCGGGCAGGCGCGCTTCGCGCCGCCGCTCGACGCGATCGCGCGCGAGACCATTTCCTGGACCGAAGAGGCCGAAACCAAGCTGAAGCGCGTGCCCGCCGCCGCCCGCTCGATGGTCCGCATGGCGATCCTTCGTCTCGCCCAGGAGACCGGCCATACCGTCGTCACCGCCGCCCTGATCGACGACGCGACGCGCCGCTTCTGTCCCGAGAGCGGAGGAACCGCGCCGGCCTGCGGGGCGAGTCTCGGCT
Source organism: Alphaproteobacteria bacterium (assembly GCA_046758065.1). Lineage (GTDB taxonomy): Bacteria > Pseudomonadota > Alphaproteobacteria > JAAXGF01 > JAAXGF01 > JBHHZM01. The sequence goes on along the minus strand of JBHHZM010000030.1, from coordinate 18,405 downwards.
GGTCGGCGGAGGCCGCCGCGCTGCTCGCCGGAATCGGGGATCCATCGGCCTCGCTCAGCGTGCGTCTCGGCGCCGAGAAGCGCGCTCGTCGCGGGGGCGGCGAGGTCGTCGAGGCCGAGCACGTCCGTCCGTTCCTCGACAATGAGACGGCCTCGGCGCTCGCCTGGAACGCGGCGGCATTGGCGCGCCTCGCCAGGGCGCCGGCGATGGTCAGGGGATCGCTGCGCAGGCGCGTCGAAGCCAACGCCCACGAAGCCGGAGTGAGCGAGATCGATCTGGCGCTGCTCGAAGCCGCCATCGTCGAATCGCGCGATGTCATGCAGCACAACATGCTCGCCGGCGGCCATAAGCCGACGGTCGATGACGACGATGGTTGAGGCGCCCTACCTCGTCGCCCTCAACCTGACGCGCCGCTGCAACCTGAGCTGCGCGCATTGCTATCTCGACGCCGGCAAGCGTCGCCGCGGCGCGCCCGGCGAACTCGGGACCGACGAGGTCAAGGCGCTGATCGACAGCATCGCGGCGGTCGGCTGCGAGACCATGATCGTGCTGACCGGCGGCGAGCCGCTGCTGCGGCCCGACATATTCCGCCTCGCGCGGCACGCCGCCGACCGGGGCCTGATGGTGGTCGTCGGCACCAATGGCACGCTGCTCTCCCCGGCGCGCGTCGCGGCGTTACAGAAGGCGGGGGTCAGGGCGGTGGGCATAAGCCTCGATTCGCTCGACCCGGCCTATCACGACGGATTCCGCGGCCTGACCGGGGCCTGGCGGAAGACCATGGCGGGAATCGACGCCTGCCGGCGCGCCGGTCTGATGTTTCAGTTGCAGTTTTCCGCGACCGACGACAACGCCGATGAACTCGACGCCATGATCGACTTCGCCCGGTCGTCCGGCGCGGCGGTTCTCAACGTCTTCTTCCTGGTCTGTACCGGACGCGGCGAGACCGTCACCAACGTCTCGCGCGAGGTCTACGACCGCGTGCTGCAACGGGTCGCCGAGGCGGCGCGCGACGAGGACGGATTGCTGGTGCGCGCCCGCTGTGCGCCGCATTTCAAGCGACTGGCGCTGGAAATGGACCCGCCGCTGCCGGTCACCCTGCGCGACGGCTACGACGCCGGCGGCTGCCTGGCCGGAACGCGGTACTGTCGGGTGACCCCGATGGGCGAGGTCACGCCCTGCCCCTATATGGAGATTTCGGCGGGCTCGATCCGCGCGGCCGATTTCGCCGCGATCTGGCGCGACGCGCCGGTCTTCGAGCGTCTGCGCAATCCGCAACTTTCGGGGCGTTGCGGCGAATGCGAGTATGCCAAGATATGCGGGGGCTGCCGTGCGCGACCGCTGGCCCGCAGCGGCGATCTGATGGGCGAGGACTTCCTGTGCGGTTACCAGCCCCGGGGCGGCGCGGTCATCGAGCCTTTGTCGACGAGCGGGGAGGCGGTTGGGTGGGATGCCGAGGCCGAGACCCGTCTGGCCCGGGTACCGCCGTTCGTCCGCCGCATCGTCAAGCGTCGGGCCGAGGTCTACGTCCTCGGGTTGGGCGAAACCACGGTGACGTGCGCGCATCTCGAAACCCTCGCCCGGCGCCGCTTCGGGGACGCCGGACCGCCCTTCGATCTTGCGCCACGCGCGCCGTCCGGCGACCGCTCATGAGCATCGACGTCGCCGTCGTCGGCGCCGGCGTTTCCGGCCTGTCCGTCGCTTACCGGCTGGTTCGCCGGGGCTATCGGGTGACGGTCCTCGAACGTCAGGTTCACGCCGGCGGGAACGCCGTTTCGCAACGCTTCGGCGGCTTCCTGATGGAACACGGGCCGAGCTCGGTGAACGGCGCGGCGCCCGTCGCGGTCGACTTGGCGCGCGCGCTCGGTCTCGACACCGACCGCTGCGAACTTGGCGCCGGCGTCCGCTACCGCTATCTCGTCCGTGACGGGGGGTTGCATCGCATTCCCATTCACGCGTTCGGTTTCCTGACGTCGTCCTACCTGTCGTTCGGCGCGCGCGTTCGGGTCGCCGTCGAAGCCCTGGTACCTGCCCGCCGCGGTCCAACCGACGAAACCGTCGCCGGGTTCTGGCGTCGCCGTTTCGGCGCCGAGTTCAACGACCGCGTCGGCGATCCGCTGGTGGCCGGTCTGTTCGCCGGACGGGCGGACGAGCTGTCGATGGCGGCCGTGTTTCCGGCATTGGTCGAGATGGAACGGAGGTACGGATCAGTCACGCGCGGCGTGCTGGCGAAACGGATCGGCCACGCCCGCATGCCGGGGCGCCGCCTGTTCTCGTGGCGTGACGGGATCGCCAGCCTGCCGCACGCCCTGGCCGCACGGCTGGGCCCGGCGGTGCGGACGGGCATCGCCGTACGCCGGATCGGATCGGGAGCGAACGGCTATCGTCTCGACCTCGGGCGGGACGGCATACTCGAAGCGAAAGCGGTCGTGGTTGCGACCCAGCCGCATGTAACGGCGGGATTGCTCGACGGTCTGGACGGCGCGGCCGCGGAAGCCGCCGGCGAGATCGACGCGCCGCCGCTCGCGGTGGTGTTTCTCGGCTTCGAACGCGGCGCGGTCGCCCATCCCCTCGACGGTCTCGGCTATCTGACGCCCGAAGCGGAGCGGCGCCCTTTGACCGGCGCGTTGTTCTGTTCGACGATGTTTCCGGGGCGGGCGCCCGAAGGACACGTCGCCCTCGCCGGTTACATCGGCGGCGCCCGTGCCCCCGAACTGGCGCGCCTCGCGGCGACCGACCTGATCGCCCTGGCGCGTGACGAGTTCCGCGACCTACTGGGCGCGCGGGGCGAGCCCGTGGTGGCGCGCGTGCGCCAGTGGCCGCGGGGGTTGCCGCAGTTCCGGCCCGGTCACGCGGAAAGGACGACCGCAATACGCGACGCCTCCCGCCGCCGTCCCGGGCTTTTCGTTACGGGCAACTACTTCGCCGGCGCGTCGGTCGCCGCCTGCATGACACAGGCCACGGCGACCGCGGCCCGCGTCTCGGCGTATCTGGGCGATACCGGGAGCGGCAGCAACGCGGGCTCCTCAACCGTAGCCATATCGGGTGCGATGGTCTGATCCGGAGAAGCCGATTAATCGACGTCAACGAAAGAGGTTGCCATGTCCGACGTTCTTCCTCCCTTCCTGCACCGTCTCAGAGACGAATGCCCCGAACTGTGGACGGCCTATGAATCCCTTGGCCGGGCCTGCGCCGAAGCCGGTCCGCTCGACGAGAAAACGCGCCGGCTGGTCAAGCTCGCGCTTGCCGTCGGGACGCGTTCGGAAGGCGCGGTTCATTCCCATGCGAGACGCGCGCTCGATGTGGGACTCTCCGCCGACACGCTCCGTCACGTGGTGCTGCTCGCGATTCCGACGCTCGGTTTCCCCGCGGCGATGGCGGCCCTGACGTGGATCGGCGATATCGCCGAGCGGCAGGAATCCGCGTAACCGCAGCGCCGCCGGGAAGCCGGTCGACCGCCCGGCCGGCCGGGCGATCAGATTTCGATCAGCGGGTCGTAGGTCTCGGGCCGACGATCGCGGAAGAACTGCCAGAGATTGCGCACCTCGCGGACCACTTCCATGTCCATGTCGGCGACCACGAGTTCGTCCTTGTCCTCGCTCGCTTCGACCAGCATCTCGCCGCGCGGGTTGACGACGTAGGAGGAGCCGTAGAAGCGCCCGATGTTCCACGGCTGCTCGACGCCGACGCGGTTGATCGCGCCGATGTAGATGCCGTTCGCGACCGCCGAGGCGGGCTGCTCGAGCTTCCACAGGTACTGGCTGAGACCGGCCACCGTCGCCGACGGATTGACGATGTATTCGGCGCCGTTGAGCGCCAGCGCGCGCCACCCTTCGGGGAAGTGGCGGTCGTAGCAGATGTAGACCCCGAGCTTGCAGAACGCGGTTTGGAACACCGGCCAGTTCGAGCTGCCCGGCTTGAAGAAGAATTTTTCGTAGAAGCCGGCGACCTGCGGAATGTGGGTCTTCGAGTACTTGCCGAGGTAGCTGCCGTCGGCGTCGATCACCGCGGCCGAATTGTAATAGACGCCGGTCATGACCTGCTCGTAGATCGGCACCACGATGACCATGCCGTGCTTCTTGGCGTACTCCTGCATCAGCCGCACGGTCGGCCCGTCGGGGATTTCTTCCGTCGCCGCGTACCATTTGACATCCTGACTGGGGCAGAAATAGGGCTGGGTGAACACCTCCTGGAAGCACAGTACGTTGACGCCCTGCCGCGCGGCGTCCTCGATGAAGGGGATGTGGGCCTCGATCATCTGATCCCGAATCTTTCCGGGGCTCTCGGACGTATCGCCCTTGAGACTCATCTGGATCAGTCCTGCTTTGACGGTCGCCATGTTCGACGCCTCCCTTGGTCCACCGTGGTGTGAAATAGTCTGACCGATCGGTCAGGAAGTGTAGCAAGGCGGGCGACGCAGGCAAGGCGTTTGTCTCGTCTCTCCGCCGTTCCAGATGTCGCCGGACGCCTGCGGAATTACGGACTCGCATCGCCAGTGTCTTTGGGTAAAATTGACCAAACGGACAGATTTCCGCCGTCGCGAACGACGCGCGCGATACCCGGAGCGGGCCGCGCGACGACACAGCCAACGGGAGGTTTCACGACATGTCGATCCTGATCAGGGGCGGAACCGTCGTCACGGCGGATCAATCATATCGCGCCGACGTGCTCGCCGAAGACGGCAAGATCGCCGCGATCGGCGCCGATCTCGACGCCCCCGCGGGCGCCGAGGTGGTCGACGCCGGCGGCTGCTACGTAATGCCCGGCGGTATCGACCCGCACACCCACATGGAGCTTCCGTTCATGGGGACGGTGGCGTCCGAGGACTTCTTCACCGGCACCACCGCCGCCATGGTGGGCGGGACGACGATGATCATCGACTTCGTCATTCCGAACCCGCAGGAGGACCTGATCGAGGCCTACAAGAAATGGCGCGGCTGGGCCGAAAAGGCGGCGGGCGATTACAGCTTCCACGTCGCCATCACCTGGTGGGACGACAGCGTGCACGAGGCGATGGGGACGCTGACGCGCGAGTACGGCGTCAACAGCTTCAAGCATTTCATGGCGTACAAGAACGCCATCATGGCCGACGACGAGACCCTGGTGAACAGCTTCCGCCGGGCCCGCGATCTCGGCGCCATCTGCACGGTGCACGCCGAGAACGGCGAGCTCGTCTTCCAGCTCCAGAACGAGCTTCTCGACAAGGGCATCACCGGGCCCGAGGGCCATCCCCTGTCGCGTCCGCCCGAGGTCGAGGGCGAGGCGGCGAACCGCGCGATCCGCATCGCCGAGGTGCTCGACGTGCCGGTCTACATCGTCCACAACTCGTGCCAGCAGTCGCTCGACGCCATCACCCGCGCCCGTCACGAGGGCCAGCGCGTGTTCGGCGAAGTGCTCGCGGGCCATCTGCTGATCGACGACGCGGTCTATCGCCATCCCGACTGGGATTTCGCGGCGGCGCATGTGATGAGCCCGCCGTTTCGCTCCAAGGAGCATCAGGCGGCGCTGTGGCGCGGCCTCCAGGCCGGCATGCTGCAGACCACGGCGACCGACCACTGCTGTTTCTGCGCGCCGCAGAAGCGTATGGGGCATAACAATTTCACCCAGATCCCCAACGGTTGCGGCGGGGTCGAGAACCGCATGCACGTGCTCTGGCACCACGGCGTGAACGGCGGCCGATTGACCATGAACGAGTTCGTCGCCATCACCTCGACCAACGCCGCGAAGATCTTCAATCTCTATCCCCGCAAGGGCACGATCTCGGTCGGCGCCGACGCCGACATCGCGATCTGGGACCCCGAGAAGGAACTCACGATCTCGCGCGAGACCCACCACCAGAACATCGACTTCAACGTCTTCGAGGGCATGACGGTGAAGGGGGTTGCGACCACGACCCTGAGCCAGGGCAAGATCGTCTATCAGGACGGCGACGTGCGCACCGTACGCGGCGCCGGGCGCTACATCCCGCGGCCCACCTTCCCGCCCTACTACGAGGCGATGCGGATCAAACGCCAGCGCGAGGCGCCGCAAGCCGTCGACCGCAGCGGGGGGTAGGGGGCGGGACGCCGCGTCTCCTCACCCCAACCCCCCCTCCCGCCGGGGGACCTTTGCGTAAATGGGCGAACGCGGTGAGAACGGTCCTCGTGCTTCGGGACGCCGGCTGCGCGGGCTCCTCACCCTTCGAGACGCCGGCTGCGCCGCCTCCTCAGGGTGAGGACCTGTTCAGGGAAATCAAGGATTTACCTCATCCAGAGGAGCGCCCAAGGGGCGCGTCTCGAAGGATGAGGGTTCGCGATGGCCGATCCAAGGCGATGACGCAAAGGTCCCGAGGGGAGAGGGAGGGACCCGCCGCGAAGCGTTGGGAGGGCGAGGGGGACACACGGCGACCGGCCGGGGTGTCGGAATTCTTTACAGTTCTTGCGACGACCGCGCCGCGAGCTCCGCCGATGCGCTTTTACAACCGATCTCGTGGCCCGGCGCGAAAGCGGGTTCGCGGACAGGGCCACGCCGTCCATTGAAATTCGAGGCGTCGCGGCGCTTGCGCGCGGATCCGGACCATCGTCCGCCGTCGCCCGCCGGCTCGCCGATCACGCAATTGTAATTCGAGACATTCACTCTCGGAATGGCTGTACACGTATTTCGGGTAATTTCTCCCGGTATCGCGCCTCCCCGGCGCCCGTTCCGGCCCGCGCCTGTCGGGATTCTTTACAGTCGTGCCGGTCCATGACCGATCACGATCGTCTCATGGCAAGTGGCTGAAACAACATGTAAAAATACCACTCCTATACGACGGCATTACCTCGTTCGGTTGAAGTTCGCCATCTCTCGCCATCCGAAAAACTGTAGGAATTCTTTACAGTTTTGGCGCGTGGCGAAGGCGGTTGTTACTTAACCCTTTGAAACCTATCGAATTCACCATGATGGCACGGCGCGTGCATGTAATTGAAGCGTGGTTCAAGGAATCGCCGTCAAACGGGCGCGCTTGATCGCGGTCCCGGCGATGCTTGGAGACGACCGCTTGGGGGGGAGCGCGCGATCGGCCCGCGGCGAGCCGCACGCCGGATTTGGTTCGCTTGATCATGGAGGATGCTTCGATGACCCACGCCGGTTTTTCAGGCCGCCTGCCCGATATCTCCCGCCTCCTGTCCGCCGCGTTGCTGGCGCTCGCCTGGAGCGCCGCGACCCCGGGCGCCGCCCGGGCATTGACCTTCGACGTCGTGCCGATCGCGCTCAAAGGCGATACCATCGCCGGCAAGACCCTGAGCAACATCGGCGACCCGTCGATCAACAATGCCGGCGAGGTGGCGTTCACGGGCTTCTTCACGGGCGGCTCCGGAATCTTCACCCAATCGGGCGCCGTGGCGCTTCCCGGCGATATCATCGCCGGCAAGACCCTGGACGGCTTCTTCTCGGGCATCACCCCGTCGATCAACGGCGCCGGCGAGGTGGCGTTTTTAGGTTCCTTCCCGGGCGGCTTCGGCTCCTTCACCCAATCGGGCGCCGTGGCGCTCCTCGGCGATACCTTCGCCGGCAAGACCCTGAACGGCTTCAGCAGTAACTCATCGATCAACGACGCCGGCGAGGTGGTGTTCACGGGCTTCTTCACGGGCGGCACCGGCATCTTCACGAAGTCGGGCGCCGTCGAGAGCGCCGTGGCGCTCCTCGGCGACACCATCGCCGGCAAGACCCTGTTCAACTTCGGCGGCGAAGTGTCGATAAACAGTTCGGGCGAGGTGGCGTTCACAGGCGTCTTCCCGTCCCCGGACAGTGCCGGCATCTTGACCCAATCGGGCGCCGTGGCGCTGCCGGGCGATACCATCGCCGGCACGACCCTGACCGGCGTTTTTGGCAACCCGTCGATCAACGACGCCGGCGAGGTGGCGTTTTTGGGCAACTTCTCGGGCGGTACCGGCGTCTTCACCCAATCTGGCGCCGTGGCGCTGCCGGGCGATACCATCGACGGCACGACCCTGACCAGCTTCGGCGTCGGTAAACCGTCGATCAACGGCGCCGGCGAGGTGGCGTTCAGAGGCACCTTCTCGGGCGGTCAGAGCGGCATTTTCACTCAATCTGGCGCCGTGGCGCTCTTCGGCGACACCATCGCCGGCACGACCCTGACCGGCTTCGGCAGCGCCCCGGCGATCAATGACGCCGGCCAGGTGGCGTTTAGGGGCCTCTTCGCGGGCGGCGGTACCGGCATTTTTCTCGCCACGCCGCTTCCCGTCCCGGGGTCGACGCAGGCCAACCCGCTGCTTCCCGGTTCGGTGGTCTGTACCGCCGACTGCGTCTTCACCATCCCCATCGCCGTCGCCCCCGGCGGCCTCGGCGATCTTGTGCCCGTTTTCATCGACCCGCCGCCGGCGGTCGGCTCGAATACGCGGTCGATCCGACCCTCGCGCTGTTCGCTTCGGTGACGCTGCCGACCGGGATTCAGGCCGACCCGACGGACGCGTTCTCGCTCGAGGTGGCGGGCAGCGCCGTCGCGTCGCTTCTCGAAGGCGAGAGCTTTACGTTCACCTCTCCCGTCAGCAGCTTCGTGCTCCGCGGCATCACCGGGATCGTGGCGGTGGACGACCCCATGGGCTTCCCGACCGGCGTGACCTTCGTCGATCCCAATGGCAACCGCTTTGCCAACAGCGTGAACTTCAACGTCACGATGACGTCGATCGCAGCCGCGCAGTCGCCAACCGGCGTCCCCGAACCCGGCACATTGGCTTTGTTCGGCGCCGGGCTCGCCGGGATGGGGTTGTTGAGGCGCCGCCGCCGCGCCGCCTGAGCGAGTCTTTCCACACACGGGGGCGGGCATGACCCCCGCCCCACTTCTGTCATTCGCGGGCTCGACCCGCGAATCCATCGCCGTTTCAACGAGTTGCTGGATTGCCGGAACAAGTCCGGCAATGACATCAATGGCGGATGCGGGAGAGGGACCCGACGCGCAGCGGCGGGAGGGTGAGCCACTGCGATGCCCGAGGCTTCGATCCCCGGGCCGTCATCGCCGGGCATAACAACGACACGGGTAGGGTCCTACGCGAACCGAGAGGGGCGCCGACAAGGGCGCCCCTCCGTCATCAGGTTCTCTTCGCGCGCGGCTACATGCCCATCGCCTTGTTCCAGACGTCGTGGGTCCAGGCGCCGGTCGGACGCTTGGAAATGACCGGGGTCGACTTGCTCGACAGCAGGATGTTGACCGTGCGGTCGAAGTCGGCCGGGTCGAGACGACCGAGCTTGGGGCCGGTATCCCCCAGCAGCTTGACGATCTCGCCCAGCATGCGCTTCTGATGCTTTTCGGTCTGGGCGCCGGTGGCGTCGTTGTCGAGCACGATCTTTACCGCCTCGTCGGGATGGCTGCGGGCGTATTTCCAGCCCTTGAGCGAGGCCTTGAGGAAACGCGCGGTGCGGTCGACGAAGGCCGGGTCGGCGAGGTTCTTTTCGAGCACGTAAAGTCCGTCCTCGAGCGTCGCGACGCCTTGGTCCTCGTACTTGAAGACCACGAGATCGCTGGGCGGCAGTCCGGCGTCGATGACCTGCCAGTACTCGTTGTAGGTCATCGTCGAGACGCAGTCGGCCTGCTTCTGCAGGATCGGGTCGACGTTGAAGCCCTGCTTGAGCACGGTCACGCCCTGGCTTCCGCCGCTGGTCGGGATGCCGAGCTTGGCCATCCAGCTCAGGAACGGATACTCGTTGCCGAAGAACCAGACCCCGAGCGTATGGCCGGAAAAGTCGGCCGGGGTCCGGATGCCGCTGTCCTTGCGGCAGGTCAGCATCATGCCCGATTTCTTGAACACCTGTGAGATGTTCACGAGCGGCACGCCTTTCTCGCGCGACGCCAGCGCCGAAGGCATCCAGTCGATGACCACGTCGGCGCCACCGCCGGCGATGACCTGCGGCGGCGAGATGTCGGGACCGCCGGCCTTGATGGTGACGTCGAGTCCCTCGTCGGCGTAGAAGCCCTTGTCCTTGGCGATGTAATAGCCGGCAAACTGGGCCTGGGTCACCCATTTGAGCTGTAGCGTCACCTTATCGGCGGCCCAGGCGGTCGCGGCCTGGAACGCCAACAGGACAGCGCCGAGTAATGCAAGTTTTTTCATGTGCCTCTCCTGTACATGCTGTTTCCCCTCAATCGAACTTTCGGCGGTAGGACGGATGCCAGAACGTCGACGTCCGTTCCACGACGGCCAGCGCCCCGTAGGCGAGCGAGCCGGCCACCGCGGCGACCGCGATCGTCGCCCATACCATGGCGACGTTCATGCGGCCAATCTCGGTCGAGATGCGAAACCCCATGCCAACGATCGGAGTGCCGAAGAACTCGGCGACGATCGCCCCGATGAGCGCCAGGGTGGAATTGATCTTGAGCGCGTTGAAGATGAAGGGCAGGGCGTTGGGCAGGCGCACGCGCAGCAGCGTCTGCATATAGCTCGCCGCGTAGGACCGCATGAGATCGCGCTCGATGGCGCCGGTCGCGTGCAGCCCAGTGATGGTGTTCACCAGCATGGGGAAGAAGGTCATCACCACGACGACCGCCGCCTTCGACTGCCAGTCGAAGCCGAACCACATCACCATGATCGGCGCGATGCCGACAATCGGCAGGGCGCTGACCAGGTTGCCGATCGGCAACAGGCCGCGCTGGAGGAACGGCACCCGATCGACCAGCACGGCGACGAAAAAGCCGGCGCCGCAGCCCATGGCATAGCCCGACAGCACCGATTTGATGAAGGTCTGCTGAAAATCGGCCCACAGCGTGTCGGGCGTCGCGGCGATCGCGGCGGCGATGACGCCGGGGGCGGGCAGCAGCACCGAGGGCACGCCGAGGCCGACGACCGCGACCTGCCAGAGATAAAGCAGCCAGGCGCCGAACAGCCCGGGCACGACGAGCGCGGTCACGCGCCCCGGACCCTTGCCCTCGACGGTGAGGGCCGACAACAGCGCCATCGCGCGCCAGGCGAGGAAACCCAGTCCGAGGACATAAAGCCACAGGCCGGCCGCGCCGGGTCCGATCTCGCTTGCGCCGGTCGCCGCCGTTTGGGCGTCGAGGTCGGCGACCGCCGCGTAGGCGCCGATGGCGGTCGCGAGCGCGAGGATCAGGCCGGCGGCGAGTCCCTCGGGGCGGCGCCACAACCGCCAGGCGGCGGCGGCGAGCGCGGGAACCGCGGCGATCAACATCGCCGGACGCTCGACCCATCCCACCGCGCCGGCGTCGGTCACCGCGACCGGCATGGTGAAGGCGACGGCGGCGGCCGCCAGGAACAGACCGCAAGGGACGTCGAGCCGGGGCGCAATCGGGCGCATTACCGCACCGCGCCTGTACGTCGCAGGGCGATCCGCTCGGCGACGCCGACCATGCCGACCATCGTCCCCGCCAGCAGGGCGGCAACGATCAATGCCGACCAGATCTGGATCGTCTGCCCGTAGTAAGAACCCACCAGCATGCGCGCCCCCAGCCCCGCCTGGGCGCCGGTGGGCAATTCGCCGACGATGGCGCCGACGAGGCTGATGGCGATCGCGACCTTGAGACTGGCGAACAGGAACGGCAGCGAGGCGGGCCAGCGCAGCTTGACGAAAATCTGAAGCTGGGTCGAGCTGTAAGTGCGCATCAGGTCGAGTTGCAGACGGTCGGGCGAGCGCAGACCCTTGACCATGCCGATGGCCACCGGGAAGAAGCAGAGATACATCGAAATAATCGCCTTGGGCACGAGCCCGGTGAACCCCACGTTGCCGAGCACGACGATGATCATCGGCGCGATGGCGAGGATCGGGATCGTTTGCGAGGCGATGATCCAGGGCATCAGGCTACGGTCGAGCGTTCGCACGTGGACGATGCCGACCGCGAGCGCCACGCCCAGTGCGGTCCCCATGAGGAAACCGAGAAGCGTGGACGACAGCGTCACCCAGGCGTGAAAGGCGAGATTGCGCTTGGAGGTGAGCTTGCGCTTGAAGATCGACTTGTCGAGATCGGCGGCGATCTGGTGCGGCGCGGGCAGAACGGGACGCTTCATTGCCCAGGCGTCGTCGACGAGTCGGCCGATGGACCAGGAGACTTTCTGGCGTTCGTAGCGGTCGATCAGCACCGGGGCGTTGAGATAGACCGCGCCGACGTACCAGATCGCCACGATCGCGGCGCAGACCACCGCGATCGGTCCGGACTTGCCCCGCCGCAACCGTTCCCGGATCGCGGCAGCCGTGCCGTGCGGCGCCGTCGTCGCAGCCGTGGCGTCAGTCGTCATAGCTGTGACCCGCGTGCAGCCCCTCGCGCACGCGATGCGCGATGGCCAGGAACTCGGGCGTTTCGCGCACATTGAGGGTGCGGTCGGGCGGTAGGTCGCTGTCGATCACGTCGATGATGCGTCCCGGCCGCGGCGACATCACCACGATGCGCGACGACAGGAACACCGCCTCGGGGATCGAGTGGGTGACGAAGACGACCGTCTTGCGCGTTCGCTGCCACAGGCGCACGAGATGATCGTTCAGGTGATCGCGCGTGATCTCGTCGAGCGCGCCAAAGGGTTCGTCCATGAGCAGCAGATCGGGTTCGAAGCTGAGCGCGCGCGCGATCGACACCCGCTGCTGCATGCCGCCAGAAAGCTGCCAGGGATACTTGCGTTCGAACCCATCGAGGTTGACGAGTTCGAGATAGCGTTGGACGCGCTGCCGGCGCTCGGCGGCGGATAGTCCCATGATTTCGAGCGGCAGGGTCACGTTGCGCTCGACGGTCCGCCACGGGTACAGCGCCGGCGCCTGGAACACATAGCCGTAGGAGCGGTTGCGCCGCGCTTCCTCGGGCGAGACGCCGTTGACCGTGATCGAACCGGCGGTGGGACGCTCGAGATCGGCGATCACGCGCAAAAGCGTCGTCTTGCCGCACCCGGAAGGACCGATCAGCGACACGAAATCGCCGCTCGCGATGGTGAGGTTTACGTCGGCGAGCGCATGGACGGGACTGTCGGCGGTATCGAAGGTGAGGGTGAGCGCGTCGATCTCGATGACCGGCTCGGCCGCCGTCGCCTGCCGTTCGGCGGGAGCAGCCGCCGTTGTTGCCGAATCTTGCATCACATCTCGCTCTAGTCGCAGCGCCCCCGGAGCGTCTCGCGGACAGCCATTACCGCCGGCCCGCAATCCGTCGCCGCGACGTCCCCCGGAACACCACGCACTCGCGTACGCCGTTCCGCCGCCGATGCAAGTGTATCGACGCCCGTCGCCGGGAACAATGCCTTAGCCGATTGCCCGCTCGAGCATCGCGTGCAACAGGACGTTGCAGCCGGCGGCGAGATCGTCGGGCGTCGCGCTTTCGCTTTCGTTGTGGCTGATGCCGTCCTTGCAGGGGACGAAGATCATGCCGGTGGGCGCGACCCGGCTGATGTAGCAGGCGTCGTGTCCGGCGCCCGAAACGATTTCCCTTGCGGCGTAGCCCGCGCCTTCCGCCGCCTGTCGAACCGCCGCGATGCAATCGGGATCGAACGTGATCGGCGGCGAATACCAGATGTTGCGAAGGTCGGGGGAAAGACCGAGATCGGCGCAGATCCGGTCGCAGGCGGTACGCACGGCGTCTTCCATGTCGGTGAGCGTGTCGTCGTCGGGGTGGCGCAGGTCGATGGTCATGAACACGCTGCCCGGGATCGTGTTGCGCGAATTGGGTCGCACGTCGAACATGCCGACGGTGCTCACCGCAAGCGGCGCGCGGTCGAGCGCGATGCGATTGACGGCATCGACCATTCGCGCCGCGCCGAGCAGCGCGTCGCGGCGCCGGTCCATCGGGGTCGTTCCGGCGTGGCTCTCGGCGCCGGTGAGGGTGAGCTCGAGCCAGCGCTGACCCTGCGCCCCGGTGACGATGCCGATCGTTTTGTCCTCCGCCTCGAGGATCGGTCCCTGTTCGATATGGGCCTCGAAAAAGGCGTGGATCGGGTGCTCGCCCGGCGTTTCGTCGCCCGCGTAGCCGATGCGTTCGAGCTCGTCGCCGATGGTCTTGCCGTCGGGATCGGCCCGGGACTGCGCGAATTCGATGTCGAACACGCCCGCGAACACGCCCGAAGCGATCATCGCCGGGGCGAACCGCGATCCTTCCTCGTTGGTCCAGACCGAGACCTCGATCGGGGCCTCGGTCTCGACCTCGTGGTCGTTGAGCGAACGGATCACCTCGAGACCGGCGAGCACGCCGAAGACGCCGTCGAACTTCCCGCCCGTGGGCTGGGTGTCGAGATGACTGCCGCAGACGACGGGCGCGAGTTCGGGGTTGGTTCCCGGCCGGCGGGCGAAGATGTTGCCCATCTTGTCGATGGTGATCGCACAGCCTGCGTCCTTGCACCACCGGATGAACGTGTCGCGGGCCTCGCGGTCGGAATCGGACAGCGCCAGCCGGCAATTGCCGCCGGCGACGCCGGGGCCGAACTTGGCCATCTCCATCAGGCTCTGCCACAGCCGCTCGCCGTTGACCGACAGGTTCTTCAACGTCATTGCCGGGTCTCCCTCGTCCCTGGGGTGTCGCGGTCTATTCGGCCGCGCTTTTGCGCAAGGGGTTGCGCGGATCCTGGGTCCAGTTCATGTAGCCCTTGCCGTTGTCGATCTCGACCATGGTGATGCAGTCCTCGACCGGGCAGACGTGCATGCACAGATTGCAGCCGACGCATTCCTCGTCGATCACCGTGTAGCGGCGGGCGCCGTCGACCTTGTCCGCCCTGATCGCCTGGTGGGCGGTGTCTTCGCAGGCGATGTGGCACAGCCCGCATTTGATGCACAGCTCCTGATCGATCCGGGCCTTGATCTCGTAGTTCATGTCGAGGTACTGCCAGTCGACGACATTGGGCACCGCGGCGCCCCGGAAGTCGTCGAGCGTGCGGTAGCCGCGCTCGTCCATCCAGTTGCCGAGGCCGTCGATCATGTCCTCGACGATCTTGAAGCCGCGATGCATCGCCGCGGTGCAGACCTGAACGCTGCCGGCGCCCAGCGCGACGAACTCGGCGGCGTCATGCCAGGTTCCGATCCCGCCAATGGCCGAAATCGGCATGCCGGCGGTATCGGCGTCGCGCGCGATCTCGGCCACCATGTAAAGCGCGATCGGCTTCACCGCCGGGCCGCACATTCCGCCGTGGGACCCCTTGCCCGCGACCACCGGGGTCGGCGCCATACAGTCGAGATCGACCGACATGATCGAGTTGACCGTGTTGATCAGCGATACCGCATCGCCGCCGCCGGCCTTGGCGGCCCGCGCGGGACCGAGGACGTTGGTCACGTTGGGGGTCAGCTTGACGAGCACCGGCATCCGCGTGTTCGCCTTGCACCAGCGCGTCACCATCTCGATGTATTCGGGCACCTGTCCGACGGCCGAACCCATGCCGCGTTCGGACATGCCGTGAGGGCAGCCGAAATTGAGCTCGATGCCGTCGGCACCGGTGTCCTCGACCCGGGCCAGGATGTCGCGCCAGTTCTTCTCCTCGCAGGGGACCATCAGCGAAATCACCAGCGCGCGGTCGGGCCAATCGCGCTTGACGCGCTTGATCTCGCGCAGATTGACGTCGAGCGGCCGGTCGGTGATCAGCTCGATGTTGTTGAATACCGCGATGCGCGCGCCGTTGTGGCGCGCCGCGCCGTAGCGCGAAGACACGTTCACGATCGGCGGGTCCTCGCCCAGCGTCTTCCATACGACGCCGCCCCAGCCCGCCTTGAACGCGCGCACCACGTTGTATTCCTTGTCGGTCGGCGGCGCCGAAGCGAGCCAGAAGGGGTTGGGCGATTTCACGCCGGCGATGTTGCACCGAAGGTCGGCCATGGCCTCCTCCTCAGGGTTCAGGACCGCAGATAGCGGTCGATGGCATGGGCGGCCAACTTGCCGTCCTGGACTGCCGAGACGGTCAGATCGTCACCCGTGGCGACCGAGTCGCCGCCGGCCCAGACATCGGGCAGCGACGTACGCCGGTCGTCGTCGACGGCAATGCGACCGCCGTCGAGGTCGAGAAGCGAATGATCACCCTTGCCGACCGGATCCGCAACGAAGGTCTGGCCGATCGCCTTGAATACCATATCGGCGGGCAGGCTATAGGTCTCGCCGATTCCGGCAAGCCGGCCCGATTCGTCCATCTGCGTGTACTCGAATTCGACCGCACACACGTGACCGTTGCGCGTCGTCAGACCCGCAGGGCGCGCCCAATGGCGGATGCGCACGCCGTTGACCTGCGCAAACTCCTGCTCGTGGCCGGTGGCGGACATCGCCGAGGGCCCGCGCCGATAGACGATGGTCACGTCCTCGGCCCCCAACCGCTTGGTCTGCACCGCGATGTCGATCGCGGTATTGCCGCCACCGATGACGACGATGCGGCGTCCGACCGGCAGCCGGGAGAGATCGTCGCTCTGGCGCAATTCGGCGATGTAGTCGACGGCGTTATGCACACCCCCGAGATCTTCGCCTTCGAACCCGAGCGTCCGTACGCCGCCGAGGCCGAGGCCGAGGAAAACGGCGTCGAAGTCGTGGCGCAGATCGGCCAGCGTCATGTCGCGCCCGAGCGTCTTGCCGCGGCTAAACGTGATCCCGCCGATCGAGAGGATGAAGTCCGCCTCGCGGCCGGCGAAACGGTCGGGTAGTTTGTAGGCGGCGATACCGAATTCATTGAGTCCGCCGGCCTTGGGCCGTGAGTCGAACAGTTCGACCGCATGGCCGAGCAGGGCGAGCCGGTGCGCGCAGGCGAGCCCCGCGGGTCCGGCGCCGACCACCGCGACGCGCTTCCCGCTCGCCTCGGCGCGTTCGAACGGCTGGACACCGCGCGCCATCAGATGATCGGTGGCGTAGCGCTGCAACCGGCCGATCTGAACGGGCTTTCCTTCCTGCGCCTCGCGCACGCAGGCGCGCTGGCACAGAACCTCGGTCGGGCAAACCCGGGCGCAGCTCCCGCCCATGATGTTCTCGGAGAGAATGTCGATCGCGGCGCCGCGCAGATTGCCGGTCGCGATCTTGTGGATGAAACTCGGAATGTCGATGCCCGTCGGGCAGGCCTCGATGCAGGGCGCGTCGTAGCAGAAATAACAGCGGTTGGCCTCGACCAGCGCGCGGCCGTGGTCGAGCGGCGGCTGAACGTCGCTGAAATTCTCGCGGTATGCGTCGGCCGAAAGTCGGCCCGGCGCGACGTCCGGCGTGGTGTCGGACATGGACACTCCCTGCTGTCGTTATCCGGCCGACCAACAGTCGGCCTACCATTCTTATTTGTTTGACTGTACCGTTGATCTGACCATATGGTCAAGGAATATTGACCATATGGTCAGGTTTTACGGGACGATGCAAGGGCTGCGCACGGCGGACCGGGACATGAACAGGACCAGCGGGGCAACGGCGACCACCCGGGCGGCGGTCCCGGGGCAGATCAGGACGCGAAACCGGGCGCGGATCCTCAAGGCGGCGGAAGAGGTGTTCGCCGAACGCGGCTACCAGGGCGCGACGACGGCGGCGATCGCCGAACGCGCTCGCCTGCCCAAGGCGAACGTGCATTACTACTTCGGCACCAAGGCGGCGCTCTATCAGACGGTCATCGATGACATCCTCGAACTGTGGCTCGCCGCGCTCGACAGGATCACCGAGGATCGCGATCCGGCCGAAGCGCTCTCCGACTACATCCACGCCAAGGTGATGTATTCGCGCGACCGGCCGTACGCCTCGCGGGTGTTCGCCAACGAAATCATTCGCGGCGCGCCTTACATCGAGAACTTCCTGTCCGGCGAATTGCGCGCGCTGGTGCGCCGCAAGGCGGAGGTGCTCAGGATCTGGGCGCAGCAGGGACGCATGGCCCCGGTCGACCCGGCGCACCTGTTTTCGATCATCTGGGCGGCGACGCAGCAGTATGCCGATTTCGGCGTCCAGGTCCGCGCCATCCTGGGGCGCCGCAAGCTCGACGACGAGGATTTCGAAGTCGCGGCCGAGACCATTACTCGGCTCGTGCTCGCGGGCTGCGGGATCACGCGCGGCGCGCGGACGGATTAGCCGCCGCGGGCGCCGTCTCCACGCGCCGAACCGGAACGGTCGGGTTCCCACCTCGCTTCGATGCTTCCGGAAGTCACGCCCGACGCGCTATGGTCGGAACGCAGATCCGGGACGGAAGCGGCGCATGAGCGACGAACACACCGTATTGTTTGCCAACGAGGCGTTCTACCAGGCGTTCGCCGACGGCGACCTCGCGGCGATGGGCGCCGTCTGGTCGCGCACCGCGTCGATCGCCTGTATTCACCCGGGATGGGCGGCGCTCTCGGGACGCGATGCGGTGATGGAAAGCTGGGCGACAATCCTTGCGAGCGCGCAGCGGCCGCGCATTCGCAGCTACGCCGCGAAAGCATACCTATACGGCGACGCCGCCTGCGTCATCTGTTACGAAGCCGTCGATCACCGCGGCTGTCTCGTCGCCACCAACGTCTTCGTCCGCGAGGGCGCCGCCTGGAAAA
>JBHHZM010000029.1:0-27606 GCA_046758065.1 Alphaproteobacteria bacterium | reverse complement strand
CGCCGGTCATCCGGCATTCCTGTCCCCCCCCCCCCCGCGGGGGGGGGGGGGCGATATGAGAATTTTCCGCGCCCGGTTGCGGTTGGACCGCGATCTCCCATCGGCTAAACTGATGCGGATATGCTGATCTGTCCGCTTACGTTGCGGTTGGACCGCGATCTCCCATCGGCTAAACTCCATGTTCCCCTAACGCCCTGATTTCAGGGCGTTTTTCTTGTTCCAGTCGGGACTGAAAGCTACCGCGGCGCTCAGAACAGGATGAACTGTTCGGGGCTTTTGCGATCGGGTTCACGTTTTCGTCCATCGAAGCAGACCATGGTTTCGTACTGCCTGTCGGTAAAACCGAGGATATGCACCTTGCCGGTCGCGGGCAGATTGTCGCGGACACGGCGGGTATAGGTTTCGACCTGCTCCTTGCCGGCGCAGAAACGCAGATAGACCGAATACTGCGCCATCTCGAAGCCCTGATCGAGCAGGAAGTTGCGGAAGCCGGTCGCCGCCTTGCGCTCCTTCTTCGTCATCACGGGCAGATCGAACAGCACCATCATCCACATCAGCCGGTACCCGCTGAGCGCCATCGCTCACCGCCGCCCGAGCCGCGCCGCGTCGAGCGGCAGGAGACCGGTCGGCAGGTCGAGTGCAACCTCGCCGGTTTCGTAGGTCCGGGCCAGCGATCCGGCGAGCCGTTCGAGACAGGTCGCGAGCGGCGTGGCGCCGCGCGCGCTCTCCATGTCGGCCGCCGGAACGGCGGCGAGCGCCGCCTTGACCTCGGGCGTCAGCTCTTCGGCTCCGTCCGCGGCGAGCCGCGCCGCCGCGAGATCGACGATGGGGCGGAACGGCTCCATCAGGTCCGAGGCGAGGCAGAAGGGATCGCTGCGGGTGCGGTGGTGAACGCCGAGCGAGGGATGCAGGCCCGCGGACACCACGGCGCGCGCCGTCGCCGCGCGCAGCACCGTATAGCCGTAGTTGAGCAGCGCGTTGACGCCGGGCCGGGCGCGGTCGCGGCGGAAATCGGAGCCCAACAGGAGCGGCCAGTAACGCCGCGCCGCCTGCGCCTCGACGTTGGCGGGATCGCCCGAACGCACCTTGCGCGCCAGCGCCGCGACCCCGCCCGACGGTTTGCCGGCCGCCGCCAGCACCGCCGCCTGCTGAACGATCTTGGCGACCACCAGCGCCTGCCACAGACGCTTGCCCAGCGGCCGGGTCGCCGCGACCTGCGCATGCATCCGCGCGGTCTGGGCATGGTGACCGGAAACAGGCCAGAGCCAGGCGACGGGGCCGTGGTTGGCCCCGCACAACACGACCGCGACGCCGCGTTCGGCGAGCGTCACGAGAAGGTTGTTGCTGTAGGTCAGGCCGTGGGCGTTGGCGAGCACCACGGCGATGTCGTCGAGCGCGACGCGCCCGACCTCGGCGCCGCCCGCCTCGACCCGCATGAAGCCGCGGCTGAGCGAGAGGTGGCGGCCGTCCTCGGCGATCTCGACGACGCGTCCGATCATCGCCGCGCGCCGCTCAATCCGGCGGTCCCGGGTCGCGCACCCGGCCGAGCGCATCGACATGGACCTTGCGGGCTCTCCGTCCTTTCAGCTTGCCAAACGAGACAAACGTCCAGCGGAAGGGGTCGTCGGCATCATCGTGTCGCTTCTGAAGGTCGCCCGACTCGTTATGCCCGGAGAGCCATAGTACTTTGTTGGCAGCCGCTAGCTTAACAACCCTGAAGATATGCTCTCCGCCCTCGTGTTCCATCTTGACGAGATCTCCTTTGTGGACGCGCATCACGAGGCGGGCATCGGGGAAGGCGCGGCGCCAAGCGTCCGTACGACCGGGCTGGTTGGCCTCGAACACCGACACGCCCTCCCCGGCCCATTTGCCGTTCGGCAGTTCGTAGATGTCGATGTGGTGGTTGTCACCGGGGATGAGGGCCTTGTACGGCGTCCCGTCCCGCCCGCGAATCCCGATGAGTTTCGCCTCCTTCTTGAGCAGGCGAACGTGGCGCAGGCGGCGCTCGCTGCCCGCAGGCCAGCGAAAACTCTCCAGCGCCTGCTTGAGGCTCCGCCCCGCCGCCTTCCCGGCGGCGACATGGTCGAGCAGCGCGGCGCGCAGCGCCGGGTCGCGGATGCGTTTCATCTCGCCCTCGGTCAGGCCGGCGAACGCCTTGCGAAAGACCAGGTTGTAGCCGTCCGCCTTCTCCGGGTCGGCGACGATGCCGTAGGCGGTCTCCTCGTGCAGTTGGCCTTCCCTGCCGTGGTCGGGCTTGTGCGAAACGACGACGCGCGCGAGCGCGCCCCCGAGATCCTCCCGAAAGCCTTCCCAAGGGTCGGGCATGGTTCCGATCAGGCGGTCGCGGGTGTGCTCGTCGGCGCGCGCGACGCGTTGCAGCAGACCGCGGTCGGTGACGCCGACGACGAAGGCGTCGATGGCGTGGTGGCGATGATCCTTGCGGTTCTTCTCCTGGGCGACGTTGGCCCAGTTACTGTCGGGCAGCAGGCCGTTGAGCCCCCATTTGCCGCGCAACAGCGCGGTGAGCCGCCCCGGTGTCACCCAGACCTGCTCGGCGGGGCAGACATGGGTGAGATATTCACGTGTCGTCCGCGCGAGATAGGCGGTGTCGGTGAGCTGGCGGGCGATGAAGTCGTGATCGCCCTCGAACTTCTCCATCGCGTCGGGCGCAAAGCGCCAGCGCTTGTTTTTCGGCAGGCTCTCGGCGCGGCGCAGAATCGCGTCGTAATCGTAGCCCGGCGGATTGTGGCCAAACGCCTCGAACGGCGAGCGGGCGCCTTTGTCGCGATTGGCGCGACGCAGCGACAGGGTGCGGTTGGCCATGCTGTCGTCGAGCGTGCGCCGGAAAGGCAGGATATGTTCGATCTCGACCTCGGCCGAAAACAGCATGCGGCCCGCAATCGTCTGGCCGGTATAGACGCAGCGGCGGTCGTGAATCTCGCCGAGTTCTTCCCACAGCTTGTAACGGCGGATGTTCTCGCCGGTCACGTCCTCGCCGAGCGCCTCGATTTCGCCGGCGATGCGCCTGTTGCGCTGTTCGTTGGCCGCCTGTTTGTCGCGCTCTTCGGACTTTCTTTGCTCGCCCAACTTGAGCTCACGGGCGAGCTCGACCACGATCTCGTTGGGACGGCCGTATTCGGCGATCAAGGCATTGACCAGCTTGCGCAGCCGGTTGAGGCCGACGTGAACGGTCGGGTTGGCGAGCTTGCCGTAGCGTTTCTCGTCGTCGTCCTCGGGCCGGTCGCTGCCGCCGGCGGTGTAGCGCCTGAGCGCCTCGCCGTAATAAGGCAGGGCATCGCGCAACTCATCCGGCCGACGGTCCGAATGGTGGTAGCCTGCTTCGGCGGCGGCTTCGGCGTAATTCAGTCCCTGGTCGCGCATGATGGGGACGATCTTCGACATCGCCCGCCGGCCAAGTCGTCCGTAGCCCTGAACGAGACGGACGTCGGCGAGACGCCGCGCGGCCTCCGCGTCGCAGCCCCATTCGGTCTCGGCGCGCGCGGCGAGCGCGTCCTCGTCCTCGGCGGCGAGGATCGTCTCGACGATGGCGTCCTGCCGCGCCGCGTCGAGGTCCCACCAGCGCGGGCCGAAAATGTCCTTGTCCTTCTTCGTGTCCTTGTCCTTGACCGCAACAAGCAGGGTCCCCGTCTTGTCGCCGTTGAGCGCTTTGCGTTTTCCGTCTTCGAGGTTGAAACGCGTGTCTGAATCGAGTCCGATCAGCCTGCGTATGGCGTTGAAGGTCAGGGTTTTCTGGCGTTCGAGCCTGGCGAACACCCGGTCGCGCTCGGCCATCGTCAACCGTCGCTGGCTCTGGTCGGGCAGGACGACGCGCAGGTTGTTGAGCTCCTGGTACATGCGGAAGCGCTGGCTCAGCGGCAGCGCGAGCGGCGCGCGCTTCTCTTCCGGTTCGAGCTCGCAGTTGCCCGGAGCGACCGGGCGAAGCGGACGCTGGAAGAAGATCGCGTCGCGGATTTCATCGCGCGCGGCGGCGTCGAGGCGCGGGTGATGCGGCGCCTGCGCGGCCCACAGTGTGTCGAACTCGGCCTCGTACATGGCGCGGGACGGGTAGAAACCGACGCCGGGGCGGGCGCGCACGGGTTTGTTCTTGCGCCGCCGGCGGTGGAGGTATTCGCCCAGCGTGCGCGCCCCGGACTCGGCGATCCTGCGATCGAGTTCGGAGATCGCCCGCTTCATCTGGCCGGTCTCTTTTTCGTCCTTGTCGGTCTTGCGGTTGCTCTTGAAGCCGCGGCGCTGATCGAGGTGAAACAGCGCGCGCCCGAACTCGTGCGGGCCGAGCGCCTGGTCGAGACCGCGGGCACGCAATTCATAAGGATCGAGCCGTTCGAGCGCCTTGCGTTCCACCGGATCGGCGGGCATCAGGCCGTGATGGACGAGGGCCTCCATCACCCGCGACCGGCGCTTGAGGTAGCGGTCCCGGCGGCGGCGCATGCCGCGCGCGAGTCTGCGTTCCGAGGCCAGCGACGTACCGCTCTTGGGGTCGCGGCTGTCGGGAAAGATGCCGGCGCCGGCGTCGAGTATTCCGTCCGGCCGGCCTTGCGCATCGAGGTGAAGCGCGCACCAGCCGAGCGAGTTCGTGCCGATGTCGATACCGAGGCGATAGTGAGACGACATGTCGAATCCTCCCTTGACTTTTCTTGTCGCCCAGTATCAACTTGAAGTTGACTATGAGCAACCGTTTAGCCGATGGGAGATCGTGGTCCTTTAAGCGGAGGTCTTCGGACCGAAGCAACCGTTAACAAGCTGACGCCGCCTTCGGGCGGCTAGATGCATAAAATTCGGGGCGGCCTGCGGGCCGCCCCTGCTTGTTCGGGGACCGGCCGGTCCGGTTCCCCTCCTCCCTACCCCGCCGCGCGCATCCGTTCGAACCCGGCTTCGAGGTCGGCGATCAGGTCGGCCGGGTCTTCGAGCCCGGCGTGGAGCCGCAGTAGCGGACCTTCGGCCCGCCACGGCTCGGCGGCGCGTTTGGGATGCGCGGGCAGCGCCAGGCTTTCGAACCCGCCCCAGGAAGCGCCGATGCCGAAATGCGCGAGGCCGTCGACGAAGGCGGCGAAGGCGGCCTCCGAACAGGGCTCGAACACGATCGAGAACAGCCCCGAGGCACCCGAGAAATCGCGCCGCCACAGCGCGTGGCCCGGATCGTCGGGAAGCCCGGGATGGAGTACGCGCGCGATTTCGGAACGGCGTTCGAGCCATTGGGCGAGCGCGAGGCCGGTCTCCTGGTGGCGGCGCATGCGCACGGCGAGACTGCGCAGGCCGCGCTGGGCGAGGTAGAGGTCGTCGGGACCGGCGCACTGGCCGAGATGGCCCGCCGCGTCGCGGAGCGGCGCCCAGGCCGCTTCGGTCGCTGTCGCCGCGCCGAGCATGAGATCGGAATGACCGCCGACGTATTTGGTCGCCGCCTGGATCGAGACGTCGGCGCCGAGGTCGAGCGGTCGGCAGAAATAGGGCGAGGCCCAGGTGTTGTCGGCCAGCACCAGCGCGCCGCCGGCGGGCGCGCCGCCGGCGTGCGCGGCCGCGGCGATGGCGGGGATGTCCTGGACCTCGAAGGTCTGCGACGACGGCGATTCGACATAGACGACGCGGGTCTCGGGCCGTATCAGATCGGCCACCCCGGCCCCCAGACGCGGCGGGTAATAGGTGGTCTCGACGCCGAGGCGCGGCAGCAGCCGGTCGCACAGCTTGCGCACCGGCTGGTAGACGCCGTCGGTCATCAGCAGGTGGTCGCCCGCCGAGAGATAGGCGAGCAACGCGGCGGCGATCGCCGCGAGGCCCGAGGGAAAGGTCAGGCAGTCGTGACCGCCTTCGAGCCCGGCGAGCGCCTCTTCGAGCGCGCGCGCGGTCGGCGAGCCCGAGCGGCCGTAGTAGAAGCCGGGCTCGCGCCGCGCCCGCCGCGCCTGCGCCGCGCGCCGCGCCGCGATGGTCGGCGAGAACACCGTGGAGGCGTGAACCACGGGCGGGTTGACGACGCGGAGCTTGCGCGCGTCCTTGCGGCCCAGGGTGACGATGCGCGTATCCTGCTTCATGGCGGCCTCTTTTCTGCTTGATCCGGCGCCGACAGTGTCCACGGGCCGGCGCGCCGAAGCAAGCCGGCGCATTGGCGATTGATGCGCGGCGGTGTGAATTTTAGACTGCCCCGGCAACCGCCGACCGGGAACCCGCCATGACCGCGACCGTCTCCGCCCGCGATCTCCACGCCCTGCTGACCGGCGGCGGCGAAATCGCGCTGCTCGACGCGCGCGAGGAAGGCGTTTTCGCCCGCCGTCACATCCTGCGCGCCGTGCCGGCGCCGCTCAGCCGGCTCGAATTCAGGATCGACGCGCTGGTTCCGCGGCGCTCGTGCCGTCTCGTGCTGTGCGACGTCGACGACGGCCTCGCGGCGCGCGCGGCGGCGAAGCTCGCGGGTTTCGGATATTCGGACGTCGCCGTGCTCGAGGGCGGAATCGAGGCGTGGGAGCGCGCGGGATACCAGCTCTACAGCGGCGTCAACGTGCCGTCGAAGGCGTTCGGCGAGTTCGTCGAGCAGGCCTATGGCACGCCGCATATCGACGCCTCCGACCTCGCCGCCCGGCTGGCCGCCGGCGACGACATCGTCGTCCTCGACAGCCGGCCGTTCGACGAATACCGCCGGATGAGCATCCCGGGCGGCATCGACTGCCCGGGCGCCGAACTGGTCTACCGGCTGCACGACCTCGCGCCCTCGCCCGCGACCACGGTGGTGGTCAATTGCGCCGGGCGGACGCGCAGCATCATCGGCGCGCAGTCGCTGATCAACGCCGGCGCGCCCAACCCGGTGATGGCGCTCGCCAACGGCACCATGGGCTGGCACCTCGCCGGCCTCGCGCTCGAGCACGGCGCCGGGCGGCGCGCGCCCGAGGTCTCCGAACAGGGGCTTGCCAAGGCGCGCACCGCGGCGGCGCGCGTCGCCGCGCGCTTCGGCGTCGCGACCATCGGGCGGTCGGAACTCGCCCGCTTCGAGGCCGAGCGCGATCGCCGCAGCCTCTTCCTGCTCGACGTGCGCCACCCCGAGGAATACGCCGCCGGCCACCTTCCCGGCTCGCGCTCGGCACCGGGCGGGCAGCTCGTGCAGGCGACCGACCGATACGTCGGAGTCCTGAACGCACGGCTCGTGCTGATCGACGACGACGGCGTGCGCGCCGCCATGACCGCCTCGTGGCTGGTGCAGATGGGCTGGCAGGAGGTCTACGTGCTCGAGGGCGGCCTCGAGGACGCCGAACTCGAAGCCGGGCCCGAGGCGCCCGCCGCGCTCGGCCTCGACCAAGTCCCGGCCGAGCGCGTCACGGCGCGGGAACTCAAGGATCTGCTCGATGCCGGCCGGGCGGTCGTCGTCGATCTCGCGACCAGCCTGCAATACCGCGAGGGCCACGTTCCCGGCGCCTGGTTCGCGGTGCGCTCGCGCTTCAAGACGAATCTCGCGAAACTGCCCGCTGCCGGGATGCTCGTGCTGACCTCGCCCGACGGCGCGCTCGCCACCCTCGCCCGGAGCGAAACCGAGGCGGTGGTCGCGAAGCCGGTCAGGACACTCGCCGGCGGCACCGCGGCCTGGACGCGCGCCGGCTTTGCGCTCGAAGAGGGCCAGACCCGCATGGCCGACGACAACGACGACGCCTGGTACCGGCCCTACGACAACGACCGGGCGGTCGAGGACGCGATGCGCGAATACCTCACCTGGGAAGTCGCGCTCGCCGAACGGATCGAGCGCGACGAAACGGTCGCCTTCAAATACGTCCCGGACGGCTGACGGGCCGCCGCGCGGGTTAACCCGCGCGGGCGTCGCGGATGTCGGGGTGCGGCCGGAAGTGCCGATAGATGCCGGCCGTCACGTCGAACGACTTGCGCGCGTTCTGCTGCGGGATCGCCACCCCGTACATGTGGAGATGCATCTTGGCGTCGGCGCCGCGCATGTGGATCGAGTGGATGTCGTCGGGCATCAGGCAGACGCCGCCACCGGGTCTGACGGTGATTTCCCGCGCCACGCGCACCTCGCCGCGGCCCGCGACCGCGCCGTCGTCGGTGCGCTGGTATATCCGGTTGTGCTCCTCGCCGCGGACGCCGACGACGACCGCCCAGGTCTGGTGGTCGTGGGGCGGGGTGTTCTTGTCGTCGGTCGCGCAGTTGAGATAAAGCGCGAAACGGTGGTCATCGTCCTCGGAAAGCAGATAGAGCCGGCCGTCGCGACCGCTCTCGGGCGGCGGAAACTCGCTCCCGGGAAACAGCTCGACGCGGCTCGCGAGCGCGATCAGTTCATCGCGTATCCGTTCGAGCGCCGCGCGCGTCACGCCTTGTCCGGCCTCGATCTCGCGGATTTTCGCGACCGTCCCGGCGACCGCCGCGTTCCGGTTCTGCGCCATGGTCATGCCGTCCTCCCTGCGCCGTCCCGACCGCGATGATGGCGAAGCCATGCCTCCGAGTCCACACCCCCGACCGTGACCTAGATCGGCCACTCCTCTCGGAGACGCCCGCCGATGCGCAGCGGCGCGACCCGGCGGGCCAGCCCGGTGGCGTCGTCGGTCTCGGCGTAGACCGCGCACAGCGTCGCTTCGCCGCTTGCCGGCTTGAGTCGTTCGGTCGGCATCTTGCGCACGAAACGCGCGACCGAGTTGGCCTTTTCGACGCCGATCACCGAATCGTAGTCGCCGCACATCCCCGCGTCGGTCTGGAATGCGGTGCCTCCCGGCAGGATCTGGGCGTCGGCGGTGGGCACATGGGTGTGGCTGCCGACGGCGAGCGAGACGCGGCCGTCGACCAGGTGCGCAAGCGCCTGCTTCTCGCTGGTCGCCTCGCCGTGGATGTCGAATACGGCGGCGGCGACCGAGCCGCCGAGCCGGTGGGCGGCGAGCGCGGCCTCGGCGCAGGCGAAGGGATCGTCGAGCGGGTTCATGAACAGCCGGCACATGACGTGCAGCACCAGCACCTTGCGCCCGCCCCCGGCGTCGTAGACCCCGACGCCGCGTCCCGGCGTGCCCGGCGGATAGTTGTGCGGGCGCAGCAGGCGCTTGTCGCCGTCGATATAGCCGATGATCTCGCGCTGGTCCCAGACGTGGTTGCCGGTGGTGATGACGTCGGCGCCGGACTCGTAGAAGCTCTCGCAAATCTTCGCGGTGATGCCGAAGCCGCCGGCGGCGTTCTCGCCGTTGAGCACCACGAAGTCGAGACCGAGCCGGGCGCGCAATTCCGGCAGCCGGCCACAGACCGCCTCGCGGCCGGCGCGTCCGACCACGTCGCCGATGAACAGCAGTTTCACGCGAACGCCCTCGCGCGCCGTTCGGTGATCAGCCGGTCGAGGCGCTGGTCGGTCGCGGCGGCGGGCGTCTCGTCGACGCGCTGGCCTTCGAAGCCGACGCCGACGGCGAGCGCCGGCCGGCCAGCGGCCCTCAAGCCGGCAAGCGTCCGGTCGTAAAACCCGCCGCCGTAGCCCAGACGGTAGCCGCGCTCGTCGAATGCGAGCAGCGGCACGAGCAGCAGTTCAGGAGTGATTTCGGGCGCGTCCGCCGGCGGCACCGAGGTGCCGAATGCGGCGGGATCGAGCGCCATGCCCGGCGTCCAGCGGCGAAAGACGAGCGGACGGCCGCGACCCGTCACCACCGGCAGCGCGCAGACGTGGCCGCGGTCATGGAGCGCCGTCATCAACGGGCGGACGTCGAACTCGTCGGCCATCGGCCAGTAGCCCGAGACGGCGCACCCGTCGCGCGGCGTGATCGCGGCGAAGAAGTTGGCGACCGCGGCGCTTGCCGCCCCGGGCCCGGCCGCCGCGTGCGCGGCGCGGCGGCGTTCGCGGGCAACGATGCGCAAGGCGCGCTTTTCCTGATCGAGGCTGGCGACGGTCATTGGACCGGCGGCGCACCGCCGACGGAAGCGGACGGGACCGCGACGGCCGTTGGCCGCGACGAATCCTCTGTGGCCTGCAGATGCAGGTGGGCGCCGTATGTCGAGGCCACGACCCCGACAGGCACAGCTCCCGAGAGGTAACTGTTGGCCCCAGGGATAAATGCGGCCTGACGCGCCGCGCAGTACCCGTCCATACAGTAAGTTAGGTAGTCTCGATCTGGGCCGCAATATCGTCGATCCGGCGAGCGATGGCGTCGACCAGCGACGTGAGCGCGGCCTCTTCGTCCGGCGTCTCCGACTGCTTGACCTGGGCGACCTGGGCGCGCAGCCGCTCGACCTCGGAGCTGGTGTCGAACAGCTTGTCGGAGATCACCAGGCTCGCCATCACCAGCAGGCGCAGATCGCCGACGTTGCCCACGCCTTGCATCAGTTCCTGGACCCGCTCGTCGACGTATTTGGCGAGCCGCGCCAGCCGTTCCTCCTGCCCTTCGTCGCAGCTTATGCGATAGTCGCGACCGTTGATGGTGACGGCGACCTGAGCCATGTCAGCCCTCCAGCGTGCCTTTGAGGCGGGCGATCGCGGCCTCGAGCCGGGCCGACGCGGTTTGGGTGACGCGTTCGAGCGCCGCGTATTCGTCGCGTGAGCGTTCGAGCGCGGCGTTGAGCCGGTCGCGGTCGCCGCGCAGGGCGAGAAGCTCGCCGTTGGTGGCCGCCGCCGGCGTCGCGCTCCTCCGCTCGAGTGCGACGTAATCGTTTCGCAACGTCTCGATCTCCCTCGCCGACGCCGATTTCGCCGCCTCGGCGGCGCGCTCGATTCCGGTCTTCTCGTCGCGCAGTCGTTCGAGCGCCGCGCGCATCTTGTCGCGCTCGTCGCGCAACGCCTCGAGCTCCTGCTCGGAGACCGCGGCGAGCCGGTCGGCGCGTTGCAGCGATTCATGCTCGCGGCGCAGCGATTCGAGCTTTGCGCGCAACCGGTCGCGTTCGTCGCGCAAGGTTTCGATCTCGTCGGAGTCGCCCGCGGCCCTCTCGAGCGCCGCTTTCTCTTCGCTCATCGCCTCCAGTTCGGCGTCGCGCCGGGCGCCTTCGGCGCGCAGGCTGGCGAGTTCTTTCTCGAATTCGGCTGCCGCTTGAGCCTGTTCCTTGAGCCTGCTCGTCACCGACTCGAGACGGTCAAGAGCTTGCTGCAGTTTTGATTGCGAGTCAGCGATCGACATATTTTCGCGATTTCAGGGAGTTACCAGAATTCTTTCGACGACGGGATCGGAACCCAAGAAATATCGCACACGGCGCGCCGCGTCAATTGCGGCGCCATTCGCGCTCGCCGGACACGGCGCTGATTCGGCGGTTGACGTGGTTCGCGGGGGCCGGCATGTTGCCCCCGCACGGGGCGGCGCATGACCTGGTTGCGCCGCCGCGTCACGTTCGACGATCGTCCGAGAGCGCCTGTGTGATGACGACGGCACGCTCCGTCTCCAGCGAAATTTCCGCCACCCACGACGAAATGGCGAATGCCATCCGCGCGCTCGCCATGGACGCCGTTCAGGCGGCCAACTCGGGTCATCCCGGCATGCCGATGGGCATGGCGGACGTCGCCACGGTGCTGTTCGGGCGCTTCCTCAAGTTCGATCCGGCGCGTCCCGACTGGCCCGACCGCGACCGTTTCGTGCTGTCGGCGGGGCACGGCTCGATGCTGCTTTACGCGCTGCTTTACCTCACCGGCTACGAGGCGGTGACGCTCGACGCGCTGCGCAACTTCCGCCAGCTCGGCTCGCTGACTCCGGGACATCCCGAGTTCCGCCACACGCCCGGCGTGGAGACCACGACCGGACCCTTGGGCCAGGGCCTCGCCAACGCCGTCGGCATGGCGCTCGCCGAGCGCTTGTTGGCGGCGCGCTACGGCGATGCGGTCGTCAATCATTACACTTACGTCATCGCCAGCGACGGCGACCTGATGGAGGGCGTCAGCCACGAGGCGGTCTCGCTCGCCGGACATCTGCGTCTCGCCAAGCTGATCGTGCTGTTCGACGACAACCGCATCTCGATCGACGGCCCGACCGCGCTCGCCGTCGGCGACGACCAGCTTGCGCGTTTCGCCGCCTCGGGCTGGGACGTCGCGGCGATCGACGGCCACGATCCGGCGGCGATTGCCCGGGCGATCGCCGCGGCGCGCGACAGCGACCGGCCCTCGCTGATCGCCTGCCGCACCCTCATCGGCTACGGCGCGCCGACCAAGGCGGGAACGGCGGCCACCCACGGCGCGCCGCTCGGCGCCGAGGAAGTCGCCGGCGCGCGCGACAAGCTGGGCTGGCCGCACCCCGCCTTCGAGCTGCCCGAGCCCGTGCTCGCCGGCTGGCGCGCGGTCGGAGCGCGCGGCCGCACTGCGTCGGCCGCCTGGGACGCCGCGCGCGACGCGCTCGACGCCGACGCCCGCGCCGAATTCGAGCGCACGCAAAAGGGCGAACTGCCGGAGGGATGGCAAGCGGCGGTGGTCGCGCTCAAGCGCCGGCTCGCCGCGGAGCGCCCCGCCTGGGCGACGCGCAAGGCGAGCCAGACCGCGCTCGAAGCGCTCGTCCCGGCAATCCCCGAGATGGTGGGCGGCTCCGCCGATCTCACCGGTTCGAACAACACCAGGACCGCCGACATGCGCGCGGTGACGGCGGACGACGTCTCCGGGCGCTACATCCACTACGGGGTGCGCGAGCACGCCATGGCGGCGGCGATGAACGGCATGGCGGCGCACGGCGGGATCATTCCCTACGGCGGCACTTTCCTGGTGTTCAGCGACTATTGCCGCCCGGCGATCCG
The DNA here is from genome assembly GCA_046758065.1 of Alphaproteobacteria bacterium. Classification (GTDB taxonomy): domain Bacteria; phylum Pseudomonadota; class Alphaproteobacteria; order JAAXGF01; family JAAXGF01; genus JBHHZM01. The sequence continues at coordinate 14,934 of JBHHZM010000029.1, read as the reverse complement.
GCTCTCGGCGCTTTCCGGCCTGCGCGTGGTCTACGTCATGACTCACGATTCGATCGGCCTCGGCGAGGACGGACCGACGCACCAGCCGATCGAGCATCTCGCGGCGCTGCGCGCGATCCCCAACCTCAACGTCTTGCGGCCCGCCGACGCCGTCGAGACCGCCGAATGCTGGGCGCTGGCGCTCGGCCAGCCGCGCACCCCGTCGGTCATCGCGCTCAGCCGCCAGGGCGTGCCGGCGGTGCGGCTCGAACACACCGACGAGAACCTCTGCGCCCGCGGCGGCTACCTGCTCGCCGAGGCCGACGGCGCGGCGGGGGTGACGCTGATCGCCACCGGCTCCGAGGTCCACCTCGCCCTCGCCGCGCGCGAGACGCTGCAAGCCGACGGCACGCCGACGCGCGTGGTCTCGCTGCCGTGCTGGGAGCTGTTCGACGCCCAGGACGCGGCCTACCGAGCGTCGGTCATCGACCCCGGCACCCTGCGCATCGCGGTCGAGGCGGCGGCGACGCTGGGCTGGGAGCGCTACGTCGGCGATGCGGGCGCGGTGATCGGCATGAGCACGTTCGGCGCTTCGGCCCCGGCCAGAGACCTCTACGCCCACTTCGGCATCACCGCCGAGGCGGTGGTCGAGGCGGTCAAGGCGCGGCTTTAGCCGAACCAATCGAATCGGCTGCGGCGCTCATGCTGTTCGATCAGCGTTGGTCCGGCATGCATGTAAGCACCCCAGAGATGTGGGTTTCTCGCGATCTCAGGATCGGATGCCAAAAAAGACCAGCGCTGTCGATTTTTTGTCCTCTGGCAACAGTTCGACCACCGCCTTGTGCAAAGCCGGATCGAGCATAGTCCATGTCGCCAAGCCCCGACTCTGGGGATTTCCAATTGGGCTTTTATCGTTTCCATTCCATCGGAACCCAATACGCCGTTCGCCATCCCACTCGCCTAGTGCGTAGGCACAACCTCTCGGCCCATGATCGAGGATCACCTCAAACAGATACCAATGCGCCTTCGGCGACTTCACATCTTCCGGCCTTACGTATTTCAATTCTAATCTCCTTACGAATAACATTACGTATGGTGATACGTATAGGGGCTTCAAGGCCACTTGTCAAGCGTCCTGATGGGGCGATTTGGACACTGAGCGATGGGCCGGCTTCCCGTCGCGCCGGCTCGCAGCACCGGGATTTCGCCGGCTGAGCGGATCGGGCTGACGGGATCGGCCCCGTCCCCGGCCGCGCCGGAGCGCCCCTCACACACCCCGCTTGACCCCCGCGCCCGCGCGGACTAGGACATCGGCGGACGCCCGCGCCGCGAAGACTTCGGGTTTCGGGGCGTTTGCCCGGGGGTTTTCTTTTACGTAAAGGAGGACGCGATGACCGTTCGACTCGCCATCAACGGCTTCGGCCGCATCGGCCGGCTCGTGCTGCGCGCGATCCACGAATCGGGGCGCGACGACGTCGCAGTGGTCGCCGTCAACGACCTCGGCCCGGTCGAGACCAACGCGCATCTCTTGCGTTACGATTCGGTGCACGGCCGTTTTCCCGGCGAGGTCACGACGCAGGACGACGCCTTCGACATCGGCCGCGGACCGATCAAGGTGCTCGCCGAACGCGACCCGGCCAGGCTGCCGTGGGGCGATCTCGGCGTCGACGTGGCGCTCGAATGCACCGGACTGTTCACCAAGCGCGAAGCGGCGGCCAAGCACCTCGAGGCGGGCGCGCGCAAGACGCTGATCTCGGCGCCGGCGGGCGACGCCGATCTCACCGTGGTCTACGGGGTCAACCACGACCGCCTAACGCAGGCGCATACGGTGGTGTCGAACGCCTCGTGCACGACCAACTGCCTGGCGCCGGTCGCCAAGGTGGCGCACGACGCCATCGGCATCGAGTGCGGCTACATGACCACGGTGCATTCCTACACCGGCGACCAGCCGGTGCTCGACACCCTGCACAAGGACCCGCGCCGGGCGCGGGCCGCGGCCATGTCGCAGATACCGACCTCGACCGGCGCGGCGCGCGCGGTCGGCCTCGTGCTGCCCGAGCTCAAGGGCAAGCTCGACGGCGTCGCCGTCCGGGTGCCGACGCCCAACGTCTCGATGATCGACCTCAGCTTCCTCGCCAAACGCGAAACCAGCGTCGAGGAGATCAACCAGGCGATGGTCGCGGCCTCCAAGGGCGCGCTCGAAGGCGTGCTCGCCGTCTCGGACGCTCCGCTCGTCTCGATCGACTTCAACCACAACCCGGCGAGTTCGAACTTCGATCTCACCCAGACCGCGGTGATGGAAGGCCGGCTGTGCCGCGTGCTGTCGTGGTACGACAACGAATGGGGGTTCTCGAACCGCATGGCCGACGTCGCCGCGCTGCTCGGCGCGCTGTAACTGCCGGGAGGCGCCCGCCGATGCGCGCGAAATTCAGTGGCCCGCATGCGGAGCGACGATAAAGCCCGATGGCCGCATTCCGCACGCTCGACGATCTCGACGCCGCCGGCAAGCGGGTCCTCGTCCGGGTCGATCTCAACGTCCCGATGGAGGACGGCCGCGTCGCCGACGCGACCCGCATCGAGCGCATCGCGCCGACCCTGAACGAACTCGCCGAGGCGGGCGCGCGCGTCGTCGTGCTGTCGCATTTCGGACGGCCCAAGGGCAAGGCGTCGCCGGCGCTGTCGCTCAAACCCCTCGCGGCGCCGCTTGCCGCCGCGCTCGGCGGACGCGCCGTGGCGTTCGCCGCCGACTGCATCGGTCCCGAGGCCGAGCGCGCGGTCGCCGCCCTCGACGCCGGCGGCGTCGTGCTCGCCGAGAACCTGCGGTTCCACGCCGGCGAGATGCGCAACGACCCCGATTTCGCCGCCGCGCTCGCCCGGCTCGGCGAGGTCTACGTCGACGACGCCTTTTCGGCAGCGCATCGGGCGCACGCCTCGGTCGTCGGCGTGGCGCGGCTGCTGCCGGCCTACGCCGGTCGGCTGATGCAGGCCGAGCTCGAAGCGCTCGACGCCGCGCTGGAAAATCCGGCCCGCCCGGTCGCCGCGGTGATCGGCGGCGCCAAGGTCTCGACCAAACTCGCGATGCTCGGCCACCTCGTCGGCCGGGTCGATCTGCTGGTGATCGGCGGCGCCATGGCCAACACCTTCCTGCACGCCAACGGCGTCGCCGTCGGCAAATCGCTGTGCGAACGCGACATGGCCGAGACCGCGCGCAACATCCTGAAGCGGGCGCGCGCCGCCGGCTGCGAGGTGCTGCTGCCGAGCGACGCGGTGGTGACGGCCAGGTTCGAGGCCGCCGCGCCACACCGCACCGTCCCGATCGACCGCGTGCCCGAGGACGCCATGATCCTCGACATTGGCCCCGAAAGCGCGGCGGCGATCGCCGCCCGCCTCGAAAGCGCGCGCACCGTGATCTGGAACGGTCCGCTCGGCGCCTTCGAGCTCGACGGCTTCGACGCCGGCACCAACGCGGTCGCGGGCGCGGTCGCCCGCCTTACCCGCGAGGCCAAGCTCACGAGCATCGCCGGCGGCGGCGACACGATTGCGGCGCTCGCCAAGGCGGGCGCGCTCGACGCCTTCTCCTACGTATCGACGGCCGGCGGCGCGTTCCTCGAATGGCTCGAAGGCAAGGAACTCCCGGGAGTGGCGGCGCTCAGGCCGTGAGACGCGCGCCCACCGTCGTCTTCCATTCGCTCGACGACGCCCGCGCGGCGCTCGCCGCGGCCCGCGAGACGGGGGCTCCGCTGACGCTGACGACGGCGCCGGGCGCCGCGGCCTACGCCGGAGTCCAATATCTCAAGGCGATCGTCGATCGCGCGCTCGCCGAACACCCGGACGTATCCGTCACGGCGGTCATCGACTGCGGCGACGACGCCGGCACGGCGCAGGGCGCGCTGCGCATCGGCTGGAAGGCGTTGCGTTTCTCGGGCCCGACCGAAACCCGCCGCCGGATCGCAGACATCGCCGGGCAATGCGGCGCGCGCCTGGTCGGCGGCGAGCCGGACGAAGCCGCGCTCGATCTGCTCGATTTGGCCGATCCGAAGGCCGCCTGCCGGGCGTTTTTCGCCGGTCGAACCGACTGAGCCGACCGGCGCCGGCGAACATTGCAAAACCCCCCGCGCTGGGCTATCAGAAGGGCAAATCCCCAGTCACGACAGGGCGGCCGCGCCCGCGCCCGAACCGGCCGCGGCAGCCGCCGAATCGGAGGATCCGCAGCCATGGCACACGATCTCGAAGCCACCGCCAACGCCCTCGTTGCGCCGGGCAAGGGCATCCTCGCGGCCGACGAGAGCACGCCCACCATCAAGAAGCGCTTCGATGCGATCAACGTCGAATCGACCGAGAAGAACCGGCGCGATTACCGCGAAATCCTGTTCGCCACCCCGGGGGCGGGAGCGTTCATCTCGGGCGTCATCCTGTTCGACGAGACCATCCGCCAGAAGGCCGCCAGCGGTCGCCGCTTCGTCGACGTGCTCGAAGCCCAGGGCATCATCCCCGGCATCAAGGTCGACAAGGGCTCCAAGGCGCTCGCGGGCGCGGCGGGCGAAAAGGTGACGGAAGGCCTCGACGGTCTGCGCGACCGGCTCGCCGAGTACGCCGAGCTCGGCGCCCGCTTCACCAAATGGCGCGCCGTCATCACCATCGGCGAGCGGATCCCGACGACCAATTGCATCGACGTCAACGCGCATGCGCTGGCGCGCTTCGCCGCGCTGTCGCAGGAGGCGGGACTGGTGCCCATCGTCGAGCCCGAGGTGTTGATGGACGGCGATCATTCGCTCGAACGCTGCGCCGGGGTCACCGAGGTCACGCTGCATCGCGTTTTCGCCGCGCTGTTCGAGCAGGGCGTCGTGCTCGAACGCATGCTGCTCAAGCCCAACATGGTGCTGCCCGGCAAGGACCACCGGCCGCAGGCGGGCGTCGCCGAGGTCGCCGAAGCGACGGTCGCGAGCCTGCGCCGCTGCGTGCCCGCCGCGGTGCCCGGCATCGTCTTCCTCTCGGGCGGCCAGAGCGACGCGCAGGCGACCGCGCACCTCAACGCCATGAACGCCATGGAGATCGCGCACCCCTGGCAGCTCAGCTTCTCCTACGGCCGGGCGCTGCAGGCGCCGCCGCTCAAGGTCTGGGCGGGCAAGGCCGAGAATGCCGAAAAGGCGCGCCGGGCCTTCTACCGCCGTGCCGAACTCAACAGCGCGGCGCGCTACGGCCGCTACAGCCCCGAGATGGAAAAGGACGCCGCCTGAGGGACACGGGCGGCGGTTCGATGGCTCCCGACGCGGCAACCCGGCACTGCCGCCTCTATCTGATCACGCCGCCGCGATTCGAAGCCGCCGCCTTCGCCGGCGAACTCGCCGCCGCGCTCGACGCCGGCGACGTCGCCTGTGTCCAGCTCCGCCTGCCGCGCGCGGACGACGACGACATCCGCGCCGCCGCCCGGGCGTTGATGGCGGTTTGTCACGCGCGCGACGTTGCCTTCCTGCTCGAAAACCGGGTCGATCTCGCGGCCGAGCTCGGCGCCGACGGCGTGCATCTCGCGGATTCGGGCGCCGTCGCGATGGCGCGCTCCCGTCTCGGCGCCGGGACCATCGTCGGCGCCTCCTGCGGCGGCTCGCGACACGCGGCGATGGATGCCGCCGAGGCTGGCGCCGACTACGTTTCGTTCGGCGCGGTTTTCCCCTCGCCGACGATTCCCCAGGCCGCGGTCGTCGGCGTCGAAACCATCGCCTGGTGGAGCGGGTTGATGGAGATTCCCGGCGTCGCCGTCGGCGGGATCACGCCTGAAAACTGCGCCTCGCCGGTCGCCGCCGGAGCCGATTTCCTCGCCGTTTGCGCGGCCGTGTGGTCCGCCGCCAAAGGACCGTCGGCGGCCGTCGCCGCCTTCATTTCGGCGATCGACAGGGCCGTTGAAAGCCCGGGATCAAGCTGATACGTTGCGCCGCAACAACCCCTGCCACCCTTGCGGTCCACGTCGTCAGCGCCATGAAAATCAACGGCAACGCCATCCGCCCCGGTATGGTCATCGAGCATCAGGGGCGCCTCTGGCGGGCGGTGAAGACGGCCCATACCCAGCCCGGCAAGGGCGGCGCGTATCTGCAGGTCGAGCTCAAGGATATCCGGGCCGGCACCAAGCTCAACGAGCGGTTCCGCGCCTCGGAGAGCGTCGAGCGGGTGCGCCTCGACGAAAAGGACTATCAGTATCTCTACGCCGACGGCGACCAGCTGACGTTCATGGACACCGAAACCTACGACCAGATCACGCTGCCGCGCGACATGATCGGCGATCAGGGCGTGTTCCTGCAGGACGGCATGATGATCACCGTACATAGCTACGAAGGCGAACCGCTTTCGGTACAGTTGCCCGAAACCGTGGTGCTCGAGGTGTCCGAGACCGAGGCCGTGGTCAAGGGACAGACTGCGGCGTCGTCGTACAAGCCGGCGATGCTCGACAACGGCGTGCGCACCATGGTCCCGCCGCACATCGAGACCGGCACGCGCATCGTCGTCCATACGACGGACGGCAGTTACAAAGAACGCGCGCGCGACTGAAACGGCGTGTGACATGGCCGTCCGCTCCGCCATCATCACGGTAATGAGCCAGGCGGCCTACAGGGCGGCGCGCGGCCTCGTGCGCGATTTCGGCGAGGTCGAGAACCTGCAGGTCTCGCGCAAGGGGCCGAACGACTTCGTTACCGCCGCGGACATTCAGGCCGAGAAGGTGCTGCGTCGCGAACTTTCCCATGCCCGACCCGCCTATGGACTCGTGCTCGAGGAATCGGGCGAGGTGGCGGGCGAGGACGGCGCGCGGCGCTGGATCGTCGACCCGCTCGACGGCACGCTCAACTTCCTGCACGGCATCCCGCATTTCTGCATCTCGATCGCGCTCGAGCAGGAGGGCGAGATCGTCGCCGGGGTCATCTACGACCCCTTGCGCGACGAGTTGTTTCGCGCCGAGAAGGGCGGCGGCGCCTTCCTCAACGACCGGCGGATACGGGTCTCGTCGCGCGCCCGGCTCGCCGACGCGATGATCGCCACCGGCATTCCGTGGCGCGGCCGCGAAGAGCATCCCGAATATCTCGACCAGCTCGCCGCGATCATGGCCAATTGCGTCGGGGTGCGGCGGCTGGGTTCGGCGGCGCTCGACCTCGCCTACGTTGCCGCCGGCCGCTACGAGGGGTTCTGGGAACCGGCGCTTTCGCCGTGGGACATCGCCGCCGGCCTGCTCGTGGTGCGCGAGGCGGGCGGTTTCGTGAGCGAGATCGACGGCGGTCCCGACGTGCTGTCGTCGTGTAACGTTCTCGCCGCCAACGACCGGCTGCACACGCGCCTGCTGGACGTGCTCGCCGAAGCCGGAAGAAACTGAAACGCCCGCCGTCCCGTTCGGCAAGGCGGTTGTTCTCTACATGTCCGTAAGCTATGGTGCCGCCGCGGCGGCGTGCGATCACATCCCGGATACAGCGCTGCCGAAGGAGTGCGGAAAACAGGAACCATGGTCCGCCGATTGCGCCTGTACCCGCGCGCGTCACGGCCCTGCACGGCCGCGGCGCTTGCCGTCTTCGCCTGCGCCGGATTCGCCGTGGGAAACGTCGCGACGGCACAGGACACGGTGATCGTCGGCGGCAGCGGACTTCCCGAAGTCGAGGTCAACCTGGGAGTGCTCAGGGCGCTCGAGGCCGGGTCGGCCCCGGGACATCTCCGATTGCCGCCCGGCGCCGCGCGGAAGCCGGAGAAAACCATCAAACTGCGGCCGCCCACCGGCGTCACGCCGCAAGTCGAGGCGGTTGCGCTACCGTCCCCGCCACCGCCGCCCCCCTTGCCGCCGGCGCCCCCGTCCGTGGTGACCGCCGAGCCGGCGCCGGTCCTGACGACACCGCCTCCCGCGTCCGTCGCAACGTCGCCGCCTGCACCGGCCGCACAGCCGGCGCCTGCCGCGCCTCCCGCACCGGTTCCGGAACCGGTGCCGCAGCCGGTCGTCGCGGCAGTGCCCGAGCCACCGGCGGCGACCGCGCCACCGCCACAACCCAAGCCCGTTGCCCCGGCGCCCGCCGCACCGGCGAAGCAGATAGCCGCGCTGCCGCCGGCGCCCGAGGTCGGCGCCGTGCTTTCCGGCGATACGCTGCGCATCGAGTTCGGCAAAGATTCCGCCGACCTGCCGAAGACGGCGGAGGGCGGCCTCAAGTCTCTCGCGGCGAAGCTCGCCGGCTCGGAATCGCTGCGCGTGCAGGTCAAGGCCTACGCCGGTTCCGCGACCGGAAGCCCCAGCTCGGCGCGGCGGCTGTCGCTGTCGCGGGCGCTCGCCGTGCGCGCCTTTCTGATCGAAGCCGGGGTCCGCAGCACCCGCATCGACGTGCGCGCCCTGGGCAACCGCTCGAAAGACGGGCCGCCCGACCGTGTCGACATCGTGCTCGCCAACCGTTGACCCGGCCGACCGCCGAATGTCCGACACCAAGCGCCTGACAGCCAGTAGCGTGCGTCGATGACCCGTCCGCAGATTTTCATCACCCGCATGATCGTGTTCCTCGGCATCGTGATCATCGTCACGGGGCTGCTGTTCGAGATGATCGAGCGGGCGTTCGTGGCCAATCCGCTGCTCAACGGGTTGATCGTCGGCGTCATGGTGTTGGGCGTCGCCTACATTTTCCGCCAGGTGCTCAGGCTTTATCCCGAGGTGCGCTGGATCGAGCAGTTCCGCCGCGACCAGCCCGGGCTTTCGGTCCAGGCGCCGCCCCGCCTGCTGTCGCCGATGGCGACCATGCTCGGCGAGCATTCCGGGCGATTGTCGCTGTCGGCGCTGTCGATGCGCACGCTGCTCGACGGGATCAGCGCCCGGCTCGATGAGTCGCGCGACATTTCGCGCTACCTGATCGGTCTGCTCATCTTCCTGGGCCTGCTCGGCACCTTCTGGGGACTGCTCGACACGATTCACTCGGTGGGCGGCGTGGTCCAGGGGCTGACCGTGGGCGAGGGCGACATCATCACCATCTTCCAGGATCTCAAGACCGGCCTTCAGGCGCCGCTTTCGGGTATGGGAACGGCGTTCAGCTCATCGCTGTTCGGGCTCGCCGGTTCGCTCGTTCTCGGTTTTCTCGACCTCCAGGCGAGTCAGGCGCAGAACCGTTTCTACAACGACCTCGAGGAATGGCTGTCGAGCCTGACGCGGCTGACCAGCGGCCCCGGCCTGATCGAGGGCGGCCAATCGGTCCCGGCCTACGTCAACGCCCTGCTCGAACAGACCGCCGACAGCCTCGAAGGCCTGCAGCGCACGCTCGCACGCAGCGAGGAGAACCGTCTGGTCGCCGATGACAAGCTGATGAGCCTTACCGAGAAACTGGCGACGCTCACCGACCAGATGCACGCCGAGCAGACGCTCATGGTCAAACTGGTCGAGAACCAGATGGACATGAAGCCGCTGCTGCAACGTCTCAATGATCTGTTCGGCAGCGACATGGGCGGCATGGACGAGGCGACGCGCGCCCATATCCGCAACATCGACGTCTACATGTCGCGGCTGCTCGAAGAGACCGTGTCGGGACGCACCCAGATGGTCGACGAGTTGCGCAGCGAGATCAAGATGCTGGCCCGCACCATCGCCGCGCTCAACGACGCCAAGCAACACTAGATCTGGCCCCGGCCATGGCCTCCCGAGTCCGCCGAGCCCCGCGCACCAATGAAATCTGGCCCGGCTTCGTCGACGCCCTGTCGACGCTGCTCATGGTCATCATCTTCCTGCTCGTCGTCTTCATGCTGGCGCAGTACTTCCTCAACGTCGCGCTGACGAGCAAGGACGAAACGCTCGACCGGCTCAGCAAGCAGGTCAACGAACTCGCCGATTTGCTCTCGCTCGAGCGTCAGGCCAATGCCGAACTGCGCCTCAACGTCGCCCAGCTTTCCGCCGAGCTCCAGAGCTCGACGGCGGCGCGCGACAAGCTTTCGGCCCAGCTCGCGACGGCGGTCGGCGAACGCGACGACCTGCGCACCCGGCTCAACGGCGTGCTCGCCGAGCGCGCCGCCCTCAACGAACGGCTGACCAGCGTGCTCTCGGAGCGTGACGCCCTCGACCTGCGGCTCACCGAAATCCGCGACCGCGCCAAGGCGGCGGAGACCCAAGCCGAGGCGCTGCGCGCGGCGCTCGCCGAGGCCAAGAAGACGATCACCGCCGACCGCGAGACGATCAAGCTCAAGCTCGCCGAACTCGCCAGCCTGCGGCAGGATATCGCCGCGCTGCGCAAGGTGCGCGCCGAACTCGAAGGCCAGGTGAGCCAACTTGCCGCGGCGCTGGACGAGAACAAGGAAACGCTTGCCGCGCTCGAGAAGGACGCCGAGGCGATGCGGGAACGCAACCGGGTGCTCGTCGTCGACCTCGGCGAGAAGGACGCGGCGCTCCAGACGGCCGAGAGCGACCTGACGAGCCTCCGGGCCGAATACACCAGCCTGCGCGACCGTTCCAAGGAACTCGAGGCGCGGCTCAGCGACGAGGCCGAGCGCACGGCACTTGCCCAGAAGGAAATCGAGAACCGCGAGATGCGCCTCGAGGAGCTGCGCGTGGCGCTCAGACAGAGCGACGAGGAACTTTCGCGTCAGCGCAAACTTTCGGACAAGGCGCAGGCCCAGGTCGCGCTGCTCAACAACCAGATCGCCGCGCTGCGCCAGCAGCTCGCGCGGCTCGAAAGGGTTCTCGACGTCGCCGAGACCAAAGCCGAGGAACAAAAGATCGAGATCGCCAATCTCGGCCAGCGGCTCAATCTGGCGCTTGCCGGCAAGGTCGAGGAACTGCAGCGCTACCGCTCGGAGTTCTTCGGCCGGCTGCGCGAAGTGCTCGGCAACCGTTCCGACATTCGCGTGGAGGGCGACCGCTTCGTGTTCCAGTCGGAGGTGCTGTTCGCCTCGGGCTCGGCCGAACTCGAGGAGGACGGCAAGACCCAGATGGCGCAGCTTGCCACCGCTCTGCTCGACATCGCCCGCAATATCCCCGAGGACATCAACTGGATCCTGCGGGTCGACGGGCATACCGACAAGGTGCCGATCGCGACCCCGAAGTTCCCTTCGAACTGGGAATTGTCGACGGCGCGGGCAATGTCGGTGGTGCACTTCCTGATCGATCAGGGCGTGCCGCCCGAGCGTCTCGCCGCCACCGGCTTCGGCGAGTTCCAGCCCCTCGACCCGCGTGACGACGAGATCGCGCATCGCCGCAATCGGCGCATCGAACTCAAGCTGACCAACCGCTGAACCCCGGATGCGCCGGATCGCGCCGCCCGCCGCCGCCGATCTGCGCACCGTCGCGCTGACCCTCGCGGTCGGCGCCGTGGGCGGCGCTTTGTTCGCCTGGGCGCGGCTGCCGCTCGCCTGGATGATGGGGGCCATGTGCCTGACCACGGTCTGCGCGCTCGGCGGCGCGAAGGTCAGGGTCCATCCGCCGCTGCGCGCGCTGATGATCGCCGTGCTCGGCGTCATGCTGGGCAGCGCGTTCCGCCCCGCGATGTTCGCCCGCCTCGGCGAATGGGGGGTGAGCCTTTCGGCGCTTTTCGTCTTCGTCGCCGCGAGCGCGGGACTTGCCACGATCTATTTCCGACGCGTTGGACGCTACGACCGGACGACCGCCTATTTCTCGGCGATTCCCGGCGGACTCAGCGCGATGATCCTGCTAGGCGGCGCGATGGGCGGCGATGACCGCACGATCGCGCTCACCCATGCCTCGCGCATCCTGCTCGTGGTACTGACCATCCCCTTCTGGTTCCGCCTCGTCGAGGGCTACGCGCCGCCGCCGGGCGGGATCGGTCCGGCCTTCGCGCCGTTCGCCACGATTCCGGCCGGCGATCTCGCACTGCTCGTGCTGTGCGGCGTTGTCGGCTTTTTCGCGGCACGGGCGATCCGCCTGCCGTTGGCGGCGCTCACCGGACCGATGGCGCTGAGCGCCGCAGCGCATCTGATGGAGCTCACGGCATCGAAGCCGCCGAGCGAACTCATCGTCATCGCCCAGATCGTCGTCGGCAGCGCCATCGGCTGCCGCTTCGCCGGTGTGCCGCTGCGCCGCGTCCTGCATGCGATCGCGGTCGCCACCGGCTCCACCGTGCTGATGCTCGGTCTCTGCGTCGGCCTGAGTCTCGCCATCAACGGTGCAACCGGCCTGCCGATCGAGGCGCTCGTACTCGCCTACTCGCCCGGCGGACTGGCCGAGATGAGCCTGATCGCGCTGGCGCTGGGCATCGACCCCGCCTTCGTTTCCTCGCACCACGTCGTGCGCATTTTCCTGGTGGTAATTCTCGCGCCGCTCGCCTTTCGGGCGGTCGGGCGGATGCTTGCGCGCCGCCGATCCGCAGGCCAGCCGGCGAAGGGCGATTAACCCGGATTTCGAAGCGCCGGTGGGCGGCTTACCCCGCCGAAAGCGCCGCCGCATCGAACGCCGGCGACGTTCCCGCCTCGCGCGCCGCGCGATCGGTGTCGAACTGAAGCTCGGCAAGACGGGCGTAGAGTCCCCCCTGGGCGATCAGTTCGTGGTGCGTGCCTTCGGCGACGACATGGCCTTCATCCATGACCACGATGCGGTCGGCCTTGAGCACCGTGGCCAGGCGATGGGCGATGACCAGCGTCGTGCGTCCCGCCATGAGCCGCTCGAGTGCCTCCTGGACCGCGTGTTCGCTCTCGGCGTCGAGCGCGCTTGTCGCCTCGTCGAGCAGCAGCACCGGGGCGTTGCGCAACAAAGCACGCGCGATGGCGATGCGCTGGCGCTGCCCGCCCGAAAGCCGCACGCCGCGCTCGCCGAGAAAGGCGGCGAAACCTTGCGGCAGCGCGTCGAGAAACTCGACCGCCGCGGCGGCTTCGGCCGCGGCGCGCACCTCTTCGTCGCTCGCCTCGGGGCGACCGTAGCGGATATTGTCCCGGGCGTCGGCGGCGAAAATCACGGGTTCCTGCGGCACCAACGCAAGGCGCCTGCGCACGGCCTGTGGATCGGCCTCGGTCAGCGGCACGCCGTCGAGGCTGACCACCCCGTCGTCGGGATCGTAAAAGCGCAGGAGGAGCTGGAACACGGTGGTCTTGCCCGCCCCCGAGGGACCGACCAGCGCCACCGTCTCGCCGGGCGCGACGCGCAGTGTGAAATCATGGAGCGCAACGGCTTCGGGACGTGTCGGGTAGTGAAAAGTGACGTTGTCGAACGCGACGTGGCCCTGCGGCGGTTCGGGCAGGGCGACGGGCTCTGCGGGCGCCGAAATCTGGGGCTTGACCGCCAGCAGGTTCATCAGCCGCTCGGTCGCGCCGGCAGCGCGTTGCGCCTCGCCGATCACTTCGCTGAGCGCGCCGACCGCGCTGGCGACGATCACCGCGTAGAAGACGAAGGCGGACAGCTCGCCCGCGGTGATGCGCCCGGCGATGACGTCGTGACCGCCGATCCACAGCACGGTGCCGACGGCGCCGAACACGGTGACGATGACCAGCGCAGTGAGCATGGCGCGCGCCCGTATGCGTCGTAGCGCCGCGGCGAGGGCGGCCTCGACGTGGGCGGCGAAACGGCGGCGTTCGTATGTCTCGTGACCAAAGGCCTGGACGGTGCGCACCGCGTGGATGGATTCGTCGATATGAGCGCCGACGTCGGCGACGCGGTCCTGGCTGAGACGCGACAGCCGGCGGACCTGCCGGCCGAAGAAGACGATCGGCAGAATCACCGCCGGCACGACCAGAAAGACGAGGCCGGTGAGCTTGGGGCTCGTCACCGCCAGAAGCACCGTGCCGCCGATCAACATCAGCAGGTTACGCAGCGCCGTCGATGCGGTGGCGCCGAGAACGACCTGGAGAACGGTGGTGTCGGTGGTCAGGCGCGACAGAATCTCGCCGGTCTTGGTGATTTCGAAGAAGGCGGGGCTGAGGCCGATGATGTGGTCGTAGACCGCCCGGCGAATATCGGCGACGACGCGCTCGCCGATCCAGGAAACCAGGTAGAACCGTCCGTAGCTCGCCAGCGCCATCAGGGCGATGACGCCGAACATGACGATCAGCGCCTGGTCGAGCAGCGCCGTACTATCGCCCTTGAAGCCCTCGTCGACCAGCCGGCGCAACCCGAGCCCGAGCGCGAGCACCGTCGCCGCGGCCGTCGTCAACGCCACCAGCGCGCCGGCGACCGCCAGCTTGTAGGGCCGGAGGAAACGCAGGACATGGCGCAGTTCGCCGAGATCGCGGCCCTTCGGCCGCTCGACCGCCGCCTCCGGACCCGGCGCGGTCTTGGGCCTCATGGTGCGAACCTGGACGGTCGCCGGAACTCAACGGCGGCCGGGTTTCGGCTCTGATCGACTGTCATTCGGTTTTCGTCCGGCGGGTGAAACGCGCGGCTATCGGTATCGCAAGCGGACGCCGAAAACAAGCCCGACGGGGAGATTGGTCGCTTGCCCTAAGGCCCCGGCTTCGCTATAACTCGCGCCTCGGATTTCGGGAGAAGCGTGATGAAGAAGGGCATCCATCCGGACTACCACGAGATCACCGTGGTGATGACCGACGGGAAGAGCTTTACCACCCGCTCGACCTGGGGGCAGCCCGGCGACACGCTGACCCTCGACGTCGATCCCCGTTCCCACCCCGCCTGGACCGGCGGGGCGACCCGGATCGTCGACACCGGCGGCCAAGTCGCCAAATTCCACAAGCGCTTCAGCAAATTCGGGCTCGACTAGGCGGAGCGCACCGCATCGCCGCGAAGCGGCGCGGCGGGCGATTGACTCGGCCATACCGGGCTTCTATAGAGCAAAGCGCCTTCCCGGCCCCGCCAGGGCCGACTGAACCGACGGAGCATATCCGGTGAAGCGTACATACCAGCCCAGCGTCATCGTCCGTAAGCGGCGTCACGGATTTCGTGCCCGCATGGCGACCGTTGCCGGCCGCAAGATCCTGGCCAGGCGCCGATTCAAGCGGCGCAAGCGTCTCTCTGCCTAGGATGGCCGGCGGCATCGCCCGACTCAAACGACGCTCGGAGTATCTTCACGT
>JBHHZM010000028.1:0-27732 GCA_046758065.1 Alphaproteobacteria bacterium | reverse complement strand
TCTTGCATGCCGGAACAAAACATGTACAATCGGGCTCGATTGCATTGCCGAAGACGCTATGGGATAAGGGAGACGGAATCATGACGGACACGCCGCTGCGGCTCGTCGAGAAAGGGGATATGGACAAGCAGAAGGCGCTCGACGCCGCCCTCAGCCAGATCGAGCGGGCCTTCGGCAAGGGCTCGGTGATGAAGCTCGGCCAGAACGAAATCGCGGTCGAGGCCGAGATCATTCCCACCGGCTCGCTCGGCCTCGATATCGCCCTCGGCATCGGCGGTCTGCCGCGCGGGCGTGTCGTCGAGATCTACGGACCCGAAAGCTCGGGCAAGACGACGCTGGCGCTCCACGCGGTCGCCGAGGCGCAGAAG
This sequence comes from Alphaproteobacteria bacterium, assembly GCA_046758065.1. Classification (GTDB taxonomy): domain Bacteria; phylum Pseudomonadota; class Alphaproteobacteria; order JAAXGF01; family JAAXGF01; genus JBHHZM01. The sequence goes on along the minus strand of JBHHZM010000028.1, from coordinate 27,364 downwards.
CGCGGCGGCATCTGCGCCTTCATCGATGCCGAGCACGCGCTCGATCCGATCTACGCGGCGAAGCTCGGCGTCGACGTCGAAAACCTCCTGATTTCGCAGCCCGACGCCGGCGAACAGGCGCTCGAGATCGCCGATACGCTGGTGCGTTCGGGCGCCATCGACGCGCTGGTCATCGACAGCGTGGCGGCGCTGGTGCCGCGCGCCGAACTCGAAGGCGAGATGGGCGACACCCATGTCGGCCTGCAGGCGCGGCTGATGAGCCAGGCGCTGCGCAAGCTCACCTCCTCGATCGCGCGCTCGCGCTGCACCGTCATCTTCATCAACCAGATCCGCATGAAGATCGGCGTCATGTTCGGCAACCCCGAGACCACGTCCGGCGGCAACGCGCTCAAGTTCTACGCCTCGGTGCGCCTCGACATCCGCCGCATCGGCGCCATCAAGGATCGCGACGAGATCGTCGGCAACCAGACCCGCGTCAAGGTCGTCAAGAACAAGATGGCGCCGCCGTTCAGGACGGTCGAGTTCGACATCATGTACGGCGAGGGCATCTCCAAGGCCGGCGAGCTCCTCGACCTCGGGGTCAAGGCCGGCGTCGTCGAGAAGTCGGGCTCGTGGTTCTCCTACGACAGCCAGCGCATCGGCCAGGGCCGCGAGAACGCCAAGCAGTTCCTGAAGGAAAATCCCGACGTCGCCGCCGCGATCGAGGCGGCGGTGCGCGAGAACGCCGGCCTCGTCGCCAGGATCGTCCCCGACGAGCCGGCCGCCGCGATCGAAGGCTAACCCGGAGGCGCGGCCCGGCGCGCCGTTAAAGGGGCTCAGGAGCGCGGTTTCTTGCGGCGTTCGGCTTTGGCGCCGACCCAGGCGATGCGCAGCGTATTGGTCGAGCCCGGCGTGCCGAAAGGCACGCCCGCGGTAATCACCAGGCGGTCGCCGACCTGGGCGAAACCGTGCTGCAGCGCGACGTGGCAGGCTCGCTCGGTCATGTCCACGAAGTCGGTGGCGTCCTCGGTGAGCACCGAGTGTACGCCCCAGGCCATGGCGAGGCGCCGCGCGATGTCCGGCTTGGGCGTGAGTCCCAGGATGGGCACCGCGGGGCGCTCGCGTGCCGCCCTGAGAGTCGTCGAACCCGACACTGAATAGCTGACGATCGCCGCGGCGCGTATGGTTTGCGCCACCTGCGCGGCCGCCGCGGTGATGGCGTCGGCGCTGGTCGCCTCGGGATCGGCGCGGTCGGTCTCGAGGAATTTGCGGTGACGCGGGTCCTGCTCGACGCGCCGGATGATGCGGTTCATCATCACGACCGATTCGACCGGGTAGTCTCCGGCCGCCGATTCGGCCGACAGCATCACCGCGTCGGCGCCGTCGTAGACCGCGGTGGCGACGTCCGAAGCCTCGGCGCGGGTCGGGGTTGCGGCATGGACCATCGATTCGAGCATCTGGGTCGCGACCACGACGGGTTTGCCGGCGCGCCGCGCGGCGCCGACGATCTCCTTTTGCAGGCCGGGCACGTTCTCCGGCGCGAGCTCGACGCCGAGATCGCCGCGCGCCACCATGATGCCGTCGGAAAGATCGATAATTTCGTCGAGGTGCTCGATCGCCGCGGGCTTTTCGAGCTTGGTCATCACCGCGGCGCGTCCGGCGATCAGCTTGCGCGCTTCGGCGACGTCGGCGGCGCGCTGGACGAACGACAGCGCCACCCAGTCGACGCCGAGGTCGAGTCCGAACTGGAGGTCGCGGCGGTCCTTGTCGGTGAGTGCGGCGATGGGCAGCGCCAGCTGCGGCAGGTTGACGCCCTTGTGGTCGGAAAGCGGGCCGCCGACCGTCACCCGGGTCTCGGCGAAGTCGCGGCCCGATTTCTCGATCGTCAGGCGGATGCGCCCGTCGTCGAGCAGGAGATCGATTCCGGGGGCGAGCGCGGCGAAGACCTCGCGATGGGGGAGCTGTACGCGGCTGTCGTCGCCGAGCTTGCGCGCGAGATCGAGGCGAAAGCCGGCGCCCGGGACGAGGTCGACGCCGCCGTCCTTGAAGCGGCCGATGCGCAGCTTCGGTCCCTGGAGGTCGAGCATCACCGCGATCGGCCGCCCGACGCTGTTCTCGAGCGCCCGGATGATGTCGTAGCGCGCCTTGTGATCGGCGTGCTCGCCGTGGCTCAGATTGAGACGGAAGACGTCGGCGCCGGCGGAGAAAAGGCTCTCGATTGTCTCCGGGCTCGAGCTCGCCGGCCCGAGGGTGGCGACGATCTTGGCGTTTCGTTGACGGCGCATGATCCTCCTTGTGCTGCGCAAGCCTAATGCGCCGGGGCGCGGGACGCTAGAATCTTATCGCCCGGAATTGATCAGGATGGCGCGGAAGTCGTTGACGTTCGTCAGGGTTGGACCGGTTACCACGAGGTCGCCGAGCGCGGCGAAGAAGCCGTAGGCGTCGTTGTCGGCGAGCCGGGCGCGGGCGTCGAGGCCGAGGGCGCGGGCGCGCGCCAGCGTATCGGGGGCGGCGATCGCACCGGCATTGTCCCCGCTGCCGTCGATGCCGTCGCTGTCGCAGGCGAGCGCCCAGACGCCGTCGAGGCCGTCGAGCGCGATGACCAGCGCCAGCAGGAATTCGGCGTTGCGCCCGCCGCGGCCGCTGCCGCGCAGCGTCACCGTGGTTTCGCCGCCGGAAAGCAGCGCGCAGGGCGCGGGCGCCGGCTGCCCGTGACGCACCACCTGGCGTGCGATGCCGGCGTGGACGAGGCCGACGTCGCGGGCCTCGCCTTCGAGGCTGTCGCCCAGCACGACCGGAGCAAACCCCGCCGCATACGCCTCGGCGGCGGCCGCGTCGAGCGCGTCCTGGGGCGCGGCGACGAGCCGGAATTCGGCGTTTGCGAGGCGTGCGTCGCCCGGCTTCGGCGTCTCGTCGGCGGCCGCCTCGAAGCGCCTCGCGACCGCGGCCGGCGGCGCGATGGCGTAGTTTGCGAGCACCGCGCGGGCCTCGGCGAAGGTCGTCGGATCGGCCACCGTCGGGCCCGAAGCGATCACCGAGGGATCGTCGCCCGGCACGTCCGAGATGACGAGCGCGCGCAGCCGCGCCGGCGCCGCCGCCGCGGCCAGCCTGCCGCCCTTGATCGCCGAGAGGTGCTTGCGCACGCAGTTCATCTCGGCGATCGTCGCGCCGGCGCGCAGCAGCGCCTGGTTGACCGCCTGCTTGTCGGCGAGGCTGACGCCTTCTGCGGGCAGCGCCAAGAGCGCCGAACCGCCGCCCGAGATCAGGCAGAGGGCAAGCTCGTCGGACCCGAGACCCGAGACCAGATCGAGGATGCGCCGCGCCGCCTCGCGGCCCGCCCGGTCGGGCACGGGATGCGCGGCTTCGACCACCTCGATATGCGTGGTGGCGACGGCGTGGCCATACGGCGTCACGACCAGCCCGCGAAGATCGCTCCGCCAGTTGTCCTCGACGGCCCGCGCCATCGCCGCGGCGGCCTTGCCGGCGCCGACCACCACGGTCCGGCCCGGCGGCGGCTCGGGCAGATGGCGCGACACCGTTCGCGCCGCGTCGGCGGCGTCGATCGCGGCGTAGAACATGCGGCGGAGAAGCCTGCGGGGGGCCGGGGTCTCGGGGGCCATGCGCGCAGATTGTAGGGAGCGCCGTGCGACCGATCAAGCGCGCCCGCGGGCGCGGGACCGCGACTCGCGCGTTTCCTGATCTGCGCTATAATGAATCGATGAGCGCGACTGCCGGCACCTTCCGCCGCCGCGGCGGCTGACATGACGGTGCCCGAGCCCAGGCTGACCGTCGGCATCGAGGAGGAGTATCTTCTGGTCGATCGGGCCAGCCGCGATCTCGCTGCCGAACCGCCCGGATCGATGATCGAGGAGTGCGAGGCGCTGCTCGAGGGTCAGGTCAGTCCCGAGTTCCTGCGCGCCCAGATCGAAGTCGGCACCCGGCCGTGCGCGACCGTGCGCGAGGCGCGCACCGACCTCGCGCGGCTGCGCGAGACCGTCGCCCAGGTCGCAGCGCACCACGGGCTCGCGCCGATCGCCGCCTCGACCCATCCCTTCGGGCGCTGGGAGCGCCAGCAGCGCGTCGAGAAGGAGCGTTACCGAGCGCTGGCCCGCGATCTCCAGGGCGCGGCGCGTCGCCTGCTGATTTGCGGCATGCACGTCCACGTCGAGATCGCCGACGACGACCTGCGCATCGACCTGATGAACCAGATGGGCTACTTTCTGCCGCACCTCCTGACGCTCAGCACCTCCTCGCCGTTCTGGGGCGGCGAGGACACCGGGCTCAAGTCGTACCGTCTCACCGTATTCGACGCACTGCCGCGCACCGGCATCCCCGACCGCTACGAAAGCGCCGGCGAATTCCGGCGCATGGTCGATCAGCTGGTCGCCGCCGGGCTGATCGAGGACGCCAGCAAACTGTGGTGGGACCTGCGTCCGAGCGCGCGCTTCCCGACGCTCGAGATGCGCATCGCCGACGTCTGCACCCGGCTCGACGATGCGGCGACCGTGGCGGCGCTGACCCAGTGCATCCTGAGCATGCTCTACCGGCTGCGCTGCGCCAACCAGCGCTGGCGCATCTACCCGCGCATCCTGGTCAACGAGAACCGCTGGCGCGCCCAGCGCTACGGCGTCGAGGGCGAGCTCGTCGACTTCGGCAAGGGCGTGCTGGTACCCTACCGCGAGCTGATCGAGGAATTGGTCGAACTGGTGCGCGAGGACGCCGAGGCGCTCGATTGCGTCGCCGAGGTCGAGCATGCGCGCGAGATCGCCGCGCGCGGCACCAGCGCCGACCGCCAGCTTCGCGTCTTCCGTGCGGCACGAGCCGACGGCGCCGACGAATCGGAAGCGCTGCGCGCGGTCGTCGATTTCCTGATCGACGACACCGTGAGCGGCCTCGGGACGGCGTAGGGTCGCTGGACGGCGTAGGATCGCTGGACGGCGGCGGGCCGGCGCCCCACATTAGCGGCCAGGGATGCGAGATCGGGAGGACGAGCCATGGACGACAAGACCCGCACCGAGGTCGAGGCCGCGGTGCTCCGCCGTCTGGTGCATCACTTTCGCCGGCGCACCGACGTGCAGAACATCGACCTGATGACGCTCGCCGGCTTCTGCCGCAACTGCCTCGCCAAGTGGTACCGGGCGGCGGCGCACGAGCGCGGCGTCGAACTGAGCTACGACGAGGCGCGCGAGATCATTTACGGCGCGCCCTACGCCGAGTGGAAGAAGCAACACCAGAAAGAATCGACCGACGCCCAGGTCGCGGGCTACAAGGCGAGCCTCGACGAATACGGCGAGGCCGGCGAGCACTGGTTCGACGAAGCCGTTTAGCGATCGCGCGTTGCGTCGTGCGCGCGGCGCTCACGACAGCACCGCCGCCCGGAAATGCTCGATCAGCATCCAGCTCCCGATACCGACGAAGCCGACGCCGGCGATCGGCTTGAGCGGCAGCATCGCGAAGTAGCGCGAAGCGAGACTGCCGAGCAGCACCGCGATCGCGGTCGACGCCACCAGCGCCGCTGACGCCGCGGCGAAGACCAGCAGCGGATTGAGACTGCGGTCGCTGGCGAACAGCAGGGTGGCGAGCTGCGTCTTGTCGCCGAGCTCGGCGAGGAACACGGCGGCGAAGATCGAGGCAAGCTTGAGCATCGGCGTCCTCCGGTGGCTGGAACGGCGGCGATCGTAGCAGGCGCTGCGCCCCGGCAACACCCGCACGACTCGTTGTCCGGGCGGCTTGCCGGGCCATGGCGCGGCCGGTATAACGGGCCTCCCCGACAACGGGGGCGACGGTCACGGCCGGGGACGAAACAATGCGAGGGCGCGAATGACGAACGCGGGCGGCATCGCCGCGGGGCAGCTCAAGTCGCTGATCGAGCGCATCGAGCGGCTCGAGGACGAAAAGGCGGCGCTCGCCGCCGACATTCGCGAGGTCTACGCCGAGGCCAAGGGCCACGGCTTCGATGTGCGGACGCTCCGCCAGGTCGTCCGGCTGCGCCGGCTCGACCTTCAGGACCGCGCCGAGCGCGAAGCGCTGCTCGATCTCTACAAGTCGGCGCTGGGGATGTAGCGCGCTGGCGGACGATGGCGGCACGGGTCTACGACTATATCGTCGTCGGCGCCGGCTCGGCGGGCTGCGCGGTCGCCGCGCGGCTTTCCGATGACGCGCGCGCGCATGTGCTGCTGCTCGAGGCCGGGGGCCGGGACCGCAATCCCTGGCTCCACATCCCGGTCGGCTACTTCCGCACCATGTTCGACCCCCGTCTGAGCTGGTGTTTCGAGACCGAACCCGATCCCAACCTCGGCGGGCGCCGGCAGATCTGGCCACGCGGCAAGGTGCTCGGCGGATCGAGCGCGATCAACGGCCTGATCTACGTCCGCGGCCAGCCCCGGGACTATGACCACTGGCGCCAGCTCGGCAATGCGGGCTGGGGCTGGGACGACGTCTTGCCCTACTTCAGGAAATCCGAGGACCAGCAACGCGGCGCCGACGACCTGCACGGCGCCGGCGGGCCGCTCGGCGTTTCCGACCTCGCCGACGACCGCGAAATCTGCCGCGCCTACGTCGCCGCCGCGGTCGAGGCCGGCCTGCCCTACAACCCCGACTTCAACGGCGCGGTTCAGGACGGCGTCGGCTATTACCAGCTCACCAGCCGCCGCGGCCGGCGCTGCAGCGCCGCGTCGGCCTATCTGCGTCCGGCGCGACGGCGGTCCAACCTTCACGTCGAGGTCGACGCGCTCGCCCGCCGGGTGCGGTTCGAGGGCCGCCGCGCCGTCGGCGTCGAATACACCGTCGGCGGCGAGGCGCGCGCGGCGCGGGCGGGCCGCGAAATCATCGTTTCGGGCGGCACCATCAATACGCCGCAGCTGCTCCAGCTCTCGGGGATCGGGCCGTCGGCGCTGCTCAGCGAGCACGGCGTCGAGGTAGTGTGCGACCTGCCCGGCGTCGGCGCCAACCTGCAGGACCATTTGCAGGCCAAGGCGATCTACCGCTGCACCCGGCCGATCACGGTCAACGACGACCTGCGGACCTGGCGCGGCAAGGTCGGGGTCGCGTTGCGCTACGCGCTGTTCCGGCGCGGGCCGATGACCGTCAGCGCCGGACAGGTCGGGGTGTTCGCGCGCACCCGGCCCGAGAGCGAAACGCCCGACGTCCAGTTCCACCTGTTGCCGCTGAGCTCCGAGCGGCCGGTCGCGGGCATCCGGCGCGGCGATCCCGGCCTGCACGATTTTCCCGGCATCACGGTTTCGGTCTGTCAGCTCAGACCCGAAAGCCGCGGCAGCGTCGCGATCCGTTCGCCCGATCCGACCGCGCCGCCGGCGATCGCCACCAACTATCTGGCGACGGCGCTCGACCGCGAGACCACGGTCGCCGCCATCAAGCTCGCCCGCCGGATCGCGGCCGCGCCGGCGCTCGCCGCCCATATCGCCGAGGAGCGCAAGCCCGGCCCCGCGGTCGCGAGCGACGACGATCTCCTCGCCTACATTCGCGAAACCGGCGGCACCATCTTCCACCCGGTCGGCACCTGCCGGATGGGAAGCGATCCGCAGGCGGTGGTCGACGAACGGTTGCGCGTGCGCGGCGTCGCGGGCCTGCGCGTCGCCGACGCCTCGATCATGCCGACGCTGGTTTCGGGTAACACCAACGCCCCGGCGATCATGATCGGCGAGAAGGCCGCCGACATGATCCGCGCCGACGCCGGGGATTGACCGGTCACGCGAAGCGAGTTGCGCTCTAGAATTTCTCGACCCAGGGTCTGAGGTCGAGTTCCTGCGTCCAGGCGCTGCGCTGCTGAACGTGCAGCGCGTGGTAGGCCTCGGCGATGGCGTCGGGCGCGAGCAGCGCGTCGGGTCCGCGCTGCTTGACGAGTTCGGCGTAGTAGGGGCCGGCGATCTGCCCGTCGATGATGACATGGGCGACGTGCACGCCCTGCGGTCCCAGCTCGCGCGCCATCGACTGCGCCAACGCGCGCAGGCCGAACTTGCCGACCGCGAGGTTGAAGAAGCCGGCGCTGCCGCGCAAGGAAGCGGTCGCGCCGGTGAAGATGATGGTGCCCGAGCCGCGCGCCGCCATCGCCCTGGCGGCTTCGCGCCCGACCAGGAAGCCGCCGAGGCAGGCGACGCGCCAGCAGCGCTCGAAATCCGCGGCGCTCGCCTCGAGGATGCTCGCGCGCTGGTACGCGCCGGCGTTGTAGACCACGAGGTCGGGTTCGCCGAGGTCGCCACGCAACCGCTCGAACAGCCCGGCGACCGCCGCCTCGTCGGTGGCGTCGGCGTCATAGGCCCGCGCCGCGCCGCCCGCGCTTGCGATCTCGGCGGCGAGCGCCTCGGTGGTCTTGGCGGATCGCGCGGCGAGCGCCACCGCCATGCCGGCGCGGGCGAAGCGCCGTCCGAGCGCCGCGCCCAGCCCGCCGCCGACGCCGACGATCAGCGCGGTTCCTTCTGTTGCCATCCCGTCCTCCGTATCGGTCTGCGTTCCTTCGCCGTCACTCCGCCGCGCTGGCGCGCGCGCCGGATTTGCGGAATGCGGCGAGCAGTTCGGCCTCGCGCGCCCTGGCGCAGGCGATCGCCGCCGTCTTGATGTGGCCGAAGCCGCGGATCTGCCCGGGCAGGTTCGCGATCTCGACGGCGAGCGCGTGGTTGTCGTGGTCGAGCCCGGCGGCGATCTCGTCGAGGACGGTTTCGTACTCGGCGATCAGCCGGCGTTCGGCGCGGCGCTCGGACGACCGGCCGAAGGGGTCGAACGGCGTGCCGCGCAGGCGTTTGAGGCGGGCGAGCAGGCGGAAGGCCGTCATCATCCACGGCCCGTATTCGGATTTCAGCGCCACGCCGGTCCCGGGGTCGGTCCTTGCCAGGAGCGGCGGGGCGAGGTGGAAGCGGAGCCGGTAGTCGCCCTCGAACTGCCCGGCGATGCGGCGCCGGAACCCGGGATCGGCGAACAGCCGCGCCACCTCGTATTCGTCCTTGTAGGCGAGCAGCTTGAAATAGCCGCGCGCGACCGCTTCGGCGAGCCCTTCGCGGCCCGGGGTCTTTTCGGCCTCGACGGCGCGCAGGCGGGCGACGCGTTCGGCATAGCGCCGGGCGTAAGCCGCGTCGTGATATGCGACGAGTTGGTCGGCGCGGCGCGCGATGATCTCGTCGAGGCTCGCCGAAATGCGCCGGTCCCCGGGTTCGGCGGGCGCCGCGGCGGCGGCGCGCGCCTCGACGAACGCGCGGTCATGGGCGCAGAGCCGGCCCCAGAGAAAGGCGCGCTGGTTGGCCTCGACCGCAACCCCGTTGAGCTCGATCGCGCGCGCGATCGCCGCGGCGCCCAACGGGATCAGCCCGCGCTGCCAGGCATGGCCGACGAGCAGCAGGTTGGCGGCGATGGTATCGCCCAGAAGCGCACTCGCCAGCCGGGTCGCGTCGATGAACTCGGCGCCGTCGGCACCGGCGGCCGCGACGATGCGGTCGCGCAGCGCCGCGCCGGGGAAGGCGAGGTCGGGCTGGCGCGCGAACTCTCCGGTCGGCGATTCGTGGCCGTTGACCACCGCCCGCGTCGCGCCCCTGGCGATCTTCGCCAGCGCGTCGGACCCTGCGGCGACCACCAGATCGCAGCCCAGCAGCAGGCGCGCCCCGCCGGCGGCGAGACGCACCGCGTGGATGTCCGCAGGCTTCTCGGCGAAGCGCAGATGGCTGGTCACGGCGCCGTACTTCTGGGCGAGCCCGGTCATGTCGAGCACCGTGACGCCTTTGCCCTCGAGGTGCGCGGCCATGCCGAGCAGCGCGCCGACGGTCACCACGCCGGTGCCGCCGACCCCGGTGACGAGCACGCCGTAGGGTTCGTCAAGAACGGGGAGATCGGGCTCGGGCAGCGCCGGCAACGCCTCGTCGTCGGACGCTCCCCGGGGACGCCGTAGCCTGCCGCCCTCCACCGTCACGAAGCTCGGGCAGAAGCCCTTGAGACAGGTGAAGTCCTTGTTGCACGACGACTGGTCGATCGCGCGCTTGCGCCCGAACTCGGTTTCGAGCGGGATCACCGACAGGCAGTTCGAGACCGCGCCGCAGTCGCCGCAGCCTTCGCAGACCGCGGCGTTGATGACCACCCGCCGGGCCGGATCGACCATCGTTCCGCGCTTGCGGCGGCGACGCTTCTCGGTGGCGCAGACCTGGTCGTAGATCAATACCGAGACGCCGGGGAATTCGCGCAGGTCGCGCTGCACGCGGTCGAGCGCGTCGCGGTGGTGGATCGTGACGTCTGCGGCGAAACGGGCGCCGAGCGGGTACTTGCCGGGCTCGTCGGCGACCACGGCGATGCGGCGCACCCCTTCGCCGTAGAGCTGGTGGGTGATCTGCGGCACGCTGAGCGGGCCGTCCATCGGCTGGCCGCCGGTCATCGCGACGGCGTCGTTGTAGAGCAGCTTGTAGGTGATGTTGACGTTGGCCGCGACCGCGGCGCGGATGGCGAGAAGCCCCGAATGGAAATAGGTGCCGTCGCCGAGGTTCTGGAACACGTGCGGCGTGTCGGTGAACGGCGCCTGGCCGATCCAGGTCGCGCCCTCGGCGCCCATCTGGGTGAAGGTCTCGGTATCGCGGTCCATCCACAGCGCCATGTAGTGGCAGCCGATGCCGGCGAGCGCGCGGCTGCCCGCGGGCGCGCGCGTCGACGTGTTGTGCGGGCAGCCCGAGCAGAAGTAGGGCAGGCGTTCGATCGGCGCGCTCCAGTCGGCGAGCGCCGCTTCCTTGCGTTCGAGAAAGGCGAGGCGGCCCTCGATCGCTTCGCTGGTGTGGAAGCGGGCGATGCGCCGGGCGATGACGCGCGCGATCCGCGCCGGGGTGAGTTCGTCGATCGACGGCAGCGCCCAGTCGCCGGTTTCGTCGAACTTGCCGATCACCCGCGGGCGCTTGGCGGCCTCCCAGTGGTAGAGCTGTTCCTTGAGCTGGTTCTCGATCAACGCGCGTTTCTCCTCGACCACCAGGATCTCGTCGAGTCCCTCGGCGAAGCGGCGCACGCCTTCGGGCTCCAGCGGCCAGGTCATCGCCGCCTTGTAGACGGCGAGGCCGATGTCGCGCGCTAGCGCCTCGTCGATGCCGAGATCGTCGAGCGCCTGGCGCGTATCGAGGTACGACTTGCCGGCGGTGACGATGCCGAAGCGCGGCCGGGAAGCGCCGAAGACCGGGCCGTCGAGCCGGTTGGCGCGGGCGAAGGCGAGCGCGGCGTAGAGCTTGTGCTGGTGGAGCCGGCGTTCCTGTTCGAGCGGGGCGTCGGGCCAGCGGATGTTGAGCCCGCCTTCGGGCATGGCGAAATCGTCGGGCGCGACGATCGCCACGCGGCCGGGGTCGAGCGTCACCGAGGCCGAGGTGTCGACCGTTTCGGCCACGGTCTTGAAGCCGACCCAGAGGCCCGAGAAGCGCGACATCGCCCAGCCGTAGAGTCCGAGATCGAGGAATTCCTGCACGCCCGCCGGGTTGAGCACCGGGATCGAGGCGTCCATGAAGGCGTATTCGCTCTGGTGCGGCAGGGTCGACGACTTGCAGGTGTGATCGTCGCCGGCGAGCGCGAGCACGCCGCCGAGCGGCGCGGTGCCCGCGTTGTTGGCGTGCTTGAGCGCGTCGCCCGAGCGGTCGACCCCCGGGCCCTTGCCGTACCACATGGCGAAGACGCCGTCGTAGCGCGCCCCCGGGAACAGGCCGACCTGCTGGCTGCCCCACACCGCAGTCGCCGCCAGGTCCTCGTTGACCCCGGGGACGAAGTGGATGCGGTTGTGCGCGACGAAATCTTTGGCGCGCCACAGTTCGCGGTCGAGCCCGCCGAGCGGCGAGCCGCGATAACCCGAGATGAAGCAGGCGGTCTCGAGCCCGGCGGCGGCGTCGCGCCGGCGCTGCATCATCGGCAGGCGCACCAGCGCCTGCGTGCCGGTGAGGAAGACCCGGCCCTCGTCGCGCGCGTACTTGTCGTCGAGCGTGACCGCGGCCAGCGTCATGGCGCGTAACGCCCGGGCGACGTCGGCTGGATCACCTCGCCCACCTCCTTGACTTTATGGTGTCGACCGGCTCTCGGCCGGCCGGCGGTACTCCAGTCCCAAATGCGGAGCTTAGGGTGGCGCGGAAGCGTGATCAAGCGAAGCGCCGCACGGCGCATACCGTTATCTCAGTACAGCCCTTCGAGCGTCTCGCGGTAGCGCGCCAGGATGGCGTGGCGGCGGATCTTCATGGTCGGCGTGAGTTCGCCGCCGTCGATGGTGAAGGGTTCGGGCGCGACGGCGAAGCGCTTGACCTTCTCGATCGCCGAAAGCCCGGTGTTGGCGCGCTCGACCGCGGCGCCGAGGGCGCGGCGCAAGTCCGCGTCGTCGGCGAGCGCGGCGAGGTCGGCGTCGCAGCCCCGGGCCTTGGCGTAATCCTCGACGAACTGCGGATCGGGCACGATCAGCGCCACGAGATGCGGCCGGCGGTCACCGTAGACCATCGCCTGCGCGATCTCGGGTTCGAGCGCGAGCACGCCCTCGACGCGCTGGGGCGAGAGATTGTCGCCGCCCGAGTTGACGATGATGTCCTTCTTGCGATCGGTGATCCTGATGCAGCCGTCGCCGTCGATCTCGCCGATGTCGCCGGTGTGCAGCCAGCCGTCGACCAGCGCGGCGCGGGTCGCGTTGTCGTCTTGCCAGTAGCCCAGCATCACCAGTTCGCCGCGCACCAGAATCTCGCCGTCGTCCGCGATCCTCACCTCGACGCCATCGAGCGGCGGGCCGACGGTGTCGATCTTGTTCTTCGTCGGCCGGTTAACCGCGATCACCGGCGCCGCCTCGGTCTGGCCGTAGCCCTGCAACACCGGCAGGCCGAGCGCGACGAAGAAGATCCCGACGTCGTAGTTGAGCGGCGCGCCGCCCGAGACCAGCGCCTTGAGGCGGCCGCCGAAACGCGCCCGCACCTTGTCGCGCACCAGACGCTCGACGACCCGGTCGATCAGGCGCTCGATCGGGCCGAGGCTCCCGGGCCGTTCGTAGCGGCGCCGCCCGAGATCGAGCGCGAGCGCGAACAGCCGCGCCTTGAGTCCGCCCGCCAGCCGCACGCCGCCGAGGATGCGCTGGCGCATCACCTCGTAGAGCCGCGGCACGCAGGTCATGATCGTCGGCCGCACCTCGATCAGGTTGGCCGCGAGTTTCTCGGTGCTCTCGGCGTAATAGATCTGGGCGCCGATCGAAATCGGGAGGTAAAGCCCGCCGGTGTGCTCGTAGGAATGCGACAGCGGCAGGAACGACAGGAAGATCTCGTTTCCGAGCCCGAGTTCCTCGAGCACGCCGCGCGCGCCGGCGACGTTGCAGAGAATGGCGCCGTGACTCAGCATCACGCCCTTGGGCCTGCCGCCCGTGCCCGAGGTGTAGATCAGGCAGGCGAGGTCGCTGCGCTCGATCGCGGCGACGCGCCCGGCGACGTCATCGGTTTCGGCGTATCCCCGCGAGACCAGGTCGTCCCAGAGCATCACCTCGACATCGTGCGGGCCGGCGCCGCCGAGGGGTTCCATGGCGATGACGAAGCGCAGCGCCGGCGCATCCTCCGCCGCCGGCAACAGTCGCGAGGCGAGCGCCGGCGTGGAGACGATGGCGGCGACCGCCCCGCTGTTCCTCAGGATGTAGCGATGATCGTCGCTGGTGTTGGTGACGTAGGCCGGCACGGTAATCGCGCCCGCCGCCATGACGGCGAGGTCGGCGATTGCCCAGTTGGGCCGGTTTTCCGAAACCAGCGCCACGCGATCGCCCGAAGCGACCCCGGCCGCGCGCAGGCCGCGCGCCAGGGCGGTCACCTCCTCAGTAACCGCGCGCCATGACTGGGGATACCAGGTCGCGCCGTGCTTGGACCAGAGGAACGGCGTCTCGCCTCCGGTCTCGGCGTGTGCGAAGAACATGGCGACAAGGTTGGGCCACTCGGTGGGGTTCATGCGGGCGAACTCCCCTTGTTTACTTCGATGGCGATATTAGACACTGTCGGACCGTTGCCCAAGCACACAAACCTGGCGGCGTCGTCCGCCGATCCACAGGGACGTGAATCCTGCCCCCAGAACCAAGCGGAGCCGAGAAGACATGACCGCCACACCCGCCCGAGCCGGCGACGAAGACCTCGGAACGCTGCCCGAATGGAACCTCGCCGATCTCTATCCCGCGCCCGAGGCGCCCGAACTGGCTCAGGACCTCGCCGCCGCGCGCGCCTCCGCCGAGGCGTTCGCGAAGCGCTACGCCGACCGTCTCGGCGAGATCGACGGTTCGACCTTCGGCGAGGCGATCGCCGAATACGAGGCCATCGACGAGATCCTCGGCCGTATCATGAGCTACGCTGGGCTGCTGCACGCCGGCGCCATGGACGATCCGGAAGTCGGACGTTTCTACCAGACCATGCACGAGCAGGTCACCGACATCTCGGCGCAGGTGCTGTTCTTCACGCTCGAGCTCAACCGTCTCGACGACGACGCGCTCGCCGAAAAGATGACGGCGCCCGAAGCGGCGCGCTACGCTCCCTGGGTGCGCGACCGGCGCGCCTTCCGGCCGCATCAGCTTTCGCAGGAGATCGAGCGCTTGCTGCACGAAAAATCGGTCGCCGGGCGCGCCGCCTGGATCCGGCTGTTCGACGAAACCGTCGATTCGCTGCGCTTTCCGATCGAGGGCAAGGAACTGACCAGCGCCGAGGCGCTGCATCTCCTGTCGAGCCCGGACGGCGACAAGCGCCGCCGCGCGGCCAAGGCGCTGGGCAAGGTGTTCGGCGAGAACCAGCGCCTCTTCGCGCTCGTCACCAACACGCTGGTCAAGGAAAAGGAGATCGAGGACCGGTGGCGCAAATTCGAGCGGCCGATCTCGGCGCGCAATCTCTCCAACCACGTCGAGGACGCGGTGGTCGACGCCCTCATCGCTGCGGTGCGCGACGCCTACCCGAAGCTATCACACCGTTACTACCGCATCAAGGCGCGCTGGTTCGGGGTCGAGGCGCTCGATTACTGGGACCGCAACGCGCCGCTGCCCGACGAGGACGACCGGGCGATCCCCTGGGATGAGGCGCGCGACACCGTGCTTGCGGCCTACCGCGCCTTCGCGCCCGAGATGGCGGCGCTCGGCGCGCGCTTCTTCGCCAACGCCTGGATCGACGCCGGGGTGCGGCCGGGCAAGTCGCCGGGCGCCTTCGCCCACCCCACGGTGCCGAGCGCGCATCCCTACCTGCTGCTCAACTACCAGGGCAGGGTACGCGACGTGATGACGCTGGCGCACGAGCTCGGCCACGGCGTGCATCAGCTTCTTGCCGCCGACCAGGGCGCGCTGATGGCGGATACGCCGCTGACCCTCGCCGAGACCGCCTCGGTGTTCGGCGAGCAGCTCACCTTCCGCGCCATGCTCGAAGCCGAGGACGCCGCCGGCAAACGGCGCGCCATGCTGGCGAACAAGGTCGAGGACATGCTCAACACGGTGGTGCGCCAGATCGCCTTCTGCGAGTTCGAGCGGCTGCTGCACGACGAGCGCCGCGGCGGCGAGCTCACGCCCGAACGGATCGGCGAGATCTGGCTCGCGGTCCAGAGCGAAAGCCTGGGTCCGGCGATCCGTTTCGACGACGAGTACCGCCACTACTGGACCTACATCCCGCACTTCATCCATTCGCCGTTCTACGTCTACGCCTACGCCTTCGGCGACTGCTTGGTGAACTCGCTCTACGCGGTCTACCAGGAGACGGCGGCGGGGTTTCAGGACAAGTACTTCGCCATGCTGCGCGCCGGCGGCACGCTGCGACACCGGGAACTGCTCGCGCCCTTCGGTCTCGACGCCTCCGACCCGGCGTTCTGGCACAAGGGGCTCGGCGTCATCGCCGGCTTCATCGACCAACTCGACGACGCCGTCTGAGGCGTCATGGCGCGCGGCGACAGCGACAGCACCTTTCCCGGCCGGGTGCGGCGCTACGCCCGGGTCGGCGCCTCGGTCGGCGGCATCGCGGCGCGCTTCGGCGCCGGACGCCTGCTCGGCGTCCCGTTCGACCGCGATCGCAACGCCGCCGATCTCGGTGAAGCGCTGGGCGGCCTCAAGGGTCCGCTGATGAAGGTGGCGCAGCTCCTCGCCACCATCCCCGACGCCATGCCCGACGAATACATCGCCGAGCTCGCGCAGCTTCAGTCGAACGCGCCGCCGATGGGCTGGCCGTTCGTCAAGCGGCGCATGACCAGCGAGCTCGGCCCCGACTGGCGACGGAAGTTCCGCGACTTTGAGCGCGAAGCGGCGGCCGCGGCGTCGCTCGGCCAAGTCCACCGAGCGGTCGCGCACGACGGGACGCGGCTGGCCTGCAAGCTCCAGTATCCCGACATGGCTTCGGCAGTCGAGGCCGATCTCGCCCAGCTCAGGCTGATCTTCGCGGTCTACCGGCGCTACGACCGGGCGATCGACACCCGCCACATCCAGGCCGAGATCGCCGCCCGGCTGCGCGAGGAGCTCGACTACGAGCTCGAACGCCGGCACATGCGGCTCTACCGCCACATGCTGCGCAACCAGGCCCGCGTCTTCGTGCCCGAGCCGGTCCCCGAGCTCTCGACCCGCCGGCTGCTGACCATGAGCTGGCTCGACGGCGAGCCGCTGATGCGCTGGACCGGGCGCGACCGCGCGGCGCGCAACCGTCTCGCCCACAACATGTTCCGCGCCTGGTACGTGCCGCTTTACGACTGCGGCGTGATCCACGGCGACCCGCACCTCGGCAACTACACGGTGCGGCCCGACTGTTCGGTCAACCTGCTCGACTTCGGCTGTATCCGCATTTTTCAGCCCAAGTTCGTCGCCGGCGTCATCGACCTCTACCGCGCGCTCCAGAACGACGACCGCGACCTCGCGGTGCACGCCTACGAGACCTGGGGCTTCACCGGGCTCTCCGCCGAGGTGTTCGACACCCTGCAGCTCTGGGCCCGCTTCATCTACGCCCCGCTACTCGAAGACCGCGACCGGCAGATCCAGGAGGGCGGCGGGGTTTACGGCGCGCACGTCGCCGCCCGGGTGCACCGCCGCCTGCGCGAGCTCGGCGGGGTGAGCGTGCCGCGCGAGTTCGTCTACATGGACCGCGCCGCGATCGGGCTGGGCTCGGTGTTCATGCACCTCAAGGCCGAGATCAACTGGCACCGCCTGTTCGAGGCGCTGATCGCCGACTTCGACGCCGCGCGCCTCGCCCGCCGCCAGCGCGCCGCGCTCGCAAAGGCCGGCGTCGCCATGCCCGAATAGCCGGGCGCGGGCCGTCGCGACGCCGTCGCCGCGACCTTGCGAGGCGCCCCCAACGGGCCTGCGATCGGTTCCTGTGACCGGCCGTGACGCGGAATGCCTTGACATTTCATAGGCGGAAGCGCCATATCCCCACCAGCGACACCCCCTTCACGTTTGAATTCCGATCGCTCGCCGGCCACGCCGGCCTCGTTTCTTTCCGACATAGTGGGCGTTTCGTTAGACGGGCCTCCGTCACCGGCAGGCCGCGTCGGCAATGCTTGCATTGTGTTTGTACGCCCGCCGTCCCGCTTCGCGGGTACGGCTATTGATCGACAAAGAAACGGAACAACATGACTGATTTTACGGGCCTGAAACTGGCCCAGCCCCTCCTTCGCGCCATCGCGGACGAAGGCTACACCACCCCCACCCCCATCCAGGGCAAGGCCATCCCGCCGCTGCTCGAGGGGCGCGACCTGCTGGGCGTCGCCCAGACCGGCACCGGCAAGACGGCCGCCTTCGCGCTGCCCCTGCTGCACCGTCTGGCCGGGCAGACCGGCCAACCCCATCATCGCCAACCCCAACGCGGCCGGCCGCGCGCCTTGATCCTGGCGCCGACGCGCGAGCTCGCGGGCCAGATCAGCGACAGCCTGCGCGCCTACGGCCGCCACCTGCGGCTCCGCCACGCGGCGGTCTACGGCGGGGTCTCGATCCACAACCAGATCCGGGCCCTCGACCGGGGCGTCGACGTGCTGGTCGCCACGCCGGGACGGCTGCTCGACCTGATGAACCAGCGCAAGGTGCGGCTCGATCTCGTCGAGATCTTCGTGCTCGACGAGGCCGACCGGATGCTCGACATGGGCTTCATCAACGACGTCAGGAAGATCACCGCCAGGCTGGGCGGCCGCCACCAGACGGCGCTGTTCTCGGCCACCATGCCGCGCGCCGTCCAGGGCCTGGCCGGCAGTCTGCTCAGGGACCCCGTCCGGGTCGAGGTCGCGCCCACGGCGACGACCGTCGAACGGGTCGACCAGAAGGTGCTGTTCGTGGCCAAGGAGAAGAAACGGGCGCTGCTCGGCGACCTGCTGGCCGACCGGGGCATCGAACGGGTGCTGATCTTCACCCGCACCAAGCACGGCGCCGACAAGGTCGCTCGGCATCTGGACCAGCGCGGCATCCGCACCGGCGCCATCCACGGCAACAAGTCCCAGAACCATCGGGAGCGGGCCCTGCGGGACTTTCGCTCGGGTCGGATCCGCGCCCTGGTGGCGACCGACATCGCGGCCCGCGGCATCGACGTCGACGACGTCACCCACGTCATCAACTTCGACCTGCCCAACGATCCGGAAAGCTACGTTCACCGCATCGGCCGGACAGCGCGGGCCGGGGCGTCGGGCGTCGCGCTGTCATTCTGCGACCGCGATGAGCGGGCCTACCTGCGCGACATCGAGAAGACCATCCGCCGGACGGTACCGGTCCTCGACAGCCATCCCTACCACGCCGCCGGGATCGCCAACGATGCCGGAGCGGTCAGGGGCGGCCCGCCCGCGGCCCGGAAAACCAGCTCCCGGCGCTGGCGTTCGCGACGCCCGCGGCGCTCGGCGGCCTGACCGGGAACCGACAGGGTTTCGCAGTCTTGTTGCTCAGTGTCCGGCCCGAAACAGGTGCTTGATTTGAAACGGGAAATCCTGTGTCACCAGCACCACTATGTCACTCCCGCGAAAGCGGGAGTCCAGACGCTTGCATGGATTCCCGCTTCCGCGGGAATGACATGAGGCGGCCCGACATTCCATAAGCGACTGAAAACAAACAATTCATTTCGGGCCGGACACTCAGGGTTTGGCTGCCCGGCCCGCGAGGAAAGTCCCTTCCAGGCGCCATCACGACCGTGGTGAGAAACCCGGGCTTGGGCGCCAGGCAAAAGTTCCGAGCCGAAATGTCGGCTTCCGGGGGTGGAGCGGTCGTCCCGGCTACGTGGCTCCGACTTCACTTTTTAGCCAAGAGGCGACGTTGGATACGTTCCCCGATGACGGGCAACAAGCCTATTCAAGCCCAGCTATCTTCAGCTGGTCCAACAAACGATCCAAATGCTTCTGGTCCTTGTATGGCTGCGATTCCGCGAATGCCGCCAGACTGAAATCCGGCTGTAGCTTGAGTACGTTCCGAGCCGCTCGGCGAGCCTCTTCACTGTGACCCAGGACGACACTGGACGCTGCCAGAACAAGATATGGGTCCACATTGCGTTGGTCGAGTTCGATCGCTGCTTTAGCCGCCGCAATGGCCTCCTCATGGCGTTCGGAACCGTAGAATGCACTGGCAAGTATGGCTGGGTTCATTGGCGGATGGACGGGCGTTAATCGTACGGCAAACTGGGCGTGTTCGACGGCCTCGCTCGGACGCCCCAGATAGTTCAAGACACTGGCCTTGAGCGAATAGGAAGCCGGACAACTTGGCCGGGCGGAAACGGCACGATCAGCCTCCGCGCTCGCTTCATCATACTCCCGCCGGCTCAAATGGACTTGCGCCAGAACCAGATGCGGGTAACCAGTTACGTCACCCAGACTGATTGCTTCTTGCGCCCGTTCTGTCGCGCGATCCAGAGACCGCGATGTCCTATCGCTTTGCCCGGATAGCGCCTCCGCCCAATAAGCCAACGCCGCCGAAGCGTATCCCACGGAGGACGTTGGCTCGAGGTGAATGGTTTCCTCGAATAGACGCTGTGCCTCACGAAGTTCGAGACTGGTCGTTGAATTCCAGAGCAATAGCTCGCCGTTAAAATAGCTATCGAGAGCGGCCGGGTTTCGAAGCGCGCTGCGAACGATACGGACTGCTTCGCCGCCGAGCAGTTTCACGTCCAAGGCGGTGACGATCTCCTGGGTGATTTCATCCTGGACGTCGAACAGGATGGCAAGATCGCCAAAATCCCGGTCGAAATGCTCCGCCCAGAGATACTGGCCCGTCGGCACCTCCAAAAGCTCGGCGGTCACACGAACTCTGTCACCGAGTTTGCGCAGGCTGCCCTTGAGGACGTAGCGAACATCGAACTGTCGGCCCAGCTCTTGGACCGTCAATTTTCTCGACCTGTGCATAGAGGGGGATTCGTCATTAATGAGGGTTAATCCAGGCAGTCTGTTCAGCGCGACAACGATCCCGGTGGAAATGCCATCCGCGAATTCATCCACTTTGGCATCGGCGCCGACATTGTCGAACGGCTTGACGGCGAGCAGCGGCTTATCCGGTCGCTGTAGTGCGGATACCGCATCTCCGCCAGCTGCTCGCGCGCCGGGAGTTTCGCCGCGCCCGGGAACCTGATAGGCACGCACCGGTTTCGCAATATTTTTGACTGTCTGCTCGCCGATAAACTCGAAACCAACCGCCAGCTTGTTTCCAATAGCGTCGTGTACCGTTCCCGAAATGCAGATGCCACCGGGCTCGGCCAGAGCCTCCAACCGCGCGGCGACATTTACGCCGTCGCCGTAGATGTCGTCACCATCCAGGATCACATCGCCCAGATTGATGCCGATACGAAGTTCGATCCTGCGGTCTTCGGGGACATCCGCGTTGCGTTCGGCCATCTCCCGCTGGAGCGCTTCGGCGCATTGGACCGCGTCCACCACACTGGCGAACTCGACCAGGGTTCCGTCACCCATTAATTTGACGATACGACCATTGTGCGCGGCGACGGTGGGATCGAACAAGTCGGCGCGATGCGCCTTGAGCGCGGCCAGCGTTCCCGCCTCGTCGTTACCCATAAGGCGGCTATAGCCGACCACGTCAGCGGTGAGAATGGCCGCGAGTCTCCGTTTAACACGCTCTTCGACCATGCCGATCTCCGGTGGGTTTCTCAGAGCATCCTAACGGCATGAAACATGATTGGCAGCCTCGATTCAAACCCGAGCCGGATGTCCGTGCTGGCTCAACCGCCGAAGAACACGGGCCTTTGGCGCCAGGTGCGCTCTTTGAAGTGATGCGCAAGCGCTCCACCGAAAACCGGCCATTGGCCGAAAATGACGGACAAATTGATCTGGGTTAATGACTCGATCGGCCGTGTTGTTACAAACTGAGGGAGTGTTATTTGGGAAATGTCCGCTAAGACCAGAATGAAAGGGCAGGACGATGCGCAAAACAATAGCATTGGCGGCAATTTTATGTGGCGCCGCGTCGATGCTCGCCCTTCCGGTACAGGCCGGTGGCGATCTTTCCGAACAGGACCCGGTGACGGTACGCATTGACCTTGGAAAGGACGGCGTCGACGCACATCGTTATCATCCTGACAAACTGACTTTCGAGACCGGCAAGCTGTACAAGCTGGTGATTCACAATCCCAGCAACAGCAAGCACTACTTCACGTCCCTCGCCTTCGCCAGCAAGGTCTGGACGCGAAAGGTCCAGGTCATGGACGATCTTGGCCCCGGAGCGAAAGCAATTGCCGAGATCAAGGGCGCGGTTCGCGAGATCGAGGTTCTTCCCGGCGGCACCACCGAATGGTGGCTGGTTCCCGTCGCGACGGGAACGATCACCGACCTCCACTGTAGTGTAAAGTACAAGGACGGCAAGACTCACGGTGAAAAGGGTATGAAAGGCACGATCATCATCATGTGAGCCGGTTGGCGGATGATGACCGAGACGACATTGGCTGTGGTGCGCGCGCATTGGCAAACAGGGTGAGGTGTCAATGTGGCGATTTCGCGTAGTCTGAGCGGCGCGCTTCTCGGCCTGCTCGTATGCGTTCATGCCGCCGGCGCAGCCGCCATCGACGGCGCGGCGTTGGTCGGGAAAAGCTGCGTATCCTGTCATAACTTGAGCGGCCCCTCACCCAACACTTTCGATGCCCTCTTGAAACGCCGGGCACCCGATCTTTTTTATGCCGGCAGCAAATTCAACCGTACCTGGCTGGTCGGGTGGCTTCAGAAGCCGACCCTCATTCGGCCGGCGGGCGTGATTTACCTCAAGAACATCGTCACCAAGGACAAGAAGGATAATATCCGCAAGGAGAGTGTCGCCCCGTGTCCAACGAAGCTCTCGCAACCGGAGGCCGAGGCCGTCGCCGATTACCTGATGACGCTGAAAGACCCGAACCTGAAGGCCGGCGTTGTCGATCCCAAGAAAAAACTACGCAAGCACAAGGCGCTGCGGTTATTCAGAAAGAAACTTCCCTGTATCGGGTGTCACGCTATCACCTTCGGGAAAAGAACGATGGGAGGGGTCACCGGCCCCGACCTCAGGGACGCCGGCAACCGGCTGAATCCCGACTGGGTCTATGCGCAGATCGAAAACCCCCAATACTGGGATCCGATGACCTGGATGCCCCGGATCGAGATGTCCCACAGGAAAAGAGAAATGCTGACCTTGTTCATCATTTCCATGAAGCAGTCGCAGGGAGGGTCGAAATGAAGCCGTTCGAACTTCCTCGGCTCCTCGTGATCGTTACCGCGATCTCCGCCCTGCCTTCCCCCGCGGCCCCGACAGAGACGGTGGAGAATGTTTACCGTCTCTATTGCGTCCAATGCCATGGCACTCTCGGCAACGGGGAAGGGCTTGCATGGACTTCCGGCGGCCTGACCGTGCAACCAATGAATCACACTTCCCCCGAACTCATGGCAAAGCTGAGCGACGAAGAACTCCGATCGGCGATCACCGAAGGGGGCGCCGCAGTCGACAAATCGGATCTGATGCCGTCCTGGGGAAAAACACTGCCGGCAGCGACGATTGATCAACTCGTCCGCTATTTGAGAAAATTGTGCAAATGCGAAGGCCGAAAGTGAAGCTCAATCTACCGTCCCCAGGATCACGGGCCTGCTGAATCGACTGATCCAATGAATGTCCGCAAAGGCTCAACCGCCGAAGAA
Source organism: Alphaproteobacteria bacterium (assembly GCA_046758065.1). GTDB lineage: Bacteria > Pseudomonadota > Alphaproteobacteria > JAAXGF01 > JAAXGF01 > JBHHZM01. Next base: position 4,360 of record JBHHZM010000028.1, on the reverse strand, counting down.
CACGGGCCTTCGGCGACGGGTGCGCTCTTTGAGCGTGAAGCAGAAGCAATCCACCGAAAACCCGGCAACGGGGGCGCGAAGGTCTGCTTTCCGCGACAAGGCGGTCGTGCCCTGACGCGGGTCTGACGGCCGGTCCTGGCCGGGGCCGTCGAAAACCCGTTGCGGCGGTCGGCGCAGCGCGATCCGTCGGCCCCACCGCCGTCAGCGGCTTCAGCCGAGCGGCAGGACGTCGAAGGCGATGCTGATGCGCGCCTCGTCCGATTCGAACGGCACCGTGCGGTGGAAGAAATACGACGGGAACAGGAGCATCAGGCCTTCCTCGGGCCGGTAGAGGCGGCGCTCGGGCTCGACCGTAAGCTTGGAGGCCGGGTCGTGGCCGCCGAACTCGATCCAGCCGGCGTCGTCGTCGTCGGCCGCGACGGCGGCGGGCAGGCGCACGTAGTAGACCCCGCTCAGCCAGCCCGCCGGGTGGATGTGCGCGGCCTGATGGCCCTGCGCGCCGAGCACCGTCGCCCACACGTTGAGCCGCCAGCGCGCCGGCGGATGGGCGAGGAAGGGATGGCCGGGGTCGGCCGGATGGGCCGCCAGATAGTCGGCGACCGCGTCCTCGATGATCATTTCGAGATGCGCCACCGGGCCCTTGGGCTCGACCAGGAGCTCGCGGGTCTGCCGCCCCGAGCGGGTCGCCTTGCTGAGCGGTTCGTAGGCCAGGGTGGGATGGTCGAGGGCATGCGCGGCGAGCGCGGCGTTGAACGCGTCGAGGTCGGCGAAGCCTGCGGGCGCGGCGCAGCGGACCGGGGCGATCAGGCGGTCGAAGTCGATCAGCGCGCGCACCGCGTCGCGCTCGCCGAGCACGTCGAGCGCCGCCGCTTTGATGGCAAGCGCCTGCCGGTTGCCGGGGTCGCGCGCGAGGCAGGCGTCGCAGGCCTCGACGGCGTTTCGCGGTGCGCCGCGCGCCAGCGCGAGGGCGGCGAGGCCCTGGCGCGGCCGGACGTAGCCGGCGTCGCAGTCGAGCGCCCGCCGGTAGGCCGCCGCGGCGGCGTCGTGCGCGCCCTGCTCGGCGAAGGTGTTGCCGAGATTGTAATGCGTCTCGGCGAGCGCCGGCGCGAGCTCGACCGCCTTGCCGTAGGCCGCGACGGCTTCATCGAGCCGCCCCTGATCGCGCAGCGCGTTGCCGAGGTTGTTGTGGGCCTGCGGCATCTTAGGTCTCAGGGCGATCGCCTCGCGGTAGGCGGTTTCGGCCTCGTCGAGCCGCAGCATGTCGAGCAGCAGATTGCCGAGGTTGATGAAGGCCTCGGCGTAGTCGGGTCGCAGCGCGAGCGCCTCGCGGTAGGCGGCCTCGGCTTCGGCGAGCCGGTCCTGATCGGCGAGCGCGTTGCCCAGCCTGAGATGCGCGCCCGGATCCCGGGGCCGGATTGCGAGACCGGCGCGCAACGCGGACTCGGCTTCGGCGGGCTTGCCGAGACGCCGCAAGGCGCCGCCGAGGGCGATGTGCGCGTCGGCCGAATCGGGCTTGAGCGCGGCGGCGCGGGCGAACGCTTCGGCGGCGACGTCGAGCCGGCCTTGGTCGACGCAGAGGGCGCCGCGCGTGTAATGCGCCGGCGCGAAGTCGGGCCGGGCGGCGAGCGCCCGTTCGACCAATCCGACCGCCTCGGCGCGGCGGCCGGCGCGCCGCGCGACGACCGCCAGCATGTGAAGCGCGTCGGCCTGTCCGGGCGAGGTCTCGAGGATGCGGCGGCACAGGCGCTCCGCCTGGTCGGGACGGCCGGCGCGAAACTGCGCCGCGGCGGTCGCGAGACGGTCGCGGACATCGCTGGGCGTGTCACCCGTTGCGGTCGAATCGCTGTCGCTCAAGCCGGTCTCCTCCGCGCGGCGCGAACGACCGCACCCTAGCGCAAGTCGCCGAGGGTCGCCATGGTCCGCCATGGCATGGCGCGGCCCGTCGCCGGCCGGCGGCGATCCACAAAAAATCGACGGTCTCCCGGTCTCGTTCCTTGGCAAACGCGTTGGAACAAGGCATTGTGTGCCGCCGCCGGGGCGGCGCAATCAGGGGGCGCAAGGCAGAGCGCATGAGGATCGGCATTCCGAAGGAACGGCGCGCGGGCGAGGCGCGCGTCGCCGGCTCTCCCGACATGGTCAAAAAGCTCGTCGCCATGGGCGTCGAAGTGGTGGTCGAGACGGGCGCGGGGACGAGCGCAGGCGTCTCCGACGACGACTTCGCCGCCGCCGGCGCCACGATCGCCGCCGACGCCGCCGCGCTCTACGGCGCGGCCGACGTGGTGCTCAAGGTCAGGCGTCCGTTGCGCGCCGGCGAGGGCGCCGACGAGACGGCGATGATGAAACCGGGCGCGCTGCTGATCGGGCTGCTCGAGCCGCTGGCGGACCGCGCGCAGGCGCAGGATTACGCCGCCCGCGGGCTGTGCGCCTTCGCCATGGAACTGATGCCGCGAATCAGCCGCGCCCAGTCGATGGACGCACTGTCGTCGCAGAGCAACATCGCCGGTTACAAGGCGGTGATCGAGGCCGCGTCCGCCTTCGGCCGGGTGTTCCCGATGATGATGACCGCCGCCGGCACCGTGCCGCCGGCGCGGGTGCTGGTGCTCGGCGCCGGGGTCGCCGGTCTGCAGGCGATCGCGACCGCACGGCGTCTCGGGGCGATCGTCTCGGCGTTCGACGTGCGGCCGGCGGTCAGGGAAGAGGTCCAGAGCCTCGGCGCCACCTTCATCGAAGTTCCGGTCGAGGAGGACGGCGCCACCGCAGGCGGCTACGCCCGAGAAATGAGCGAGGACTACAAGCGCCGCCAAAGCGAACTGGTCCACGAAACCCTCAAGAAGCAGGACATCGTCATCACCACAGCGCTGATCCCGGGCAAACCGGCGCCGCTGCTGATCACCGAAGAGATGGTCAAGGACATGAAGCCGGGTTCGGTGATTGTCGACATGGCGGCGGTCGCGGGCGGCAACTGCGCGCTCAGCGAGCCCGACGAGACGGTCGAGAAGCATGGCGTCACCATCCTCGGCCCGACCAATCTGCCGGCCGAGGCGGCGACCAGCACATCGGCGCTCTACGCCCGCAACCTCCTGAACGTCCTCGCCCTGATCGTGGACAAGGAGAACGGGACGCTGGCCATCGACTGGGACGACGAGATCGTCAAGAACATGACGCTGACCCGCGACGGCGAGATCGTCCATCCCATCCTCGCCGCGTCGTAACCGATCGAGGAGACCGCCATGGAAGCCGTCGCCGCCGTCGATCCGCTGATCTTCCGCTTAACGATTTTCGTGCTCGCGGTGTTCGTCGGCTATTACGTGGTGTGGAGCGTGACGCCGGCGCTGCACACGCCGCTGATGTCGGTGACCAACGCGATTTCGAGCGTCATCATCGTCGGCGCCCTGATCGCCGCCGGACCGGAGAGCATGAGCTTCTCGAAGATCGCCGGCTTCGTCGCCGTGACGCTCGCCGCGGTCAACATCTTCGGCGGCTTCACGGTGACCCAGCGCATGCTGCAGATGTTCAAGAAGAAGAGCTGACGGGGCGCGAGCGGTGTCTGCGAATCTCTCGGCGATCGCCTATCTCGTCGCTTCGATCTTCTTCATTCTGGCGCTGAAGGGGCTGTCCTCGCCGACATCGGCGCGGCGCGGCAACCTGTTCGGCATCGCCGGCATGGCGCTCGCCATCGTCACCACCCTGCTCAATCCGGAGGTGCTGAGTTACGGCGTCATCCTCGCCGGTCTGGTCGTCGGCGGCGCCATCGGCACGGTCGTCGCGCTGCGCATCCACATGGCGGCGATGCCCCAGCTCGTTGCCGCGTTCCACAGCCTGGTCGGCATGGCGGCGGTGCTGGTCGCCGCGGCGGCATACTACGCGCCCGACGCCTACGGCATCGGCAGCGTCGGCGCCATCAAGTTCGCCAGCCTGATCGAGATGAGCATCGGCATCGTCATCGGCGCCATCACCTTCTCGGGCTCGGTGATCGCGTTTTCCAAGCTGCAGGGACTGATGAGCGGCGCGCCGGTGGTGTTTCCCGGCCAGCATCTTGTGAACCTGCTGCTCGGGGTCGTGATCATCGTGCTGGGGTTTTATTTCGTTACGGGGCAGGGCGAGGCGTCGTTCTGGGCGATGACCGCGCTCGCCTTCCTGTTCGGCGTGCTCATCATCATTCCCATCGGCGGCGCCGACATGCCGGTCGTGATCTCGATGCTCAACTCGTACTCGGGCTGGGCGGCGGCGGGCATTGGCTTCACCCTCGAGAACGTGCTCCTGATCGTCACCGGCGCGTTGGTCGGCTCCTCGGGCGCGATCCTCAGCTACATCATGTGCAAGGGGATGAACCGCTCGTTCTTCAACGTCATCCTCGGCG
>JBHHZM010000027.1:0-28924 GCA_046758065.1 Alphaproteobacteria bacterium | reverse complement strand
AGAAGCCGATGATGGCGTTCAGCGGCGTGCGCAGCTCGTGGCTCATGTTGGCGAGAAACTCGGACTTGGCGCGGTTGGCCACTTCGGCTTGCTCTTTGGCGACCAGCAACTCCTCTTCGCCGCGCTTACGTTCGGTGATGTCGAAGATGACGCCGTCGAATGAAACCAGATCTCCGTTCTCACCGAAGATTCCCTGTCCCCGGTTGGCGACCCAGCGCACGCTGCCGTCGGCGTGGATGATCCGGTATTCGACCGCGCAGGCGCTCTTTTGCTTCAGGGCGGCCTCGAGGAAGTCATCGTAAATCGAACGGTCGTCGGGATGAACGATGTCCGGGAGCGAGCGGCGGCGTGTGGCGATGAAATCCGAGGCCGGGTATCCGCAGACGTCTTCGACCGCGCCGCTGACGAATTCGTCGATCCACGCGCAGTCGTAGATGCTGCGGTAAATCGCGCCGGGAACGTTGGTAATCAGCGTACGCAGCGTGCGCTCGCTCTTGATCAGGGCCGCTTCGGCCTGATCGCGTTGCGCCTGCAGGTCTTCCAGCTCGTTGATACGGCGATGCAGCGCATCGATCTCGTCGATGAAACGCTTGAGACTTTCCAGCTCGCCGACGAGCCGGTCCTTGGATTTCGGGCGACGCCCTTTCGAGCGCGCCGCTGGGCGCGGCATGATGGTTCGGACACGTTGGTTTCGTTTGCGTTCACTGATTAAGGCAAACGGGTTAACGCTTTGTTTCGCAGGCGGCGTCCGCCTGTCACGAACCCGAGGGAACGCCGCTTCCGGCGGCTTGTCGAAGCGTCCCGCGCTTGTTCCGCTGGGCGAATCCTGCCACCATCGGCAAAGCGAAGGACGGCACGGGAAGGACGATGGCGAGAACAGTCACCGTCGGGGCGGCGCAACTTGGTCCCATCCAGAAGGCCGAGGGTCGCGCCTCGGTGGTCGCGCGCCTGCTTGCGCTCATGGACAAGGCACGCGACCAGGGCTGCGAGCTGATCGTCTTCCCGGAACTTGCGCTTACCACTTTTTTTCCGCGCTGGCCGATGGAAGACCGAGAGGAGATCGATGCCTGGTTCGAGAGCGCGATGCCGTCGAACCAGACCCAGCCCCTGTTTGACGCCGCGCGCGAATACCGCATGGGTTTTCATCTCGGCTACGCCGAGCTCGCCCGGGAGAACGGCGAGACGCGGCATTACAACACCGCGATCCTGGTCGACAAGGCGGGCGGAATCGTCGGCAGGTACCGCAAGGTGCACCTGCCGGGCCACGCCGAATACGACCCGAAGCGCAAGTTCCAGCATCTCGAGAAGCGCTATTTCGACGTCGGCAACCTGGGCTTTCCGGTATGGCGCGCCTTCGGCGGCGTTGTCGGCATGTGCATCTGCAACGACCGGCGCTGGCCCGAGACCTGGCGCGTCATGGGGCTCAAGGGGGTCGAGATGGTGGTGCTCGGCTACAACACCCCGACCGTCAACTCGCAGTCGGACGAATCGCCGCACCTACGCATGTTCCACAACCACATCTCGATGCAGGCGGGCGCCTACCAGAACGCCACCTGGGTGGTGGGCGTCGCCAAGGCGGGAAACGAGGACGGCCACGAGCTGATGGGGGGCAGCGTCATCATCGATCCGTCAGGCATGATCGTCGCCCAGTGTCGTACGCTCGGCGACGAGCTCGTGGTCTACGCCTGCGATCTCGATGCCTGCAATTTCGGCAAGCGGACGATCTTCAACTTCGCCGCTCACCGGCGCATCGAGCACTATCGCTTGATCTGCGAACAGACCGGCGCCGTGCCGCCGCCCGAGTGAGGCGATGACCGAGCGCATCATCGTCATCAACCCCAACTCGTCGGTCGCGTGCACCGAAGGCATCGACCGGGCGCTCGATCCCTTGCGGATCGAGGGCGGGCCCGGGATCGAATGCCTGACGCTCGACGAGGGACCGCCGGGGATCGAGACCCAGCGCGACGTCGACGGCGTGGTCGGGCCGCTCCGCCGCCTCGTCGAGAGCCACGACAACCGGGCGGCGGCCTTCGTCGTCGCCTGCTTTTCGGATCCGGGCGTTCATGCGCTGCGCGAAACGACGGCGAAACCAGTCTTCGGCATCGCCGAATCGGGGTTGCTCGCCGCGCTCGCCCTCGGCGACCGGTTCGGCGTCATCGCCATCCTCGCCCAATCGGCGGCGCGGCACCGGCGCTTCATCCGGGCACTCGGTATCGAGAGCCGGTTCGCCGGCGAGCTCGCCGTCGGATTGCGCGTCACCGAGCTCGCCGACGAAGCGGCGACCTTCGCCCGCATGTCGACAGTGGGGAGCCGCCTGCGCGACGAAACGGGCGCCGACGTGATGGTCATGGGCTGCGCCGGCATGGCGCGCTATCGCGAACGCCTCGAGGACGCGCTCGGCCTGCCGGTGGTCGATCCCACCCAGGCGGCGGTGGCGATGGCGATCGCGGCGATTCGTCTCGGCTGGCGCGGCGCCGCCCAGCGCGCCCGGGATCCGGCTGCTTCGTCGCCGCGGCGACGATCCGCTCGACGATAGCGTCGAGTTCGGCCGCCATCCCGTCGAGTGCGGCGACCCGGTACGCCGCGAACCCACGGCTCGGACGTCGATAGGTCAGGCGCGCCGTGGCGTCCGTGTCTTCAGTCACGTAAAGCCGCAACGGCGCCTCGATTCCGGCGGCAACGCCGGCTTTCGGCATGCGGGCGGCGGCGCCACCCTGGTGAGATATCCGGTTAGTCCTCCGTCGGCAATCCCGAGCGGCGGGCGCCCTTCAGCGCGCCGCGGCGGCGCTTGTCCTCGAGCCGGCGCTTTTTCTCGGCGGCGCTGGGCCGGGTGGCGCGGCGCGGGCGCGGCGGCCGGGCGGCCTTGCGGATGAGCGCGACGAGACGGGCGAGGGCATCGGCGCGGTTGCGATCCTGACTGCGGAAGCGCCGGGCGTCGATCACCAGCACCCCGTCCGCCGTCATCCTGCGGCCGCCGAGACGAACGAGCCGTTCGCGCACGGCTTCGGGCAATGACGGCGAACGCCCGACGTCGAAGCGCAACTGCACCGCGGTCGCCACCTTGTTGACGTGTTGTCCGCCCGGGCCGCCGGCGCGGACGAAGTGGAGCTCGATTTCGTCGTCGTCGAGCAGGATGGCGGGCGTCACGCGGATCATGGCGCAAGCCTACCCCGCCGGTGCGGCAGCGCCAACCGCCGGCGGCATATGGCATTGAACCGCGGCCGCCGCCCTGGTGAGAATTCCAGGTTAAGGAAAGCGACACTTCCCCGTCGTAGCCTTGCGGTGGCGTCGGGTTCGGGTCGGGTCCTCGCCGGTCGTTCCGGATGCCGGGTGCCGCCGCCGGGTCGCTATTGGACACGGGTTGCGATGTCGTACGATTTCATCAATTCGGCCGTACAGGTCTGCCAGTCCCTGCTGGGCGTATGGGTTCGGGAGATCGATCGTCCCGGCGGTTCGAGCCGGCGGTCGGTGCGGGTGCATACCGACGACGGCTCTCTCATCGTCACCCGCCGGTCGAATCCCAAGCGGGCCAGCCTGGAAGCCGCCGTGTTGGAGGCGCTCCATGGCCACGGCGCACCCGTACCGCGGGTCCTGGCATTCGACGGCGTCTGGCTGGTCCAGGAGGACCTCGGCGGGCGGCGCCTGTCGCAGGCGCTCGCCGGGGCCGATCCGGCGCAGGGCGACGCCTGGCTCGCCGCCGCGCTCGAAAGCCTCGCGAGGACGCACCGCGCGGGCACGGCGGCCGGGCTGGAGCGACGGGTGGTGACGCTCGGCGGCGGCCGCGGCTGGCGGGCCGAGCTGGCGGCGATGCCGGCCCGGCTGGCGAACCACCTCGATCTTCCCGCGCCGCCGCTTGCCGAGCAGGAATTGATCGACCTCCTGGGGGTGGGCGAGCCCCGCTTCATCAAATGGGACGCCCGTCCCGGCAATGCGATCGCGTGCGACGACGGCACGATCGCCTGGTTCGACTGGGAGCATTGCGGCGCGCGCAACCGCCTCGACGACGCGGCCTGGCTTCTCGGCGACGAGTATGCCGCCGACCGGCCCGAAACGGAGGAAGCGCTGCTCGCGCAATACCTCCCCGATTTTGCCGACGGGAGGGAGGTGCAAGCCGCGGCGGCCTACCTCGCGGCTTACGGAACCTTTCACATGTGCGTGCGTCTGAGCCTGATCCTGAAGCAGAAGGGCGAGGGCGCCTGGTGGAATGCCGACTACTGTCTGGCGCGCGACAAGGTGGGGGTAACCCCGGATGCGGCCCGGAAGATTTGCCGGCGGGCCGGGCGATGGGCTTCGCGCTCGTCTCTGACGGAAGCCTTGACGACGTGGTTCGAAACGCTGGAACAGCGGATCGTCAGCCTCTGACCACTCGCCGACGGCGAAAAAAATAGAGGCGGCCGAAGCCGCCCCGTCGCCGGTTCGCGATTCGCAGGATGTCGTCAGTTCACGACCCGCAGGTTGTCGTCGGCGATCGCCGTGGCGGTCACGTCGGCGGTATCGACGCCGATGACGCTGGCGAAGAACAGCTCGACCGGGTTGTTGTTGGCCGCCGTCCGGCGCACGGTGATCTGGACCGCGTTGGTCGGGGCGCCGCCGGCGATGAAGGCCCGGGTGTCCGCGTCCCAGTTGCCGAGCACCACGTCCGCGCTCTGCAGCACCGTGCCGTGGTCCTCGGGCAGCATGTTCTTGGCGGCGTATTCGAGCGCCCGCGCCTCGGCCTGGGCGGGATCGTCCAGGGTAGTGGCGGCGGCGAGCGCGGTAGCCTCCGCCGTCGCCCGAAGCTGCGCGTGCATCGAGCCCACGTAGCCGATATCCACGGCGAGCGCCGCCATTCCGAAAATGACCGGGACGATCAGGGCGAGGAAGACGGCGATCGTGCCGCGCCGGTCGCGCAGGAAGTCTTTTTTCCCGAACATCGCTATGGCTTTCATCACGCCGCTGATCATTGCCGGGGGATCCGATTACGCCAGGCTGACGCCGCCGGTGAGGTATTCGTTGAAGGCAACGCCGCCGCCCGAGCCACCGCCGCCACCGCTGGCGCCACCGCCGCCGCCGCTCGCGGCGGCTTCCATGAACATCGTCACCTGGACCTGGAGGTCGCCGCTGACAATGTCGCCGAGCACGTTGATGATCGAGGCCTCGGCCATCGGGACGTCAATCGTCACGGTGACGTCGGGCGTCACGCCGCCGCCGCCGAAGCCGCCCAACGGGCCGCTCACCGACGCGGTGTAGGTGCCCGGAGCGTCAATCAGCGCGAGCGCCAGGTCGTGCGTCTGCTGAGGATTGTTCTGGCCGACCGCATAGGTCCGCGCGGCTTCGCGCGCCGCGTACAGCATCATCTGGCGCGAATACATCATGCCGCCGAACTGGATGATCCCGGCCAGCACCAACATCAGCACCGGCACGAGAATGGCGAATTCGACCAGCACCGTACCGCTGTCGTCCTGCAGGGCACGCCGCGACCGCCGGGCGGGAAGCCGCCGGGCCAGCGCGTACAGGGCCGATGCGGTCAAGCCAGCTACCTTTGATCCCGGATACTTCATGGCCGCTATCCTTTCACGTTAAAAACACGGATGCCGCAGTGCGACAACGTGAAGACTTTATGAAAATTCCGCTCGAATTTCGGTGATCGTCGTCACAGGGCGGGAAAAAATTCGCTCCCTCCCCGAACGGCTCGGAAGGAGTACGGCTCGGAAGGAGCATGCCCGTTCATCGCTGGTTAACGCGCGGTCGCCAATATGGTGGCGATGTAGGAAAACGACCGGATTCGGCGGTGTTCGGAGCGGGCGGTCATTTTCTCGTTCGTTCGACGCGTAACGATCCGGAGTCATGCGGGAGACTGGATGATGCTGTACGGCAATGGGCAGCCCCAAAAGGACAAGACGGAGGTCGAGGTCACCTTCCTCAACGGCTGCAGTATGCGGGGCTATTTCTATCTGCGTCAGGCGCAGCGCGTGGCCGATCTGTTGAACGATTCACGCGAATTCATCCCGTTCGAGGACGTTGCCAGCGCCATCCGTCTCGTCAACAAGGCGACCATCGTTGAGGTCAAGCCGACGGATCCGAACGAAGGCAAGAAAAAAGCGGGATTGACCTTTATCTAGCCCGACCGGCCGGATGCGATCCATCGAAAAAAATGGGACGGCCGAAGCCGCCCCGTCGTCGGTTCACGATTCGCAGGATGTCGTCAGTTCACGATCCGCAGGTTGTCGTCGGCGATCGCCGTGGCGGTCACGTCAGTGCTATTGACACCGATGGCGCTGGCGAAGAACAGCTCGACCGCGTTGTTGTTGTCCGCCGTCCGGCGCGTGGTGATCTGGACCGCGTTGGTGGGGGCCCCGCCGGGGACGAAGGCCCGGGTGTCCGCGTCCCAGTTGCCGAGCACCACGTCCGCGCTTTGCAGCACCGTGCCGTGGTCCTCGGGCAGCATGTTCTTGGCGGCGTATTCGAGCGCCCGCGCCTCGGCCTGGGCGGGATCGTCCAGGGTGGTAGCGGCGGCGAGCGCAGTAGCCTCCGCCGTCGCCCGAAGCTGCGCCTGCATCGCCGTCATATACCCGATGTCCACGGCAACCGCCGCCATTCCGAAGATGACCGGGACGGTCAGGGCAAGGATGACGGCGATCGTACCGCGCCTGTCCCGCAGGAAGTTTTTACTTTTGCGCATTGTCATCCCTTTCATCGCATCACTGAGCCACGATCGACAGACCCGATTACGCCAGGCTGACGCCGCCGCTCAGGTAATCGTTGAAGGCGACGCCGGTGCCGCCACCGCCGCCGGTGCCGCCACCGCCGCTGGTGCCACCACCGCCGCTGGTGCCGCCGCCGCCGGTGCCGCCGCCGCCGGTGCCACCGCCGCCGGTGCCGCCAGTGCCGGTGCCACCGGTGCCGCCGCCGCCGGTGCCGCCGGTGCCAGTACCGCCGGTGCCGCCGCCGCCGGTGCCGCCGCCGGTTCCGCCGCCGCCCGCGGCGGCATCCATGTACATCGTCACCTGGACCTGAAGGTCGCCGCTCATAATGTTGCCGAGCACGTTGATGATCGAGGCTTCGGCCATCGGGACGTTGACCTGCACGACGACATCGCCGGTCACGCCGCCGCCGCAGCCGGCGCCGCCGCCGCCTGAGCCGCCGCCGGCGCCACCACCGCCGACACCGGAACCACCACCGCCGCCACTGCCACCGCCGCAGCCGGCACCACCGCCGCCGGAGCCGCCACCGGCGCCGCCGCCGCCGACACCGGAACCACCGCCGCCGCCGCTGCCGCCGCCACCGCCGACACCACCGAAGCCGCCGTTCGGCCCGGTGACCAACGCCGTGTAGTTGCCCGGCGCATCGGCAAGCAGGGCGAGCGCCAGATCGTGCGCCTCCTGGGCGCCGTTCAGACCGACCGCGTAGCTCCGCGCGGCTTCACGCGCCGCGTACAGCATCATCTGGCGCGAATACATCACGCCGCCGAACTGAATGATTCCGGCCAGGAGCAACATGAGGAACGGTACGAGCATGGCGAATTCGACCAGCACCGTACCGCGATCGTCCTCACGCAGGGCGCGCTGCGACCTTCGGGCGGGTAAGCGCCGAACCAGCGCGTATAGAGCCGACACCGTGAAGCCAGCTACCTTGGACCCCGGATCCTTCATGGCAGCCATCCTTTCGCGTTAGAGACGACGCCCGTATCGCAAAACGACAAGGGCAGAATCTTGAGTGAGAGCCTACAGGGGTTCCCTGGCCGGCGCGGTGATCGTCGTCACAGACCGGACAAGAACGCCACGCGCCGCCGGTGCGGCCACGAACGGCGTTGCAGGTTGCTGAGAGTAAGAAAAAACCCCGTGTTTCCACGGGGTTCAGTGAGGTTCTTGATGGTCGGAGTGAGTGGATTCGAACCACCGGCCCCCGCCTCCCGAAGACGGTGCTCTACCAGGCTGAGCTACACTCCGGTCGTCGCCCGCGGCTCTCGGACCGGGGGTGGCAACCTATAGCGCCAACGCGCCGTCGTCGCAAGCGCTGCGGCCGGCGCCGGCGGGTCGGTCAGTAGGCGCGTTCGATGCAGAAATCGACGATCTCGCGCAGCACCGAACGCTCGGTGCCCTCGGGGAAGATGTCGAGCGCGTCCCGCGCCACCGTGCCGAAATGACGGGCGCGGTTGACGGTGTCGTCGAGGGCGCCGAGGCGCTGCATGAGGCCAATCGCGTATTCGAGATCGCCCGGGCGCTGCGTTCCGTCCTCGAGGGTGCGCCGCAGGAAGGCGCGTTCCTTCTCGTCGCCCCGCCGGTAGGCGAGTATGACCGGCAGCGTGATCTTGCCGTCGCTGAAGTCGTCGCCGACGGTCTTGCCGAGTTCGGCCTCGCGCGCGGAGTAATCGAGTACGTCGTCGATGAGCTGAAAAGCGATGCCGAGGTTCATGCCGTAGCTCTCGAGCGCTTCCTCCTCGAGGGCGGGCCGGTCGGCGACTACCGCACCGAGACGGCATGCCGCAGCGAACAGGGTCGCGGTCTTGGCCTCGATGACGTCGAGATAGGCGGCTTCGCTGGTCTCGGTGTCGTTCGAGGTGGCGAGCTGCATGACCTCGCCTTCGGCGATGACCGCCGCGGCATCCGAAAGAATCTTGAGCACCTTGAGCGAACCGTCGCCGACCATGAGCTGAAACGAGCGGCTGAACAGGAAGTCTCCGACCAGCACGCTCGGCTTGTTGCCCCAGACCGAATTGGCCGTGGCGCTGCCACGCCGCAGGTCGCTCTTGTCGACGACGTCGTCGTGCAGCAGGGTCGCGGTGTGAATGAACTCGACGCAGGCGGCGAGCCCGATGTGGCGCTCGCCGGGATAGCCGCAGAGCCGCGCCGTTGTAAGGGTCAGCATCGGCCTCAGCCGCTTGCCGCCCGAAGCGATGATGTGACCGGCAAGCTGGGGGATCAACGCGACCGAACTGTGCATGCGCCCAACGATGAGGCGGTTGACCTCGGCGAGTTCGTTGGCCACGAGCAGGTTGAGCCGGTCGAGCGTCGGCTGTGGTCTCGACGCACGTTCGCGATCGAAATCGACGACGATGGCCAGTTTTTCCTCCCTCTCTTGACGGCGTCTCCACGGAACGCGAGCATGGGCGCCGGCTGTTGCGGCAGTCTAGCAGACTGGCGGAACGGGGAAAGGACGGATTGCCGATGGTCGAGCTGTTGCAGACGAACGATGCGGTGCGGCTCTCCTGGGTGATCGCACTGCTCGCCGACGCCGAGATCGAGGCGGTGGTGCTGGACAATCACACCAGCGTTGTGGAGGGGAGCATCGGCGCGATCCCGCGTCGCGTGATGGTCGACGACGACGATCTCGCCCAGGCCCGGCGGGTGCTCGAAGCCGCCGGCGAACGCTATTCCCGTGACTAGGGCGCCGGCGAATTTCACGCTCGGCGAGGACGGGCTGCTCGGCGGCCGGGTTCGTCTGCGCCAGCCGGCGCGCGGCTATCGCGCCGCGATCGATCCAGTGCTGCTCGCCGCGGCGGTGCCGGCGGCGACGGGCGACAGCGTGCTCGACGTCGGCACCGGGGTCGGGGCGGCGGCGCTCTGCCTCGCGCAGCGCGTGGCGGACTGCCGCGTCGTCGGCATCGAACTTCAGCGCGGCCTCGTACGCCTCGCCGGCGAGAATGCCGCGCTCAACGGGGCCGAGAGGCGCGTCGAGATGATGACGGGCGACCTTACGCGACCGCCGCCGCGCCTTGCTGTGGCGAGCTTCGATCACGTCATGGCCAATCCGCCGCATCTCGATCCGCGACACGTTCGCCCGTCGCCCGTTCCCGCCCGGGCGACGGCCACCGTCGAGGCGACGGGCGGCCTTGCCGACTGGGTCGCCTTCTGTCTCCGCATGGCGCGACCCAACGGCAGCCTGACCTTCATCCATCGCGCCGACCGGCTCGATGACCTGCTTGCCCGGCTGATCCCCGGCGCCGGGGCGATCACCGTATATCCGCTGTGGCCCGGAGGCGCCAACGCGCGGCCGGCAAAGCGCGTCATCGTGCAGGCGAGGAAGGGGTCCGCGGCGCCGCTCCGGCTGTTGCCGGGCCTGACCCTGCACCGACCGGACGGCGCCTACACGGCGTCGGCGGAGGCCGTGCTTCGCGACGCCGAAGCGATCGAGCTTTGAGGGGCACATTCATTGCCGACGCTCGGTGGCGTGGCGGTCGCGCGTACGACGCCGGACGCCGAGGACAACCTGTTGAGGCTCCACAGCTAGAGTAAGAGCCAGATCAAGGCGACGATCACGGCCCAGCCGGCGAGCGATCCGACGATCCATACGGCGAGCGCCGCGCGAGGCGACAGCCGTGAATCCTCGACCTTACCCCGGTTTTTCTTCTGCGCCTGATCGACAGATCGATCGTGCGCGTTCATCCCTTCCGTCCCTCGATCGGCGACGGGGCCGGGTTGCGGCCGCCGCGTTTGTTATTTTCATCTTCTTCGATACCCGGGATGTGGCGTTCTATCGTCTCTCCGTTTGCTCGGGGCAGATCGCGATCTGCGCAATCGCCGCTGCACGCTCAAGTCACGCGGCCGGGTCGAACGCCTCGGAATGTGGGGCTAGGCTGCCGAGCGCTTGTTCAGTTCCGTCACTTCGGCGACGGCCGCGGGTGAACAACCAATCGTCACCGAGTCCGGCCACAGCACGACCCGCACCGTCTGGACCAGGATGATGAGATCGAGCATCACGCTGTAGTTCTTTAGATAATAGAGGTCGTACTCGAGCTTCCGCATGGCATCCCCGACCGACGCTCCATAAGAATAGTTGAGCTGCGCCCACCCCGTGATGCCCGGTTTCACCCTGTGACGTTCCCGGTAGTAGGGGATTCGCTCGGTAAGCTGCTCGACGAAGAAGGGGCGTTCGGGTCGCGGTCCGACGAGGCTCATGTCGCCCTTGAGGACATTGAAGATTTGCGGAATTTCGTCGATTCGGGCCTTGCGGATGATCGCGCCGAACCGGGTCACTCTCGCATCGTTCTTGGCCGCCCACAGCGGCATGCCTCCCTTCTCCGCGTCGATGCACATGCTGCGGAATTTGATGAGCATGAAACTGCGACCGCCTCGCCCCACCCGTTCCTGCCGATAGAAGATCGGACCGTGGCTCTCGAGGCGAATGACGATGGCGGTGGCGAGCAGGAGAGGCAGGGTAAATATCAGGATGAAGAAGCTGGTGGCGATATCGAACAGGCGTTTGGCCGCCGCCTCGATCGTGTTTCCACCAAAGCCGTCGGAAAAAATCAGCCAGCTCGGATTGAGCGCCGTGTGGTCGACCGCGCCGGTCTCGCGCTCCCAGAACGTCGTGTAATGGACGACGTTGATACCGTTGAGCTTGGCTTCGAGCAGCGCTTCGGTCGGCAGGGTTCCGCGCCAGTCCTCGATGGCGACCACGATCTCGTCGATCTGCCGTTGCTCGACGAGCGCGGGAAGCAACTCGATGTGCGCGACGAGGCGGTCGCTCGGCACCGCGGGTTCGGCGTTGCCGATGGGCAGATAGCCGACCGCACTGAAGCTCGCCCCTCCGTCGCGTTCGAGCGCGAAGAGCCGGGCCGCGTTCCGGCCTGCGCCGATGACCAGAATACGTCGCTTGAACCGCTCGAATTGCGCCGTCCTCGCGACGGCGAAGCGCACCGACAGGATCCCGAAAACGGCGAAGACGATGGCGATCGCCAGGGCGCTGCGCCAGATCTTGAGGTCGGGAAACACGTAGAAGACCAGGGAAAGTCCCAGGAACGCCACGGTGAAACTGGTCGCGAGGCGGACGAACACGGTCCGCATGTCGCGCAGATATTCGCGCTGATAGAGACCGAGCGCGAACATGGCAAAACCGAGAATTGCGGAAAACGTGAGAGCCTCGGGGAGGTACATCGCGAGCCCCCAGGGCATCTCGGCGCCCAGCACGTAGCGGAGGAAAATCCCCGTATAGACCGAGACCGTGACAATCGCGAGCTCGATCCCCCCGAGAAGGAGGATCGGGAGCGGTATGTAATGCTTGAAAATTTTCACCATACCGGAAACGTCATCCGGAGATTTGCGGCGAATAGCGCCAGATCGTCACGCCGATGCCTGCCCGTTCGGCGGCGCGACGCCGCTTCGCGCGCATGACCGGCGGCCTTCAATCTCCGGACGGCTGCACTCCTCCCTCTGGTCGTCTCTTTTCACGGCGCGCCCCCTAAGGACCCGCGGCCACTGCCGCGTGTCCCGGCGGCTCCTGGGATGAGCTCTTGGAATGGGCTCTTGGGATGACTCATGCAAGAATCGCGCCACAGCAACGGGTTTGAAATAAAATCAGGAGCTTAGTGAAGGGTAACAGGCAAGTGCAGGACGTCGCCATGCAAAACTGTAAAATTTTCCGACAAATTTCACCGATCGGAAAAACCGATATACTTCTATATTATTTATATATAACAACGGAGTATAATTTATATCTCGTGTAAGAAATTAATTCTGGGACTTGTGGGGATCGGGGCCGGAATCGGTGTCCAACGGTTGAGCATTTTAAAAATAGTGGCGTAATTTCAATTCATTGCCTCTATATTGCCGATTCATTCGAGTGTAAAGAATTCCGACAGATTTTGAGAGCGATCTATCGCATATCAGGTTAACGCGACAATGAATACAAGTAATGCGTGCTTTCCCCTGCATCGACGCGGGGCGCGCGCGATCCTGACAGGGCGCCGATGGATAATTCAGGCTACAGTTCGTCGGGCTCGACGGCGGGCGGGATCTGTAAACCGGTGTCGTCGAGCGCGCGCTCGACCGGCGGCGAGACCGCTCCTTCAGGCGACTCGGCCGGCGGATCGCCGCCGTTGAGCCGTGCCAGAGCGCGCTCGAGTTTTTCCGCAGCGGCGCGGAACAGGCGCGCCTGCGTGTCGTGCCGCGCGCTGTCGATCCGGTAGCCCTGCGTCGCCGACGACAGGAATTCCAGCGCCTCGCTGCGTTCGCAGCGCATGAACTTCTCGATCAGCGTTTGTTCGCTCGCTTCGAGGATCGACAGCGCAAACCGCTCCTGGGCGGTCTCTTTCGTCTCTCGATCCGACATGGTCCACGTTCTCCGTTGGTCCGCCGGTCCGTTGCGCCCCTGTGGCGTTATCGCGTGGACGATGATCGACCTGATTCGTTAAAGGGAGGTTAGAGCCCGGTCCGGGTTCCGGATCGCATGTCCGGCGCGGCGTGGAGGCGCCCGGGGTCGAAAAGCTTAACGGATTCTTTGCCGGTTTCGGCGAAGCTCGGTTCCGGCTACGGTCGGAGGAACCGACGCCGACCGAATGGCCGCGCCGGCGCGAGCCGGATGCTTGTGTCGGCAGGGCATCCCCAAATGACGGTAGGTTCAGGATGACAGCGAGTCGAACGTCGATCCCGCAATTCGTCGCAGCGCTTTTCCTCGCCCTCGCTCTGCTCGTCGCCGGCGCCGCGATTGGACGCGCGGACGAGAACAACACCGACACCGAGGACGACACCTACGACCAGAACGAAATCATCGAGAAGGCCGAGGGCTTTTTCGGCGATACCACCAAGGGCCTCGCCAAGGCCATCGAGAAAGTGTTCGCCGACCAGGGCCGTCCCAACGGCTATATCATGGGCGAGGAGGCGAGCGGCGCCATAGGCATCGGCCTGCGGTACGGCAACGGACAGCTGCACCGCAAGGAGACCGAGCCCATGCAGGTCTATTGGCAGGGTCCCTCGATCGGTTTCGATTTCGGCGGCGACGCCTCGAAGATCTTTACCCTGATCTACGATCTCGAGAACACCGAAGATTTGTTTCAGCGCTTCCCCGCCGTCGACGGCAGCTTCTACTTCGTGGCCGGCGTCGGCGTGAACTACCAGCGCGCCGGCGGTATTACCCTCGCGCCGATCCGCACCGGCGTCGGTCTTCGCGCCGGCGCCAACGTCGGCTATTCGCACTACACCAAGGACCATTCCTGGGTGCCGTTCTGAACACCGCCCGGCGACGGCGCCGCCGGGCACTATTTCATTTCGCCCGAGGATTTGACGATGCCGAGGCCCTTGCTGCTGCCGTAGCGGCCACCGGCGGTCGCTCCGAATCCGTTCATGCGGCGTTACGCCTTCACGACGCCGAGCCGGCGCTGTCCGTCTGCGCCACGTCGGCGTCCAGGGTCGCCGCCGTCTGCACGATGATCTCGGTCGCGGTCGCCGCATCCTTGAAAAACGGCCCATTGTTGGCGATGACCCGCATGCGCGTGGTGCGGGGCGTCAGTTCCTCGAGTTCGATCTCGATGGTGCGATCGCTGGCTTCGGCGACGATCTCCCAGATGCGAGTGTTCTCCTTGTCCACCGAATCTTTCATCACCGGCATTTCCATGCGCGCCAGCGTCTTGAGCGTGGCGAAGCGGGTCGCGTTCGGCGAGGCGGCGAAGGTCTTGTAGGCGATGCCGTTGAGGGTGTGGTCGATACCGGCGCTGGCGGCGACGCCGGCCCCGGTGCCGAGCACCGCCAGGCCGACGGCGGCGCATCCCTGAAGCGTCAGGAGGGCGACCGTAATTGCTGCGATACGGAGCGGGTTCATCCTGTCCATCCTCTTCCCACGACGACCGGCGCCGCGCCGTTGGTCGGGTGGGTTCTCCGGGCATAGCAGAAACTCATTAATGGAGCGTTAGGAATGTTTCATATAATTCAATGTGTTATGTAAAATACCCGAAAAATCCCGACGACTGGCTCCACGCGGTTCCCGGCGAATCCGGTGAGTGACGCGGCGGCTGTCGAGGGGGTATGCTTCTCGCCGGTACGCGCGTCCTCGGCCAGGCGCGCGAGCCCCCGTGAGGCGGTGCCACGCCTCCTTGCGCCCGTTCGAAAACGGCGTCTTGGCCGGCAGGGATGGGCCGGGGCCGGTGTGTGACCTGTCAGGCGTCCCTCGAGACCGAAGGAGAGTCCATGCATCGCATCGTCATTCTCGCCGGCGTTCTGTTGGTCGCCGCCTGCGCCAACAAGATTGTTTCGTCTTCGGAGAGCAGTATCGCCGTCGAGACGAACGAAGTTTCCAAAGACCCCAAGGCGATCGCTGCGGAACACTGCGCCAAGTACAACCGCAAGGCCGAACTCGTTGCCGTCGAGCCGACGAGCTTCCTCAGCCAGATCTACTACTACGACTGCGTATAGCCGACGGCGTATAGGGACCGCCGGAAGCGCCGCCGGCCCGGGCGTTGCGCCTCAGGGTCGAACCGCAAGGCCCCAGGGGAAGCGGCCGACGGTAATCGACTTGAGCACCTTGAGTTTGTCGACGTCAATCACCGAGACGTCGTTGCTGACGCCATTGGTGGTAAAGAGCCTGCTCTCGTCCGGGCTGAAGGCGAGCTGCCAAACGCGCTGGCCGACCAGAAGATACTTGATCACCTCGTAGGTCCGGCCGTCGATCACGGCGACCCGGTTGGCCGGTCCAAGCGCGACGAAGGCGAGGCTGGCGTCGCTGGTGAGACGCACGCCGACGGGCTGTATGGACTCGGAGCGGATGCCCGGAATCGCGAACGAGATCTTGTGCAGGATCTCCCGCGTTGCGGCGTCGATGACGCTTACCGTCCCGCCGATTTCGGACGACACCCACACCGCCCGGCCGTCGGCGGAGAATTCGGCGACGCGCGGACGGCTGTCGACCAGCACGTTGTCGACCACTTCGTACGTTCCGGTGTCGATGAAATGCGCCATGTTGGTCGTTTCCGATGTGTTGACCAGCATTTTTCCATCGGGGCTGACGGCCATGCCTTCGGGCTCCACGCCGACCGGGATCTCGGCGATGACCGTTCCCGTCGCGACGTCGATGACCGTCACCAGACTGTCGTCTTCGTTCGCCACGTAAAGAGGATTTCCGCTGGGGTGCAGAACGAATAGTTCGGGATCCGGTCCCGAGCGAAACGTGTCGACGATTTTCAGACTGTCGGCGTCGAGCACTTCGATGCGGTCGTCGTCGCTGGCGCAGATGTAGAGCCGGCTTCGGTCGTGACTGAGGGTGATGCCGCGCGGTCTCCGGCCGACGTCCACGGTGGCGACGACCGCGAGGCTGTCGCCGTCGATCACGCTGATCGTGTTGTCCTTTTCGTTCGAGACGTACACGGTGAACGCCTGCGCCGGGAGCGCGGCCGCGAGGCCCAGCCATAGCGGCGCGGCGAAGAGAGCCGCTCGTTTCAACGTTTGTTTCCACGGGCGCCCGGATTGGAAGACGGCGTTGTTCATCGGCTTTCGAGTCTGCATTTCGTTTCGGGCCGGTCGTAACCGAGCGTATCAAGCGTGCTGGATTGATGGAGAAATCCCGGCTGGGGCGACACCGACACCAGCGCCTTCGGCGCCGCCAGCAGGATCGGTTGCCGCAGTTGTCCGTCCCAGTCGCGGAACGTCAGCTTGCGGCCCTTGAAGCCGGCCAGAACAAATGCGGGGCCGTGCATGTAGCCGACCAGCGCGCCGAACGCGGCCGACCGGGTGCGCGTGGCCGCTTCGCCGATCGAGCGGACCGCCGCCCAGACGCCGTAGTCGAGCGCCGTCATCCTGCGGCCGGCCATCTTGAGGAAGCGGCTCTGCAACTGCGCCGCGCCCCATTGTTCGTGGGTGCGGTGCCACCAGGTCGGCGTCAGTCCCTGGGTTCCGGCGACCAGTTTCGGTTCCCAGGTGCGATAGCTCAGGTATTCGCCGAATTCGCCGATTTCGTCGGCGACGATCAGAACGTCGTAATCGACGTCCTGGGTGAAGACCGGCACCTCCGCCTGCGCCGTGCGGCGTGCATCGGGACCGAACGTCCATTCCTTTTCGGCGACGATCTTCCCGCCGAAACGCCTGGCGGCGCGCCTGATCGCCGCGGCGAACAGCCGGTCGCCCGCGCGCCGTCCGACGACGAGAAACCAGTCGCGCCACCTCTTCAGGTTCAGGTATTGCGCCAGGGCGTCGGCCAGCATCGCCCGGCTCGGAACGAGGTGCAGGACGTTCTTCCGGCAGTCTTCGTTGCGCAGCCTGTCGTCGCGCGCGCCGACGTTGTAGAGCTGTGCTTCCGCCGCCGCGGGAAGATCGGCCATGCGCAGCAGGACGTCGGCCGGCACGGCGACAATGACGTGCCGGTAGCCGTCCGCGAGGAGCCGTCCGAATGCGGCCACCGCGTCCTCGCCGGGAGGGACGATCACCTCGCGCAGTTCGAACCGCTGCTTCATGAAGCGGCCGGTCGTGTTGTTGTCCATGATCGCGAGCCGGCCGCCCCGCACGCCGTCGTCTTCGGGAGGCTGGTCGAGGTTGGAGAGTTTCGGCGGCCGCTCGGCGAATTGCGCGAGGAAGGCGATGCGGACGGTCTCGAATGCGGGCGCTTGGCCTTGCGCATGTGTTGCGCCGGCGCCGGCGAGGACGATGACACACCACGCCGCCGCGATTGCCCAACGCGATGCCGCCATCCGAACTCCCTGCGTCCCGGTTTGTTGCAAGTGGCGCTCTCTTCGTCGTCGCGCCGTCCCGGAGCGGCCGATCATTCGGACTGAAACCTCGCCCAGCCGGGTTCGACGGGAGTGAGGCAGGCGGCATCGGCGGTCAGGCGCTCGTCCGTTTGCGTCGCCCGTTCCACGAGATCGAGCCTGAGCATCGCGAGACCGACGGCGCCGCGGCCCGAGCGCATCTCTCCGGCCCGCTTGTCGCCCAGCATCACGGGCGCGCCGGGCGCGGGCAGGGGACCGTCGACATCGACCCGGAACAGGCGCTTGCGGATGGTGGCGCGATACCGGGTGCGCGCGGTAAGTTCCTGGCCGATATAGCATCCTTTCTCGAAATCGATCCCGTTGAGCGCGTCGATGCCATTCTCGATCAGGAAGGCCCTCTCGACGGGCATGTCACGGCTGCCGTCGGGAAGCGCGAGGGCGAGCCGGTGGTCGTCGTACGCCTCGGCGCCGGCGGCGGCGAAGCCCGCCGTCTCGATCGCCGCGCAGCCCTGCGGCCGCGGCAGCACGGCCCGGGCGCCCGCCGCAGCGAGCCGCGGATCGGTATAGACGATGCCGCCGGCAAGCGGCCTCGCGGCGCCCTCGTCGGCAGCAAGGCCGAGGGCGTCGAGCGCGCCGGCGCCGAACGCGGCGACGACGACGAGGTCGTCCCTGGGCGCAATCGTCACACGCGCGCGCAATCGGTAGAATTCGAGCCGCCGAACCAGATCGTCGCGGCGCGCCGCCTCGCAGTCGAAGACGAGAGCGTCGTCGAGTTCGGCGACGAAGAAGTCATGCAGGAACTTGCCCTGCGGGGTGAGCAGCACGGCATAGATCGCGCGCGCGGCCGTCACCTTGTGAACGTCGTTCGAGACCAGCCCCTGGAGGAAGGGGCGCGCCTCGGGTCCGCTCACGGCAATCAGTCCGCGCGCATCGAGAACGGCGCAGCGTCGTGCTTCGGTCGCGTTCGTCATCATCCGTCGTCAGGTCCGTTACCTGGGGCGCGACGGCTCGTGTGGCAAGGCGAAAGCCGATTGCGTATAACCATCGTCCGATGGACATCCTTCTGGTCGACGATTCGATCCCCTTCGACGGCTACACCCCTTCGAGCCAGCCCCTGGGCGGCGTCGAAAAGGCGTTTGCCAGCCTGCCGGCGGCGCTGCGTCGGCGCGGCCACGACGTGCGGGTGATCAACCGCTGCCGCTTCGCCATCACCGCCGACGGCGTTCCCTGGCAGACGTGGCAAGACCCACGGCCGACATCCTGCGACGTTCTCATCGCTTACCGCAAGCCCGCCCTGCTCGACTTTCCGGTCGAGGCCGGGCGCCGCATACTCTGGCTCGCGGCGCCGGGCGGCTATCTCGAGAAGGGACCCAACGGTGCCGTGCTCGAACGCCATGGCGACGCTCCACTGGTTTTCGCCGGGCCGGCGCACCGCGCGACCTGCCCTACGGCCTTCGCCGCGCGCGCCGTCGTCATCGAACCCGGCGTGCGTCCCGATTTCCGCGAGGCCGCGGACATGGCGCCCGCGCATCCGCCGCGCGCCATCGTTACCACCCATCCGCTGATGGACCTCGACTGGCTGTTGCGGCTCTGGGTGGAGGTGGTGCGCCCGGCGGTGCCCGACGCCGAGCTCCACGTCTATTCGGCGATGCTCGACAAGGGCGCACTCGGCGGCGCGGCGCCCGATCGCCTGCGCCCCGTCCTCGATCTCGCGCTCGGCGCGCACGACGACGGCGTCGTGATCGAGCGTCCGCGCGCCGATCCCGACATGGCCGATGCCTACCGCGCCGCCCGCGTCCATCTCTATCCCGGCGCCGTCGGCGAAGTCCATTGCGCGACCCTCGCCGAGTCGCAGGCGGTCGGGCTGCCCGCCGTCACCCGGCGCTTCGCCGCCGTCGCCGAGCGCATCCGCGATTCGGAGACCGGATTCCTGGTTCCCGACGACGAAGCCTTCGCGAGCTGCGCCATCCTGCTGCTCATCGACGACGGCGTTTTCCGCGGCCGCAGCGGCGACGCCCGGACCCATCAGCGAAGCCGGAGCTGGGACGATGCGGCAGCCGAATTCGAGACGCTGTTCCGGTGAACATCCTGTTCATCACCTCGACGCGGATCGGCGACGCGGTACTGACGACGGGGCTCCTCGACCACCTCGCCCGACGCTATCCCAAGGCGCGCATCACGGTCGCCTGCGGACCCGCCGCGATGCCGATCTTCGACGCCGCCCCCAACGTCGTACGCCGCATCGTCATGGAAAAGCGCAAGTGGGCGCTGCACTGGTTCGACCTGTGGCGTGAGTGCGTCAAGGTCTGGTGGGGCTGGAACCTGGTGGTCGATCTCAGGGGCTCGCTGGTCGCTCATTTCCTGATCGCGCGGCGGCGTCGTATCTACCGGGGCGGACGGAGCGGCCGCCATCGCCTCTACGCGCTCGCCAAGGTGCTGCGTCTCGCCGAGCCCCCGGCGCCCATCGTCTGGACGGCGTCCGGGCACGAGACCGCGGCCGAGCGTCTGTTGCCCGAAGACGGCCCGGTGCTGGCGCTCGGGCCGACGGCGAACTGGCGCGGCAAGATCTGGCGCGCGGAGAACTTCATCGCGCTCTGCCAAAGGCTCACCGCGCCCGACGGCATCCTCCCCGGCGCGCGGATTGCGGTGTTCGGCGCCGCCGACGAGCGTGAAATCGCCCGGCCCGTGCTCGAGGCGGCGCCGGCGGACCGTCTCGTCGATCTCGTCGGCGCGCTCGATTTGCCGACCGCGGCGGCCGCGCTCGCCCGTTGCGCTTTGTTCGTCGGCAACGATTCGGGTCTCATGCACATCGCCGCCGCGGCCGGCACGCCCACTCTCGGCCTATTCGGCCCGAGCCGCCCCGAAGTCTATGCGCCGTGGGGCGAACATGCGGCTGTCGTGCGCACGGCAATCGCTTACGGCGAGCTGTTCCCGCCGGACTACGACCACCGCACCACGGAGACCCTGATGGACAGCTTGAGCATCGCGGCGGTCGAGGAGGCGGCGGTCGCGCTGTGGCGCCGCTGCGGCGGGGTCGCGCCGTGACCGCGCCCCGGCTCTCCGCGCTGGTCGTCGTCCGCAACGAAGAAGCGCAACTCGCCGCCTGTCTGGAATGTCTCGCCTTCGCCGACGAGATCGTCGTCGTGCTCGACCGATGCGACGACGACTCGCGCGCAATCGCGGCGCGCCACACCGACCGTCTCGTCGAGGGCGCGTGGGAAATCGAGGGACCGCGCCGCAACGCCGGGATCGACGCCTGCACGGGCGACTGGATCATCGAGGTCGACGCCGACGAGCGCGTGACGCCCGCTCTGGCCGCCGAGGTCCGCGCTGCGATCGACGGCGCCGCGCCGGGCCATTTCCTGGTTCCCTACGACAACTACATCGGCGACCGTCTGGTGCGCTACGGCTGGGGCGCATCCTGGGGCGTGTCGGCGACCGCGCGGCTGTTCTCGCGCGGCGCCAAGCGCTGGGGCGGGCAGCGCATCCATCCGAGCGTGACGCTTTCGGGCGAACGCCGTTGGCTGAAATCGGCGATGCTGCACTACGTCGACCACGACGTCTCGGATATGATCCGCCGGCTCGACCGTTACACCACGCTGCGCGCGCGGGACCTGCGCGAATCGGGCGATGTCGGCGGCCTGGCGAACAACCTGCGCCGGCTTTTCTCGCGCTTCTTCAAGTGCTATGTGCTGCGCAAGGGATACCGTGAAGGCGGCTACGGCTTCCTGATCGCCCTGTTCGCCGGCCTCTATCCCCTGTTGTCCCACCTCAAGGCGAAGCTCGAAGACGAATGATGGCGCGGATCGATTCGGTTTTTCGCGGCGCGGGCCGGAGGGGCGCGTGCGCGTGATGCAGATGATGGCCGGCGCGCCTCACGGCGGCGCCGAGGCGTTCTTCGTCCGTCTGGTCGCCGCGCTGGGGCGCGCCGGGCTGTCGCAGCGCGCGGTGATCCGCCATGACGCGGAACGCGCCGCGGCACTCCGCGACGCCGGCGTGGCGGTGACTGAACTGCGCCTCGGCGGTCCGCTCGACCTCATGACCACGCCGCGACTGAAACGCGAAATCTCGGAGTTCGCGCCCGACGCGGTGCTGACCTGGATGGGGCGCGCGACGCGCCACTGCCCGCGCGGGCCTTTCGTCCACGCCGCGCGCCTCGGCGGCTACTACAAGCTCGACTCCTACCGGCGTTGCGATCATCTGGTGGCGAACACCCGCGGCATCGCGCGTTATCTGGTCGAGCAAGGCTGGCCGCAGGAACGCGTCCACTACCTGCCGAACTTCGTCGACGCGAAACCCTTGCGGGCCATGCCGCGCGCTCGATTGCAGACGCCCGACGACGCGCCGCTGCTGCTGGCGCTCGGCCGGCTGCACCGCAACAAGGCGTTCGACGTGCTGATCGAGGCGCTCACCACGCTGCCCGACGTCTGGCTCTGGCTCGCCGGCGAAGGTCCGCTTGCGGGCGAACTTGCGGCGCTTGCCGGATACTGCGGCGTCGCCCGGCGGGTGCGCTTTCTCGGCTGGCGCGACGATGTCGCGGCGCTCCTCGCCGCCGCCGACGTGCTGGTCTGTCCGTCGCGTCACGAACCGCTCGGCAACGTGGTGATCGAGGGCTGGGCGCACGGCGTGCCGGTCGTCGCCGCGGCGAGCGCCGGACCCGCGGAACTGATCGACGACGGCGAAACCGGCCTGCTCGTTCCGGTCGACGCCACCGCCGCGCTTGCCGCCGTGCTCGCCCGCCTTAGCGCCGACAAGCGGTTGAGGAGGAGGCTTGCCAAGCGCGGGCGCGCGGCTTACGCGGCGGCGTATACCAGGGACGCGGTGGTGCGGCGCTACCTCGACTTTTTCGAGCGGGTGACGTCCTGATGTGCGGCATCGCGGGTTTCATGGGACGTTCCGGCGCGGGACCGGACGAGACGGCGCTCGACGCCCTGGCCGTCGCGCTCGCTCATCGCGGACCCGACGGCGGCGGACGCTACCGCGGCGGCGCGCTCGGCATGGCGCAGACCCGACTTGCCGTTATCGACCTCGAAACCGGCGATCAACCGCTCTACGGTCCCGGAGGCGAGGCGCTGGTCGCCAACGCCGAGATTTACGACTACGTCGAGCAGCGCGCCGCGCTCGCCGGCGCCGCCGATTTCGCCACCAATTCCGACTGCGAGACGCCGCTGCATCTCTATCGCCGCGACGGCGTGCGCTTTGCCGAGGGCCTGCGCGGCATGTACGCCATAGCGCTCTACGACCCGGCGGCCGAGCGCCTGCTGCTGGCGCGCGATCCCTTCGGCATCAAGCCGCTCTACTACCTCGAAACCGACGACGGCCTCGCCTTTGCGTCCGAGCCGCAGGCGCTGTTCGCCGCTGGCCTCGCAACGCCGAAGCTCAACCCGGCGGCGCGCGACCGGCTCTTTCAACTTCAGTTCACTACCGGGCGCGAAACGGTCTTTGCCGGCGTCAACCGGGTGCGCCCCGGCGAAACGCTGGTGGTCTCGGCCGGGCGCATCGTCGAGCGTCTGAACCGGCGCGCGCTGCCCGAGGACGGTCCCGCCGACTGGAGCGAAGCCGAGGCGATGCGCCGGCTCGATAGCGCGCTCGAGGACAGCGTGCACGTGCACCGGCGGGCCGACGTGCCCTACGGCATGTTCCTTTCGGGCGGCATCGACAGCTCGGCGCTGCTCGCCCTCATGGCGCAGCTCGACGACCGGCCGGTGCGCGCCTTCACCGTCGGTTTTTCGGGCGCCGCCGGGGAGGGCGAACGCGAGCATGCGCGGATGATCGCCCGCAAGCTCGGCGCCGAGCACGTCGAGGTCGCGTTCGGCGAAGCCGACTTCTGGCGCCTGCTGCCCGAGGTCGCCGCCTGTCTGAACGATCCGGCGGCCGATTACGCGGCGCTGCCGACCTACAAGCTCGCCGCAATCGCGGCGCAGGAGCTCAAGGTGGTGCTCACGGGAGAGGGCGCCGACGAACTGTTCGCCGGTTACGGCCGCTACCGCAGCGCCATCCGGCCGTGGTGGCGCGGCGGCAAGGCGTTCCGCGGCCGGGGGCTGCTCGACCGCCTCGGGCTGCTGCGCGAGCCATCGACGGGCTGGCGCGACGACATCACCGCGGCGGAAGCGACGGAAGCCCGTCCCGGGCGCAGCCGTCTGCAGGTGGCGCAGGCGGTCGACTGCGTCGACTGGCTGCCGCACGATCTGCTCACCAAGATCGACCGCTGCCTGATGGCGCACGGCCTCGAAGGACGCACGCCGTATCTCGATCCGGTGGTCGCCGAGGTTGCTTTCCGCCTGCCCGATTCGCTCAAGATCAACGGCCGGCGCGGCAAGTGGCTGTTGCGCCGCTGGCTCGCCGCGCGCCTGCCCGAGGCGCGACCGTTCGCCCCCAAGCGCGGCTTCACCGTCCCGGCGGCCGAGTGGATCGCCGCCGCCGATCCGCGCCTGGGGCCGCTGGTCGCGGCGCAGCCCGGTGTCGCCGAAGCCTGCCACGGCGAACGGGTGATCGCGCTGTTTCGCAACATCCGCAACCGGCGCGAGGGATTCGCCGCCTGGCTGCTGCTGTTCTATGCCTTGTGGCACCGCCGCCACATCGAGGGCTGCGCGCCTGTCGGCGACGTTTTGGAGACCCTCGCGACGGGTTCCGTGAACCGCAGTCAGACGGTCAGCGTCAGTCCCTCGCGGGCGACGACCGTGCCGGGGCGGAGAGCGTCGGCCTCGGCCGCGATGGCGTCGAGCGCCGCGTCGTCGTCGTCGGGGTGGTGATGGAACAGCACGCAGGTCGCCACCTGCGCCGCGTCGCAGAGACGCAGCCCCGCGCGCCAGTCGGATGGCTGCGCGTCGCTCTCCGCCGTATTGAGAATGGCGAGGTCGGCGTCGGCGAGCAGCGCGAGCGCCGCGGCTTCGTCGCCGTCGGGCGCGGCGACGAGGTCGGAGACATAGGCGACGCTCTTGCCCGCCCATTCGACCCGGTAGCCGGTTGCCGGCGTTCCCCGGTTGAGCGCCGCGGTGCGGACGCGCAGATCTTGCGCGGGTTCGAGCGTCTCGCCGGCGGCGAAGTCCTCGAAGGCGAGCGTCGCTCCCATGATGTCGATCGGCACGGGAAACACCGGGTCGGTCATGAGGTCCGCCAGCACGTCGCGAATCGCGGTCTTCTCCGCGCCGCTCGCGGCCCACAGCCGGAAGCGGTTTTTCGGATTGTAGGCCGCGGCGAAGAAGGGGATGCCGCCGATGCGTTCGAAACAGGTCTGGCTGAAGAAGATGTGCGCGGAGACCGGGACCTCGGCGTTGAGGGCATCGCCCAGCGGGCGGATGCCGGTGCCGGCGTCGAAGATCAGTCGATGCGCGCCGGGGCGCATCTCGATGCACGGCGTGTTGCCGCCGTAACGCAGCGTTTCCGGGCCGGGGCGGGGGATGCGGCCGCGCACGCCCCAGAAGCCCACGTCGATCTCGTCGGTTGCGGCCAAATCGGACCTCGTTCCCGGTTGCGGCCCGTAATCTGCACCAGCCGCCGGCGCAGCAAAAGGCCAAAATGCCGATGGACGCCGCCGCCCTCCCGGCCGCGGGCTCCATCGCTCTCGACGGGCGCGGACCGGCGGGATAGCATCGGCGCGCCGATGCGAGGCTAAGGAGAGCCGACGAAATGGCCGTCGAGGTCGTCCATTCCGCCTGTCCGCACGACTGCCCGAGCACCTGCGCGCTCGAGATCGAACGGCGCGACGCGCGGACCATCGGCCGGGTCCGCGGTGCGGAATCCAACAGCTACACCGCGGGCGTCGTCTGCGCCAAGGTGGCGCGATACGCCGAGCGGATCCATCACCGCGACCGCCTGACGCAGCCATTGCGCCGGGCCGGGCCGAAAGGCGGCGGCGCGTTCGAGCCGGTCTCGTGGGACGAGGCGCTCGACGAGGTGGCGGATGCGATGCGCCGCGCTGCCGTGACCCACGGCCCGGAGACCGTGTGGCCCTACTTTTATGCCGGCACCATGGGCCTGGTGCAGCGCGATGGTATCAATCGCCTGCGTCACGTCATGCGCTATTCGGACGAGCGGACGACGATCTGCACGACGCTCGCCGATTCGGGCTGGCTCGCCGGGGTCGGCGGCTTCCGCGGACCCGACCCGCGCGAGATGGCCGAGGCCGACCTGATCGTCTGCTGGGGCACCAACGCGGCGGTGACGCAGGTCAACGTGATGACCCACGTGACGCGCGCCCGCAAGCAACGCGGCGCCAAACTCGCGGTAGTCGATCCCTATCGCAACGCGACTGCCGAGGCCGCCGACCTCCATCTTGCGCTGCGCCCCGGCACCGACGGCGCGCTCGCCTGCGCGATGATGCACGTGCTGTTCGCCGAAGGCTACGCCGACCGCGACTACATGGCCGACTACGCCGATCGGCCCGCCGAGCTCGAGGCCCATCTCGCAAGCCGCACGCCCGAGTGGGCGGCGCGGATCACGGGACTGGAGGTCCGAGAAATCGTCGATTTCGCCCGACTCTACGGTGAGACCGAGCGCGCGTACATCCGCGTGGGCTATGGCTTCTCGCGCTCGCGCAACGGTGCCGCGAACATCCACGCGGTGAGCTGCTTACCGACGGTGACCGGCAAATGGCGGCATCGCGGCGGCGGCGCGCTCTATACCAACCGCGGCATCTACGGGCTCGACAAGACGCTGATCGAAGGGCTCGACGCGCGGGACCCCGACGTCCGCATTCTCGATCAGTCGCGCATCGGAGCCGTGCTCACCGGCGATCCACGCGACCTCGGCGACGGCCCGCCGGTCACCGCGCTGTTCGTCCAGAACACCAATCCGATGGTGGTGGCGCCCGAACTTCGCAAGGTGCACGAGGGGTTCGCACGCGAGGACCTGTTCACCTGCGTCCACGAGCAGTTCATGACCGAGACCGCGCGCATGGCCGACATCGTGCTGCCCGCCACCACGTTCGTCGAACACGACGACTTCTATCAGTCGGGCGGCCATCAGCACCTCCAACTCGGCCCCAGGGTAATCGAACCTTACGCCGAGTCGCGCTCGAACCATGAAGTGATCTGCGCGCTCGCTCGCCGGCTGGGCGCGCGACATCGCGGTTTCGAGATGAGCACGCTCGAGATCATCGACGAGACATTGCGCGTCTCGGGCTATGCGGGCGTCGAGGCGCTTCGCGAACGGCACTGGATCGACTGCCAGCCCGATTTCGAGACCGCCCACTTCCTCAACGGCTTCGCCACGCCCGACGGGCGCTTCCACTTCGCCCCCGACTGGCCGGCTATCGGCTCGGAGAGTGTCGGCATGCCCGCGCTGCCCGACCATCAGGCGGTGATCGAGGAAAGCGACGAAACCCATCCTTTCCGCCTTGTCACGGCGCCGGCGCGGCAGTTCCTCAACTCGTCGTTCACCGAAACGCCAACCTCGCGGAAACGTGAAGGACGGCCGAGCGTCTTGACCCATCCGGACGACCTCGCCGCCCTCGATCTTGCCGACGGCGACCGCGTGCGTCTCGGCAACCGGCGCGGCGACATCGTCGTCCACGCCCGATCGTTCGACGGCTTGCAGCGGGGCGTCGTCGTGGTCGAAGGCATCTGGCCCAACGCGGCGTTCGAGGAAGGGTTGGGCGTCAACGCGCTGGTGGGCGACGATCCGGGCCCGCCCGCGGGTGGCGCGGTCTTCCACGACACTGCGGTGTGGCTGCGCCCCGCCTGAATGTCGCCTGCTTTCGACTCGGAGGTGACGGAACCTTGGCCACAATTACAATATTGCCGCAGCAGAAGCTGCTTCTCGAACTTCTGATCGTATCGGGCGAAATCGCGGTGCCTGAGGGCGCCGAAGGTACGTTGCTGGGTTCGACGCTTCACGAGTGCCGGGAAGCGGGCTGGTTGCGGATCACCGAGATCAGCCCCGGCGTTCAGCGGGTCGCGATCACGACCCTTGGTCGCATGGCGGTGAAGTAGGGGCGCTTGGTCAGGCGCTTCGCGCGCGCGACAGCGAGGCGGTGGTGAACCGCCGGGCCGCGATGTCCGGCGGCCAGTCGTCGGCGGAGAGGCCCGCCTTGATCTTGAGGTGGGCGAGAAAATCGCGCGGTTCGGGCAGCGCCTCCCAGACATCGGGCAGGAACAGGCCGCGGTGCGCGCCGCACTCGAGAATCACGCCGTCGGTCCCGGGCCGCAGCTTGGCGAGAAGGTCGGCCTCGCCGGAGAAGCGGATCGGTTCCGGCGGGTTGAGCACCGAGACCCCGATCTCGAGATCGTCGATTTCGTCCCCGCGCACCGCCTCGAAGCGTTCGTCATCGAAGGCCGCGGCGAAGGCATTCTCGGCGACGTCGCTGACCAGCGGGCTGCAGGCTCGCGTCTTGCCGATGCAGCCGCGCAGCGTTCCGATGACATGCAGGGTGACGAAACTGGCGCGCTCGGCGCGCAGGGCCGGCGCATACGCGGCGGGCTCGACGTCGATCGGTCGGCCATGGGCGATACCGTGTTCGATCGAGGCCAGCGCCACATCGAGCAGCGTCGCGCCGTGCGCCTCGATCAGCGCCGCTGCCGTGTCGCGCGGTTCAGGCGAACAGCCAGGCGCCATAGCCGACGACCTCGTCACGCGGGCCCGCGGTATCGCCAGAGTTGCGTAGATCGACCGTGGTCGCGCTCAGGCCGCGGGTGCGCGCGACCCGCAGAAGCCCCTGGATGGGCAACCGCCCGCACGCCTGTTGGGGCGCGAGATCCTCGGGCCGCAACGCCTCGATCGCCCGCGACGTCATGGCGTCGAGCCGCCGTGCGCTGTCGTAGTCGAGATAGTGGCTGAGGTCCGAACTGACGACGATGAGCGTCTCGCGGCCGCCCCAGAGGCATTCGATCACCTCCGCCACCTGTTCGGGCGTCGCATCGCCGACGACCAGCGGCACGATCGCGAAGTCGTCGAGCGCGCGTTGCAGGAAAGGCAAATGCACCTCGAGGCTGTGTTCGTCCCGGTGGGCGGCGTCGAGGCGGACGATCTGAGGAAGCGTGGCGATACGAGCGGCAGCCTCCCGGTCGACAGGCACGGTGCCGAGCGGCGTCGCGAAGCTGTCTGCGTCGCACAGGGCGAGCCCCCGGAAGGCATGGCGATGGGCCGGACCGAGCAGCACCACGCGGTCGATTTCGGCGCGGACCTCGCGCAGCCGGGCATAGACCGAGGCCGCAACCGCACCCGAGTAGACGTAGCCGGCGTGCGGCGCGATCAGCGCCTTGGGCGCCGGGCCCGAGCTGCCGGCGTGCGGCGCGATCAGCGCCTTGGGCGCCGGGCCCGAGCTGCCGGCGGCGGCGAGGTAATCGCGGACCGTCCGGTCGAGATCACGCGCCTCGGCGGGATAGAACAGCCCGGCGACCGCGGGGGGGCGGACCGAAGTCATGCAGCCTCCATTCGCGCCTTCCCTAAACTTGGGAGAACCTGGCCGGCATGTAAAGGGCGGGGCGCTGTTGACGGTCGTCGCACGGCCTCCCATCTGACCGGTAATGGCCCTGCGCAAGGAAGTTCAGACAACCGGCATCGGGGCGGAAGACCCCGCCGCCGTGGTCGCGACCCGTC
>JBHHZM010000026.1:0-29598 GCA_046758065.1 Alphaproteobacteria bacterium | reverse complement strand
CTCGAATCGCGCCGATCAGCCGCAAGGTTCATCAACGGATTTCCGGGACGTCACACTAGGACAGCCTCGACCTCTCTCTGGATTCGCGGGTCAGGCCCGCGAATGACGGGGCTGGGGCGGGCCTCGCCCTCTCCCGCTGCGCCCGTCGTTGTTATTGCCTTCGATGTCATTGCCGGACTCGATCCGGCAATCCAGTAGGCTGCTGAAGAAGGTTTCTGCGGCGGTCCATGCATAGAGACGGCACTTCGCGCCTCCCGGCGAATCGCCTCGCCGCCCGGGAAACAGAATTGATCCAACCCCATCACATCTCGCTCTAGCGATGCGACTGCCGCTGTGCTATAGGCTGCGCCCGGTTGCCGCAAGCGGTGGCAGACCTCATCTATACGATCGACGATGACGACGGTTCTCCTGGTTATTCACCTTCTGCTCGCCCTCGGGCTGGTCGGCGTGGTGCTGCTTCAGCGCAGCGAAGGCGGGGCCTTGGGCATGGGCGGCGGCGGAGGCGGCGGGCTGATGACCGGGCGCGCCTCGGCCAATCTTCTCACGCGCACGACGACGGTGCTGGCCGCTCTTTTCATCTGCACCAGCCTCGGGCTCACCTGGCTCGCGAGCCGTGAACGGGTGCCGCGCTCGATCGTCGAGGAAATCCAGACACCGGTCGAAGCGCCGGCCGAGCCGGCCGCTCCGAACGTTCCCATCGACCAGTGACCGTGGAGCAACGGGGGCGTTCTCGCTGGGAGGCGGCCGCAATGCCGCCTCTTTCACTTCAGGCACGGCAATCCGTGTGGTATAAGGAAAGTCCATGGCGCGGTTCGTCTTCATAACCGGCGGTGTGGTCTCCTCCCTCGGAAAGGGTCTTGCCTCGGCAGCGCTGGGCGCACTGCTGCAGTCGCGCGGCTTTCGGGTGCGGCTGCGCAAGCTCGATCCGTACCTCAACGTCGATCCGGGCACGATGAGTCCCTATCAGCACGGCGAGGTGTTCGTCACCGACGACGGCGCCGAGACCGACCTTGACCTCGGACATTATGAGCGCTTCACCGGGGTGCCCGCGCGGCGCAGCGACAACGTGACGAGCGGACGCATCCTTTCCGAGGTGCTCGCCCGCGAACGGCACGGCGACTACCTCGGCGGCACGGTGCAGGTCATTCCCCACGTCACCGACGCCATCAAGGAATTCATCCTCGCCGATACGGACGACACCGATTTCGTGCTCTGCGAGATCGGCGGCACCGTAGGCGATATCGAAGGTCTGCCGTTCCTCGAGGCGATCCGTCAGCTCGGCAACGAGCTGCCGCGCGACCACGTCTGTTTCGTGCACGTGACGCTCTTGCCCTATCTCGCCTCGGTCGGCGAGCTCAAGACCAAGCCGACCCAGCACTCGGTCAAGGAACTGCGCGGGATCGGCATCGCGCCCGACGTGTTGCTGTGCCGCTCGGAACACGAAATTCCACCGGGGGAACGCAAGAAAATCGCGCTTTTCTGTAACGTGCGAGAGGAGGCGGTGATCCCGGCGCTCGACGTCGACACCATCTACGAGGCGCCGATCGCTTATCACCGTGAAGGCTTCGACAGCCAGGTGCTCAGGCGTTTCGGCATCCACGACGCCCCTGCGCCCGAGCTTTCGGGCTGGGAGCAGATCGTCCGCCGCTTGCGTGCGCCCGAGGGCGAAGTCAGCATCGCCGTGGTCGGCAAGTACACCGGTCTCGTCGATGCGTACAAGTCGCTCGCCGAAGCGCTGACGCACGGCGGCGTCGCCAACAACGTGCGCGTCAGGGCCGAATGGATCGATTCCGAGATCTTCGAGACCGAAGGTGCCGCCCGGATGTTGCGGGAAGTCAACGGCATTCTCGTGCCCGGCGGCTTCGGCGTGCGCGGCGCCAAGGGCAAGGTCTCGGCGGTGACCTTCGCCCGCGAACGCGGCATTCCCTACTTTGGCATCTGCTTCGGCATGCAGATGGCGGTGATCGAGGCGGCGCGCAATCTCTCCGGCCTCGCGGGCGCCTCGTCGACCGAGTTCGGGCCATGCGAGCACCCCGTGGTCGGGCTGCTGACCGAGTGGATGCGCGGCGACGTGCGCGAGCAGCGCGACGAGGGCGACGACATGGGCGGCACCATGCGCCTCGGCGCCTACGAATGCGATCTCCGCCCGGGCAGCCGCGTTGCCGAGATCTACCAAACGGCGCGAATCAGCGAGCGCCATCGCCACCGCTACGAGGTCAATGTCAACTATCAGACGAAGCTCGAGGCGGCGGGCGTCGTGTTCTCGGGGATGTCGCCCGACGGCAAACTGCCCGAGATCATCGAACTGCCCGAACACCCCTGGTTCGTCGGCGTGCAGTTCCATCCCGAGCTGAAATCGAAGCCGTTCCAGCCACACCCGCTGTTCGCCTCGTTCATCGGAGCGGCGGTCGAACAGTCGCGGCTGGTCTGAACCTACGAGGCGCCATTGGCCGAACCGCACCACGTCCGCGTCGCCGATCTCACGCTGGGCAATGACCTGCCGCTGGTTGTGATCGCCGGGCCGTGCGCGATCGAAAGCCGCGCGCACGCGCTCGAAACGGCAGCGGCGCTCCGGGAGATCGCCGTGACGGCCGGCGTCGGCCTCATCTACAAGAGCTCGTTCGACAAGGCCAACCGCACCTCGATTTCGAGCCCGCGCGGCATCGGCATGGGGCCGGGGCTCGAAATTCTCGCCGAGGTGCGCGGGAGTGTCGGGCTGCCTGTTCTCACCGACATACACGCGCCCGAGCAGTGCGCGCCGGTGGCCGAGGCGGTCGACGTGCTGCAAATTCCTGCCTTCCTCTGTCGCCAGACCGATCTGATCGTCGCGGCGGCTGAGACGGGCCGGCCGCTCAACATCAAGAAGGGCCAGTTCCTCGCACCCTGGGACATGGCCAACGTCGTCGCCAAGGCGGAAGAGGCGGGCAACCGCGATGTGCTGCTTTGCGAACGCGGAGCGAGTTTCGGCTACAACACGCTGGTGTCCGACATGCGGGCACTTCCCGTTCTGGCGCGCACCGGCCGTCCGGTGGTGTTCGACGCCACGCACTCGGTGCAGCAGCCGGGCGGTCTCGGCGGACGATCGGGCGGCCAGCGCGAGTTCGTGCCGGTGCTGGCGCGCGCCGCGGTTGCGGTCGGCGTCGCCGCGGTGTTTATGGAAACCCATCAGGATCCCGACCGGGCGCCGAGCGACGGACCCAACATGGTGCCGCTCGCCGATATACCCGGCCTGCTCGCCCATCTCGTCGCCCTCGACCGGCTGACGAAAGCATCGCAGACGCCATCGCCCTGATCCGCGGAGAGCAAGTATGACGGCCATCGTCGATATTCACGCGCGCGAGATCCTCGACAGCCGGGGCAACCCGACCGTCGAGGCCGAGGTGACTCTTGAAGACGGGGTTGCGGGCCGCGCCGTCGCGCCTTCGGGAGCCTCGACCGGCAGTCACGAAGCGATCGAACTGCGCGACGGCGACGAGGCACGCTACGGCGGGAAAGGCGTGCTCAAGGCGGTCGATGCCGTCAACGGCGAAATCTTCGACGCGCTCTCCGGGCGAGAGGCGAGCGAACAGGAGGCAATCGATGCCGCGCTGATCGCGCTCGACGGCACGCCGAACAAGGCGCGTCTCGGAGCCAACGCCATCGTCGCCGTGAGCCTTGCCGCCGCCAAGGCCGCGGCGGTGTCGGCCGATCTGCCGCTCTACCGTTACATCGGCGGCGTCCACGCCCGAACCCTGCCGACGCCGATGATGAACGTGATCAACGGCGGCGCCCACGCGGATAACGCGCTTGACATCCAGGAGTTCATGATCATGCCGGTCGGCGCGGCGAGTTTTGCCGAGGCGGTGCGCGCCGGCGCCGAGGTGTTCCATGCCCTGCGCAAGGGCCTCGCCGAGCAGGGACACGCCACCGCGGTCGGCGACGAGGGCGGATTCGCACCGGCGCTGACCGGCGCCGACGAGGCGCTTGGCGCCATCATGGGCGCGATCGAGGCGGCGGGCTACCGGCCCGGCGAGGACGTGGTGCTGGCGCTCGATCCCGCCGCGACCGAGTTCTTCGATGGCAATGAGTATGTGCTGAAGGGTGAGGAACGCCGCCTCGATTCCGCGGGCATGATCGCTTACTACGAAGACCTCGTCGCGCGCTATCCCATCGTTTCGCTCGAGGACGGCATGGCCGAGGACGACTGGGAGGGCTGGACGGCGCTCACCGCGGCGCTCGGCGATCGCGTCCAGATCGTCGGCGACGACCTGTTTGTCACCAATCCGGCCCGTCTCGCCGACGGGATCGCCCACGGCGCGGCCAACTCGATCCTGATAAAAGTCAATCAGATCGGTACGTTGTCCGAGACCCTCGAGACCGTGGAGCGGGCGTATCGCGCCGGCTTCACGGCGGTCGTTTCGCATCGTTCGGGCGAGACCGAAGACGCCACCATCGCCGATCTCGCGGTCGCCATCGGCTGCGGCCAGATCAAGTCCGGATCCCTGTCGCGCTCGGACCGGCTCGCCAAATACAACCAGCTCATGCGCATCGAAGAGGAACTGGGACCGGCGGCGCACTACGCCGGGCGGGCGGCGCTGGCCCGCGGCTGAGACGCGAGAGATGATTTGCGATTTTCGGTTGACCGACCGGATTCGCTTGTGATTCACTCAGTTCATGGCCGTTCTTCACGAACTTCGCCAACGCGCGGGCCAAATGGCGGCGCCGCTCGCCGGTGTCTGCATCATTGCCTATTTCATTTTTCACGCGGTCCAGGGCGAGCGCGGCATCGTCACCTGGCTGCAGCTCAGCCAGCAGATCGACGAGACCAGGGCGGCGCTCGTGCTCAGCCGCGCGGACGAGCGCCGACTCGCCCATCGTGTCGCGCTGCTCCAGCCGTCGAGCCTCGATCCCGACATGCTCGACGAGCGCGCCCGCGCCGTACTCAACCTGGCGCGTCCCAACGAAAGCGTCACCTTCATCGGCACCCCGGGCGCGACCGACTGAACTTTCCGCAGCCTTGTTCCGAGCGCTCGCACGCCCCATCCGAGGGCGCTATTAGGTACAGTACGGCAAGGATTTAGCGGCCTGGCTGTCTTGCATGGACAACGCTTTACGCGTACCTTGACCGGCGGAAACCCTGCGGTAGGCGTTTTTCCGCCGGGGTCGCGTCGTTTCCCGGGGAGGGTCCATGGCGAGGACCAGTCGAAAGGCCAAGGCCGTCGAGATCGACGTCGAGGAGATGCTGACCTACTACAGGGAAATGCTTCTCATCCGGCGCTTCGAGGAAAAGGCCGGGCAGATGTACGGCATGGGGCTGATCGGCGGCTTCTGCCACCTCTACATCGGCCAGGAGGCGGTCGTCGTCGGCCTTGAACACGCCATCGACCGCGAGGATGCGGTCATCACCAGCTATCGTGATCACGGCCACATGCTCGCCCGGGGGATGAATCCCAAGGGCGTGATGGCCGAACTCACCGGCCGGCGCGACGGTTACTCGAAGGGCAAGGGCGGGTCGATGCACATGTTCTCGACCGAACGCAACTTCTATGGCGGGCACGGTATCGTCGGCGCCCAGGTGCCGCTCGGCGCGGGCCTCGCCTTCGCCGCCAAGTACCGGGGCGAACCGCGAGTCTGCCTGACCTATTTCGGCGAAGGGGCAGCTAACCAGGGCCAGGTCTACGAATCGTTCAACATGGCCTCGCTGTGGAAGCTGCCGGTGGTGTTCGTGGTCGAAAACAACCGCTACGCCATGGGCACCGCCGTCGAGCGCGCCAAGGCGGGGACCGAGCTCTACAAGCGCGGCGCCGCCTTCGGCATTCCCGGCATGGAAGTCGACGGCATGGACGTCGCCGCGGTCAAGGTGGCGGGGGACGAGGCCGTGGCACACTGCCGCGCGGGCAAGGGGCCGATCCTGATGGAGATGAAGACCTACCGCTACCGCGGTCATTCGATGTCGGATCCCGCCAAGTACCGCACCCGCGAGGAGGTCCAGAAGGTACGCGCCAAGCGCGATCCGATCGACCATTTGCGCAAGCGGCTGATCGACGAAGCCGGGGTCGCCGAAGCGGCGTTCAAGGACATCGACCGCGAGATCAAGACGACGGTGGCCGAGGCGGCCGAGTTCGCACAGAACAGCCCCGAGCCCGACCTGTCGGAACTCTATACCGACGTGCTGGTCGATGCCTGAAACCTCCGGTCACAGCGTGTCACGAGCGGCGCGGAGGCCGCCATGCCGGTAGAGATTCTCATGCCCGCGCTGTCGCCGACGATGACCGAAGGCACGCTTGCCCGCTGGCTCAAACGCGAGGGCGACGACATCGCCTCGGGCGACGTGCTCGCCGAGATCGAGACCGACAAGGCTACCATGGAAGTCGAGGCGGTCGACGAGGGCCGGCTGGGCAAGATTCTCATCGCCGAGGGCACCGAAGGCGTCCCCGTGAACACGCCGATCGCGATCCTGCTCGGCGAGGACGAGGACGGCGCGACAATCGAGAATAGCGCTTCCGCATCGGCCCCGCCGCAGGCCGTGGCTCCGGCGCCCGCCGTCGAGCCGCCGCCCGCGACCGCCGAAGCTGCCGTCCCGAGCCCGCCCGCCGCCGCCGAGGCGGCCCCGAGCGACGAGGACCGCTTCTACGCCAAGACGATCACCCAGACGGTGCGAGAGGCGTTGCGCGACGCCATGGCCGAAGAAATGCGACGCGACGAGACCGTCTTCCTGATGGGCGAGGAGGTCGCCCAGTACCAGGGCGCCTACAAGGTGAGTCAGGGTCTGCTCGACGAGTTCGGCGAGCGGCGCGTGATCGACACCCCGATCACCGAGGCGGGTTTCACCGGCCTCGGCGTCGGCGCTGCCTTTGGGGGCCTGCGGCCGATCGTCGAGTTCATGACCTTCAACTTCGCCATGCAGGCGATCGACCAGATCATCAACGCGGCGGCCAAGACGCTCTACATGTCGGGCGGGCAGATGCGCTGCCCCATCGTCTTCCGCGGTCCCAACGGCGCCGCCGCGCGCGTCGGCGCGCAGCATTCGCAGTGCTATGCGAGCTGGTACGGGCACGTGCCCGGCCTCAAGGTTGTCGCCCCTTACGCGGCGGGCGACGCCAAGGGCCTGCTGAAGGCCGCGATCCGCGATCCCAACCCGGTGATCTTTCTCGAAAACGAGATTCTGTACGGCGAAAGCTTCGGGGTCCCCGAGGACGCGGACTTCGTCGTCCCGATCGGTCGGGCGAAGGTGCTGCGCACCGGCTCGGACGTGACCATCGCCGCGTTTTCGCGGATGGTCGGCGAAGCGCTTGCGGCCGCCGAACTGCTGGCGGGCGAGGGCATTGCGGCCGAGATCATCGACCTGCGCACCATTCGCCCGCTCGATGTCGAAACCATCGCCGGATCGGTAAAACGGACCAACCGGCTGGTCGCGGTCGAGGAGGGCTGGCCGTTTGCCGGTATCGGCGCCGAGCTTGCCGCCGCGATGATGGAGCACGCTTTCGACTATCTCGATGCGCCCGTCGCCCGCGTCACCGGCATCGACGTGCCCATGCCCTACGCGGCCAACCTCGAAAGAATGGCCCTGCCGCAGCCCGAGCGGATCGCCGCCGCGGCGAAAGAGGTCTGCTACCGGGGCTAGGTCGGGAACACGACGCCGGCGTGCCGGGTCTGAGAGGGAGTGTTATGCCGATCGAGGTTCTCATGCCGGCGCTGTCGCCGACCATGACCGAGGGCAACCTCGCGAAGTGGTACAAGAAGGAGGGCGACGCGGTGAGCGCCGGCGACCTGCTGGCCGAGATCGAGACCGACAAGGCGACCATAGAGGTCGAGGCGGTCGACGAGGGCGTCCTCGGCCGGATCCTCGTGGCCGACGGCACCGAGGGCGTCGCCGTCAACACGCCGATCGCGCTGCTGCTCGCCGAGGGCGAGGACGCCGCCGATCTCGACGTGACGATCCCGACCGCTCCGGCCCAATCTCCTTTGCCCGCTCCGGCCGAAACTCCGCCTTCGGCGCCGCCCCCTGCCGGGTCGACGGCGGGCA
This sequence comes from Alphaproteobacteria bacterium, assembly GCA_046758065.1. Classification (GTDB taxonomy): domain Bacteria; phylum Pseudomonadota; class Alphaproteobacteria; order JAAXGF01; family JAAXGF01; genus JBHHZM01. Next base: position 21,593 of record JBHHZM010000026.1, on the reverse strand, counting down.
ACGACGGCGGCGGGGGCGCGGCGAGCCCGCTCGCCCGGCGCATGGCGGCGCAGGCCGGGCTCGACCTCGCGGCAATTCCCGGCAGCGGGCCGCACGGCAGGATCGTCAAACGCGATGTCGAAGCGGCGGCGAGCGGCGCCCCTTCGGCAGCGCAGAAAGGCGACGGCCGCATTTTCGCCAGCCCGCTGGCGCGCAAGATGGCGGCACAGGCGGGCCTCGACCTCGCCGCGCTCGGCGGCAGCGGTCCCGGCGGCCGCATCGTCAAGGCGGACATCGACGCGGCGCTGGCCGGCGGCGCGCCGCCCGCGCCTCCGGCCGAAATGCCGGCCCCGGCGCCGGCCGTCGAAGCCCCCGGCATGCCCGCGTACAGCGAGGCGCCGCATTCCACCATGCGCAAGGTGATCGCCCGCCGGCTCGTCGAATCGAAGCGCGAGGCGCCGCACTTCTACCTGACCATCGACTGTCGTCTCGACGAACTCCTCAAGGTCCGCAAGCAGCTCAACGCACGCAGCCCGGAGGGCGAGGGCGCCTACAAGATTTCGATCAACGACTTCGTCATCCGCGCCGTGGCGCTGGCGCTGATGAAGGTGCCGGCGGCCAACGCGTCGTGGACCGATACCGCGATCCGCCGCTACCACTCGGCCGATATCTCGGTCGCGGTCGCAGTGCCCGACGGCTTGATCACGCCGGTGGTGCGCGGCGCCGAGGGCAAGGGTCTCGCCGCCATTTCCAACGAAATGAAAGACCTCGCCATGCGCGCCCGCGAGGGCAAGCTGATGCCCGAAGAGTACCAGGGCGGCAGCTTCAGCATTTCGAACCTCGGCATGTTCGAGGTGCGCGAATTCGCCGCCGTGATCAACCCGCCGCAGGGCTGCATCCTCGCCGTCGGCGTGGGAGAACAGCGCGCGGTGGTGAGCGACGGCGCGCTCGCGGTCGCCACCGTCATGAGCTGCACGCTTTCGATCGACCATCGGGTGGTCGACGGCGCGGTCGGTGCCGAGTTTCTCGCCGCATTCAAAAAGCTGATCGAAGACCCGCTCAGCATGCTGCTGTAGGAGGCGCGCCGGTGGCCGAGACATCCTTCGATCTGATCGTCGTCGGCGGCGGGCCGGGCGGCTACGTCGCGGCGATCCGCGCGGCGCAGCTCGGCATGAAAGCGGCGCTCGTCGAGCGCGAGCATCTCGGCGGCATCTGCCTCAACTGGGGCTGTATTCCGACCAAGGCGCTGTTGCGTTCCGCCGAGGTCTTTCACCTGATGCAACGCGCCGGAGACTTCGGCCTCAGCGCCGGCGAGCCCGCCTTCGACACGGCCCGCGTGGTCAAGCGCAGCCGCGACGTGGCGGGCCGGCTGTCGAAGGGCGTCGCGCATCTTCTCAAGAAAAACAAGGTCGCCGTGTTCGACGGCCGAGGCCGACTCGTGGGCCGCGGCAAGGTCGCGGTGACCAGGGACGACAAGGCGGTCGCCGAGCTTGCCGCGAAACACGTCATCCTCGCGACCGGCGCGCGGGCGCGCAATCTTCCCGGCCTCGAAGCCGACGGCGGGCTGGTGTGGTCCTACAAGGAAGCAATGGTGCCCGACGCCATGCCGCGTTCGCTGCTGGTCGTCGGCTCGGGTGCCATCGGCATCGAGTTCGCGAGCTTTTACCACACCCTGGGCGCCGATGTCACCGTGGTCGAGATCCTGCCGCAGATCCTGCCCGTCGAGGACGACGAAATCGCGGCCTTCGCCCGCAAGGCGCTCGAGAAGCAGGGCATGCACATTCATACCGGCGCCACGGTGACGTCGCTGCAGAAGGCGGCGAAGCACGTCACCGCGGTGGTCGACCTCGGCGGGGGCAAGACCACCAACCTGACCGTCGATCGCGTTATTCTCGCGGTCGGCATCGCCGGCAACGTCGAAGACATCGGGATCGACGGCACAGGCGTCGCGGTCGAACGCGGCCACATCGTCGTCGATGAGTGGCTGCGCACCGGCGAGCCCGGCGTCTACGCCATCGGCGACGTCGTCGGCCCGCCGTGGCTGGCGCACAAGGCGAGCCACGAAGGCGTGGTCTGCGTCGAGCGGATCGCCGGCGTCGAGGGCGTGCATCCGCTCGACACCTCGAACATCCCGGGCTGCACCTACTGCATGCCGCAGGTGGCGAGCGTCGGGCTGACCGAAAAGGCGGCCGGGGAAGCGGGCCGCGAGGTGCGCGTCGGGCGCTTTCCGTTCGTCGGCAACGGCAAGGCGATCGCGTTGGGCGAAACCGAAGGCATGGTCAAGACCGTGTTCGACGCCCGGACCGGAGAATTGCTCGGCGCCCATATGGTCGGCGCCGAAGTCACCGAGCTGATCCAGGGCTATTGCGTCGCGAAAGCGCTCGAAACCACCGAGGCCGAACTCATGCACACGATCTTCCCGCACCCGACGCTCTCGGAGATGATGCACGAATCGGTGCTTGACGCTTATGGCCGCGCCATCCACTTCTAGGCCATGACCACCGCGTCGCCCGATTTGAGCCTCCGCCACCCGGAGAAACGCAACCGGCCGGACCATCCGATCCGGCGGAAACCGGCGTGGATCCGCGTCAAGGCGCCGACCTCCGCCGGCTATCACGAGACCCGGCGCATCATCCGCGAGCACAACCTGCACACGGTCTGCCAGGAAGCGGCCTGTCCGAACATCGGCGAATGCTGGGCGAAGAAGCACGCCACCGTGATGATCCTCGGCGACGTCTGCACCCGCGCCTGCGCCTTCTGCAACGTCGCGACCGGCAGACCCGGGGCGCTCGATCCTCGGGAACCCATGAACACGGCGCTCGCCGTCGCCAGGATGGGGCTCGCCCACGTCGTCGTCACCAGCGTCGATCGCGACGATCTCGCGGACGGCGGGGCGGGGCAGTTCGCCGTGGTCATTCGACGGGTGCGCGAGGTCTCGCCCGGTACCACGGTCGAGGTCCTCACCCCCGACTTCATGCACAAGGCGGGCGCGATCGAGACGGTCGTCGAAGCCCGGCCCGACGTCTTCAACCATAATCTGGAGACCGCGCCGAGGCTCTATCCCTCGATCCGCCCCGGCGCGCGCTATTTCACCAGTCTCGAGCTTCTCCATCGGGTGCGACGGCTCGCCCCTACGATCTTCACCAAGTCGGGGATCATGGTCGGGCTCGGCGAGACCACGGACGAGGTTTATCAGGTGATGGACGACCTGCGCGCCGCGGATGTCGATTTCATCACCATCGGCCAGTATCTTCAGCCGACCCCGAAGCACGCGCCGATCGCCCGCTTCGTCACGCCTGAGGAGTTCGAATCCTACGCGGCGATGGCCCGGGGGAAAGGCTTCCTCATGGTCTCGTCGTCGCCGCTCACGCGCTCGTCGCACCACGCCGGCGAGGATTTCGAGAAGCTGCGCAAGGCCCGCGAGGCCAAGCTCGCCGCCGTCCGCTGAGCGCCCAGTGCCGACCCACGCCGAACAGCGGGTGCTGCCCTACAGCCCCGAGGAGATATTCGACCTCGTCGCCACCATCGAACAATACCCGCATTTCCTTCCGTGGTGCCGAAGCGCGCGCATTACGCGCCGCGAAGACAACGTGGTTTACGCCGATCTGGTCATCGGCTTCAAAATGGTGCGCGAGCGTTTCTCGTCGAAGGTAACGCTGAAGCGACCCGAATCGATCGACGTGACTTACGTCAGGGGACCGATGCGCTACCTTAACAACCACTGGCGATTCCATCCGCAAGCGGACGGCGGCTGCCTGATCGACTTCTACGTCGATTTCGAGTTCCGTTCGTCGTTGATGCAGCGCCTCATCGGCCCCCTGTTCAACGAAGCGGTGCGCCGCATGGTCCGGGCGTTCGAGGCCCGCGCCCACGCGCTCTACGGGTTACGTTCGCCCATCGAATGACGCCGCGCGGATGATCGTCTCGCTCGCCGCGCATCCCGACCCCCGCGGGCTGTGGTCCGGCATCGAGGAGATCTTTTTTCTCTCGTCATCCAGGCAGGTCTTCACTGGGGAAGCGGAAAGGCAAGACTTCCTCAGGCGCTGGACCGGCTACTATCGCGACCGGACGCCCGATCTGATCTTCGTCGCGCTCGCCCGAGAGCAGCGTCTTGCCGGTTATCTAATGGGGTGCCGCGACAGCCGCGCGGCGCGGCGGCTCTACGACGACATCGATTCATACCGCCTGTTCGACGATCTGTTCGGGACCTATCCGGCGCATTTCCACGTCAACTGCCATCCCGATTTCCGTCGCCGGGGAATCGGCACCGCGCTGGTGCGCGCCTTTGTCGCAACGCTCGTGCGCGACCGCGTGGCCGGCGTTCACGTCGTCACCGCGGCCGGTTCCGACAACGTCGCCTTCTATCGCAAATGCGGCCTTCGCGACGCGGTCGGCCGGCCCTGGGGCGGTCGCGAGCTGGTTTTTCTCGGAAAGCGTCTGCGAACCGGCGGAGTCGAGGACGGCATGGCGCCTCCGAGGCGATAGAACGCATCCCCGGCAGGGCGCGCGGCAAACCACGGGCGCCGGTGCGGCGAGACCACGAATTTCGCATTCCGGTGTTCGCCGCCATAGTTTCGACAAATTCCTGTGGCTCAATGAATCATAAGGAGGCTTCGTCCGAAGACCGTCATACAAGCCCCCACTTGGCCCCGCCACCCCGCGGGGCCATCTTTCGACACCGGCCGAGTTCGTTCCGCCGGCGAGAAGATCGGCCACCAGGCCGGACTCCCTCTAACCTTCGCCGAGTCGCCTGAGAATCAGGTCGAGCGCGGCCTCGACGGCGGCGCGGCGCACGGCATGGCGGCCGATGTCGCCGAATTCACGTTTTTCGTGGAGGGCGCCCTTTCCGACCCGCGCCGCGGCGAAATGGACCAGACCGGCGGGTTTCGTCCGGCTGTCGCTGCCCGGCCCGGCAACCCCGGTGACGGCGATGCTGACCCCGGCGCGGGACGCGGCGCGGGCGAGCGCACCTTCCGCCATGGCGCGGGCGACCGGCTCGCTCACGGCGCCGTGCTCGGCGATCATCGCCGCCGGCACCCCGAGCATTTCGCTCTTCGACTCGTTGGAATAGGTGACGAAGCCGCGTTCGACCACGTCGGAAGCTCCGGGAATTTCGGTGAGCGCACCGGCGACGAGACCGGCGGTGCAGGATTCGGCGATCACCAGCTTGAGGCCGTGCGTGCGGCAGGCGTCGAGCACCCGGCGCGCCTTGACGTGGATCGCGTCGTCGGACATCGTTTTCACTCCCTCAACCGGCGGCGACAGACCGGTAAGCGACGAACGCGAGCGCAACCGCGGCGCCGGCAAGAAGATCGTCGAGCATCACCCCGAGGCCGCCCTTCACTTCGCGATCGGCCCAACGGATCGGCCAGGGCTTGAGCACGTCGAGGACACGGAAGCCGAGGAAGGCGAGGGCGTAATAGAGTGGATCGGCCGGCACGGCGGCAAGCGCGACGAGCTGTCCGGCGACTTCGTCGACGACGATGCAGGAGGGATCGGCCTCGCCGCCGCGCCGCGTCACCTCCGCCGACGCCCACCAACCGGCCGCGACCACCAGGGCGATGGCGAAAGCGAAGGCGGCAGGTCCGAAGAGGCTGTCGATCAACCAGCCGAGCGGCAGCGCGACGAGCGAACCCCAGGTGCCCGGCGCCCAGGGCAGCAGGCCGACGCCGCCGACCGTCGCGACGAGCGTCGCCGGCTGCCCCAGCGAAAGTCCTGCGGGGAGGCGCGATGCGCGCACTCTAGGCCGGCAGGCGAAGTGTGGCAGCGGCCTGTGCCGCGACGCCTTCGCCGCGGCCGGTAAAACCGAGCCCTTCGGTCGTGGTCGCCTTGACGCTGACGCAGGTTTGCGGGACGGCGAACAGTTCGGCGAGGCGCGCCACCATTGCGGCGCGCTGCGGGGCGATGCGGGGTGCGGCGCAGATCAGGGTGACGTCGAGATGGACGATCTCGCCTCCGGCCGCGGCAACCATATCGCGGGTGCGGGCGGCGAAGACGGCGGAATCGGCGTCGCGCCATTGCGCATCGCCGGGCGGGAAGTGCGTGCCAATGTCGCCGGCGCCGAGGGCGCCGAGAACGGCGTCGACGAGCGCGTGCAGCCCGGCGTCGGCGTCGGAGAAACCGACCAACCCGCGATCAAAGGGGATTGTCACGCCGCAGAGGGTCACATGATCGCCCGGTCCGAAGGCATGGACGTCGAGACCCGTGCCGACCCGGGTAACGAGCCGCGCCGCGAGCGCCCGCTCGACCCGCATGAGGTCGTCGGGTCCCGTCACCTTCACGTTGTCTTCGCAGCCGGCGACGAGGCGCACTTTGAGACCGGCGGTCTCGGCCACCGCAGCATCGTCGCTGAGTTTGCGTCCACTCGCGGCCCGGTGAGCGTCGAGGATATCGCTGAAGCGAAAGCCCTGCGGGGTCTGCGCTCGCCACAGCCCGGCGCGCTCGACCGCGCCGGCGACGCGGCCGTCCTCCGCTCGTTTCAGGCTGTCGCTCACCGGTAGGGCGGGAACGGCGCCCGGGGCTTCGTCGAGGGCGGCGAGAACGCGGTCTATGACGCCCGCGCCGACCGCGGGCCGGGCGGCGTCGTGGATCAGCACCCGCTCGGGCGCGAAGGGAACGAGGCTTTCGAGCCCGCGCAGAACCGATTCCTGCCGGCTTTCCCCACCCGCCACGGGCTCGAGCAGATCGAGCCCGGCGACCGCTGCGTCGTAAACCGCCCCATCGTCCGGATGGATCGCCACGCGGACGCGATCGACATCCGGGTGACGCACGAAGGCGGCGGCGCTGTGGTAAAGCAGCGTCCGGCCGGCGAGCGGCAGGTACTGCTTGGGCGTCGCCGTGCCGAAGCGTCGGCCACGGCCCGCCGCCACCACGAGTGCGATCGTGCTTGCCATGCCGGCGCCGTCTCCCGCTTTTCGGGTTTCGTCGTACGAAACGCAGCGCAGCCTAGCCCCCGGTTCCGGGCTTGCCAAGGGGCGGCACGGAGCGCTGGGCAAGGCGTCGGACGCTCGCTATAGTCCGCGCATGTCGCGCAGTCTGCTTTACAATCTGGCAGCCGTGGTCGCGCTTCTGCCGGCGACCCTTCAGCACCTGCGTGAACGGGAAGGGCGCGATATCGTCTACTGGTCGGCGCTCGGCGTCGCAGCCGCAGGTTCGATCGCCTGGGCGCTCGCGCTGCTCGGCGATACCTGGCATACCGGCCTGTCGGCGACGCTCTGGGTAAGCATCGCTGCGAGCCTCGTCGTCTTCATGCTGATTTCGGCGGTTTCGGCGCAGGCATGGCGGCTGACGCCGCTCCTGCTCCCTTATCTGCTGTTGCTCGCCATCATCGCCACGATTTGGGCGCAGGCGCCCGAGCAGCCGTTGCCGGCGACGACCCCGCCCACCTGGCTCGGCATCCATATCTTCGTCTCGGTGCTGACCTATGCATTGCTGACGATCGCCGCGGTAGCGGGCCTGAGCGTGGTGCTTCAGGAATGGACGCTCAAGCGCAAGCGGCCTTCGGCGCTCACCCGGACGTTGCCCGCGGTCGCCGACGCCGAGGCGCTGCAGCTTGGCCTGCTCGTCGCCGGAGAACTGGTGCTTGGGGCCGGTCTCGTCACCGGCATGGCGACGCAATACCTTGAGGACGGCCGTTTGCTCGTGTTCGATCACAAGATACTGCTTTCCCTCCTTGCCTTCGCACTCATCGGATTGCTGCTGTTCGCCCACTGGCGGGTCGGCATCCGCGGCCGTCGGGCCGCGCGTTACGCCCTTGCGGCCTACTTGCTGCTGACGCTGGCCTATCCCGGCGTCAAATTCGTCACCGATGTGTTGATGACGTAAGCGGGCGACTTGCGGTGCGCCGATGAGCGGGAAATGCCGTCAAAGGCGTCGCACCGCTTGCTTCTGTGACTTTGGTGCCATAAAGTTGCCCAAATTTTGAGCACGTTTCGCCGGATGCCTTATCGATGACCATCTCGCTCGGCTCCATAACGCTCGACGACCCGGTGATCCTCGCGCCCATGTCGGGCGTGACCGACATGCCGTTTCGCCGTCTCGTCAAGCGCGAGGGCGCGGGCCTCGTCGTCTCCGAAATGATTGCCAGTCGGGCGATGGTCCACGAGACGCGCCGCACCATGACCATGGCGCGAAACTGCGCCGAGGAACAGCCGATGGCGGTGCAACTCGCCGGTTGCGAGCCCGACGTGATGGCCGAAGCGGCGCGGCTCAACCGGGATCTCGGGGCCGGGATCATCGACATCAACATGGGGTGTCCGGTCAAGAAGGTGGTCAACGGTCACGCCGGTTCGGCGTTAATGCGCGACGAGCGCCACGCCGCCCGCATTCTCGACGCCACGGTGAAAGCGGTGGATTTGCCGGTCACCCTCAAGATGCGCACCGGCTGGGACGACAACAACCGCAACGCACCGCGGCTCGCGCGCATCGCCGAGGACTGTGGTATCAGAATGATTTCGGTGCATGGCCGCACGCGCTGTCAGCTCTACCGTGGCCGCGCCGACTGGAACTTCATTCGCACCATCAAGGAGGCCGTGTCGATCCCGGTTGTCGTCAATGGCGACATCCAAAGTTTCGACGACGTCGCCGAAGCGCTGGCGACATCGGGCGCCGACGGCGTCATGATCGGCCGCGGCGCCTGCGGCCGGCCATGGTTCCTCAGGCAGGTGATCGACTTCCTGCGCAGCGGCGAGCGCCCGTCCGAGCCGCCGCTCGCACACCAGTTTGCCGCGCTGATCGGACACTTCGAGGACATGCTGGTGCATTACGGCCGCGAAACCGCGGTCCGCATCGCGCGCAAGCACATCGGCTGGTACAGCAAGGGGTTGCCGGCGTCGGCCGAGTTCCGCGCCGCCGTCAACCGCATCGCCGATGCGCAGGCGGTGCGCGAGACGATTCGCGCCTTCTACGAGCCCCTGATCGAACGGCGAGCGGCATGATGGGGCGGCTTGCGGTCACGCGGACCGCAGCGGGGGCGCAGGCGCTCCCCGATGCCGCGGCGATCGTCGCGGCGCTGCCCGATGCGATATTGGTCGTCGACGACGACGATGTCGTGCGTTTCGTCAATCCCGCTGCCGAGCAGTTCTTCACGGCAAGCGCTGAAGCCCTTTGCGATCGCCCGTTGGACGAAGTCATCGCCTTCGACAGCCCGCTTATCGCGCTTGTCGGCAAGGCGCGCGGCGGCCGGGGTACGATTACCGAGTATGACGTCGAGATTTCGTCGCCGCAACGGCGGGCGCGCGCGGTCGACGTCCGGGTCACGGCGACTGACGAATCCCCGGGCTGGACGCTGGTGTCGCTACGCGAGCGCAGCATTGCCCGGAAGCTCGATCGCCAGATCTCGCACCTCGCCGCCGGTCGCTCGGTCGCCGGGCTCGCCGCGGCCCTGGCGCACGAGGTGAAGAATCCGCTTTCGGGGATCCGCGGCGCCGCCCAGCTTCTCGAGCAGGCGGCGGCGCCGGAGGACCGCGAGCTCACGCGCCTCATCACCGATGAAGCCGATCGCATTTGCCGGCTGGTCGACCGCATGGGGGTGTTCTCGGAACAGCCGCCAGCCGATCGTGGCGCCGTCAACATCCACGAGGTGCTGGAACACGTCCGCCTCATCGCGCAAAACGGTTTTGGCCGGCACCTGCGCTTCGTCGAACGCTACGATCCTTCGCTGCCGCCGGTATTCGGCAACCGGGACGAACTCGTGCGTGCCTTTCTCAACCTGGTCAAGAATGCCGCCGAGGCGGCGCCCGAGACTGGCGGCGAGGTCGTGCTCAGCACCACTTTCGAACCGGGCCTGCGCCTCGCAGGCGCCGGCGGCGGATCGTTCCGGCTTCCGCTCGTCGTCCGCATCCAGGACAACGGCGATGGCGTTCCCGGCGACCTCAAGGCGCACCTGTTCGGGCCTTTCGTCAGCGGCAAAGCGGGTGGCACCGGTCTCGGGCTCGCGCTCGCCGCCAAGACGATCGGGGACCACGGCGGGGTCATCGAATTCGAAAACGAACCCCGGCGCACCGTGTTCCGCGTGTCGTTGCCGTTGCATCCGAATGGCGCGGCGCGATGACGGCCGACGCCACGATCCTGGTCGCCGACGACGACAAGTCGATCCGCACGGTGCTCAGCCAGGCGCTCGCCCGCCGGGGACACGAGGTGCGGACGACCGGCAACGCCGCCACGCTCTGGCAGTGGATCGCCGATGGCGCGGGCGACCTCGTCATCACCGACGTCATCATGCCCGACGAAAACGGCCTCGATCTCCTGCCGCGCATCAAGCGCCTGCGTCCCGAGTTGCCGATCGTCGTGATGAGCGCGCATACCACCCTGCTCACGGCGGTCAGGGCAACCGAGCGAGGCGCGTATGAATATCTTCCTAAACCATTTGATCTCAATGAATTAATTTCCGTCGTTAAACGCATTCTTGAGGAACCGGAGCGAATCGCCCATTCACCTGCGCCGGTCTCGGAGACCGATGAGCAGCTTCCGCTCATCGGCCGCTCACCAGCGATGCAGGACATCTATCGGGTCATCGCCCGGCTCACGGCCACCGATCTCACGGCGCTAATCGTCGGTGAATCGGGCACCGGCAAGGAGCTCGTCGCCCGCGCGCTTCACGATTACAGCAAGCGGCGAACCGCGCCGTTCGTCGCCGTCAACATGGCGGCGATTCCACGCGAGTTGATCGAAAGCGAACTCTTCGGTCACGAGAAGGGGGCGTTTACCGGCGCCAATGCACGCCGTTCCGGACGCTTCAAGCAAGCCTGTGGGGGATCGCTGTTTCTTGACGAGATCGGCGACATGCCGATCGAGGCGCAGACCCGGCTGCTGCGCGTCTTGCAGCAGGGCGAATACACGCCCGTCGGCGGAAGTACGCCGGTACGCGCCGACGCGCGCATCATCGCCGCGACCCACCGCAACCTGCAGCGGCTTGTCGATCAGGGGCTCTTCCGCGAAGATCTCTACTACCGCATCAACGTGGTGCCCATCCGCATTCCGCCCTTGCGGGAGCGGTGCGAGGACATCCCGCTGCTGGTGCGGCATTTCCTCGTCACGGCGCAGGCCTCGGGCTTGCCCGCCAAAAGCCTCGACGCGGCGGCGTTCGAGCGCCTTGCCGCCTATCACTGGCCTGGCAACGTGCGCGAGCTCGAAAATCTCGTCCGCCGACTCTCGGTGCTCTATTCGCAAGACGTGATCGGCGCCGACATCATAGACGCCGAACTCGCCGAACCGACGCCAGCGCAAGCCGATCAAGACACCGCAGGCGAGGGGCTGGGGGCAACCGTCGAGCGCCACATCAGGGAATATTTCGCCGCCCATGCCGGCAGCCTGCCGGCGGCGGGGTTGTATGGCCGGATACTCCGTGAAGTCGAGCGCCCGTTGATCGCGCTGACGCTGGCGGCCACCCGGAGCAACCAGATCAAGGCGGCCCGGGTGCTTGGCATCAACCGCAACACCCTGCGCAAAAAAATTCGCGAGCTCGATATCCCGGTAAATCGGGGAGGACGATCATGGTGAGTCAGGCATCGCCCTCACCGCCGCCGCGCATGGTCAGGTTTTTCCGCTGGGCCGGGCGCGTCGGTCTTTCGCGAAAGCTCGCGGTGTTGCTGGCCATCGGCGCGCTGATCTCGGGCACCGCGACATACGGGGCGCTTTCGGGCTGGGGTCCTTTCGGCAACCCGGCGCCGCGGACGATTCTCGTCCTGCTCAACCTCGACCTGGTGCTGGTGTTGCTGCTCAGCGCCGTGGTGCTGCGCAATCTGGTACAGCTCTGGCTCGAGCGGCGCCGGGGCATCGCCGGATCGCGCTTGCACCTGCGCCTGGCCGCCATGTTCAGCATCGTCGCCGTAGCGCCGGCGATTACGGTCGCGGTGTTTTCCGTGCTGTTCCTCAATCTCGGTATCGAATCCTGGTTCAATGATCGGGTGCGCACGGCAGTCGAGGAATCGGTGGCGGTTGCCGAGGCCTACCTGGAGGAGCATCGCCAGATCATCCGTGCCGACGCGCTCGCCATGGCCAACGACATCAACCGCGCCGGGCCGACGCTACTCGATTATCCCTACGCGTTCGACCGCTTCCTCACCACCCAGGCGGCCCTTCGCTCGCTCACCGAAGCGACCGTATTCCGCCGCGACGGCCGCGTGCTCGGCCGCACGGGTCTTACGTTTTCACTGTTCTTCGAGCGTATTCCAGTGGAAGCGATGCAGAAGGCCGACGCGACCGGCGACGTGGTGATTCTCACCGCCGACACCGACGACCGGGTGCGCGCTCTGGTTCGTCTCGAAGCCTTCGTCGACGCTTACCTTTTCGTCGGCCGCTTTGTCGACAGCCGGGCCATCGGTCACATGGAACGGACGCAAAGGGCGGCATCGGAATACGAGCGACTCGAGGGTCGCCGCTCGGGAATCCAGATCACCTTCGCCCTCATCTTCGGCGTGGTTACGCTGCTATTGCTGCTTGCCGCGATATGGCTGGGACTCAGGTTCGCCAACCGGCTCGTGGGCCCGATCGGCAACCTCATCACCGCCGCAGAGCACGTGCGCGCGGGCAATCTCAAGACGCGGGTCGACGAGGGACCGGAGGACGACGAAATCAGCAGCCTGAGTCGCGCCTTCAACCGGATGACCGATCAGATCGAGGCCCAGCGCGACGAACTGATCGAAGCCAACCGCCAACTCGACGCTCGGCGCAGGTTCACCGAATCGGTGCTCTCGGGCGTCTCCGCCGGCGTGATCGGACTCGATTCCAAGGGCTGTATCGAGCTTCCCAACCGTTCAGCCCTCGAACTTCTGGCATCGAGCGCCGACGCGCTGATCGGGCGGCGGCTTTCGGATGCGGTGCCCGAGATGGACGCGCTGCTCGTGACGGCGCTCGCCCGCCCCACGCGAGGCGCCCAGAGCCAGATCAACGTGACGCGCAAGGGACGCACGCGGACTTTGCTGGTGCGCATCGGGGCCGAACGGTTCGGCGAGTCGCTCGCCGGCTTCGTCGTTACCTTTGACGACATCACCGCCCTGCTCGTCGCCCAGCGCACCGCTGCCTGGGCGGACGTCGCTCGCCGCATCGCGCATGAGATCAAGAACCCGCTGACGCCGATCCAGCTGTCTGCCGAGCGGATCAAACGCAAGTACCTCAAAGAGATTCGAACCGATCCCGAAACTTTCACCACCTGCACCGATACGATCGTCCGTCAGGTCGGCGATATCGGCCGCATGATCGACGAGTTCTCGGCGTTCGCCCGAATGCCGGCGCCGGTTTTCAAGGCGGAGAATGTGATCGAACTGGTGCGCCAGGCGATCGTCCTGCAGGAAGTCGCCCATCCGGAAATCGCGTTCGTCCTCGATGCGCCCGAGGCGCCCGTCATGGTCCGCTGCGACGGTCATCAGGTCGGTCAGGTGCTGACCAACGTGCTGAAGAACGCCGCCGAATCGATCGACGGGCGCAGTCCGCCGGCGAAGGGCGCCCTCGAGCCGGGAAGGGTTGGCGTCACGATCGAGCTGGGAGACGATCGCGTGGTCGTCGAAATGCGCGACAACGGCCGCGGCCTGCCTGCCGAGCCGCGTCACCGCCTGGTCGAGCCTTACGTCACCACGCGGACGAAGGGGACCGGGCTCGGACTGGCAATCGTCAAGAAAATCATGGAGGACCACGGCGGCGAACTCGTGCTCGATGACCATCCCGACGGCGGCGCATGCGTGCGCCTTATCTTCGTCGTCGACGAACCGGCGAGCGCGGCGCCGTCATCCTCCGACCGCCGGAAGGCAGTATCGCATGGCTCATGACATTCTGATTGTCGACGACGAAGACGACATCCGGCTGCTCATTTCGGGCGTTCTGGAGGACGAAGGACATCACGCGCGCCAAGCGGCCGACAGCGACACCGCCCTCGAAGCGATCCGCTTGCGGCTTCCGGCGTTACTGGTGCTCGACGTCTGGCTACAGGGCAGTCCGATGGGCGGGCTCGAGCTTCTCGAAGTCGTCGTCAAGGAGCACCCCGATCTGCCCGTCATCGTGATCAGCGGGCACGGCACCATCGAATCGGCGGTGCGGGCGATCAAGATCGGCGCTTACGACTTCATCGAAAAGCCTTTCCAGGCGGATCGTCTCTTGCTCGTCGTCGAGCGCGCCATCGAAGCGGCGAGACTGAAGCGCGAGAACGCGGAACTCCGGTTGCGGGCCGGCGGCGATACCGAACTTATCGGCAATTCGGCGGCGATCAATCAGGTGCGCATGACGATCGAGCGCGTGGCGCCCACCGGGAGCCGTGTTCTGATCACGGGGGAACCCGGCACCGGCAAAGAGGTCGTCGCCCGGCTCCTGCACAAAAGCTCGCGCCGCGCCGCCGGGCCGTTCATCGTGCTCAATACCGCCACGCTCGCGCCCGAGCGCATGGAAATCGAGCTGTTCGGAACCGAAGCCGCCATGCAGGCGCCCGAGAGCCCGCGCAAGATCGGTACTTTCGAGCGGGCCCACGGCGGCACGCTGTTCCTCGACGAGGTCGGCGACATGCCGATCGAGACCCAGGGCAAGATCCTGCGGTTTCTTCAGGAGCAGGCGTTCCAGCGCGTCGGCAGCGGACCGCGCATCGAGGTCGACGTGCGCATCATCGCCGCGTCGAACCACGATCTGCGCGCCGGAATCGCGGCCGGACGTTTCCGCGAGGATCTGTACTACCGCCTCAACGTCGTTCCGATTCACCTGCCGCCGCTGCGTGAACATCGCGACGACATCCCCGATCTCTCCCGCCATTTCATGACGCGGGCAGCCAAGGCCGCGGGGTTGGCGGTGCGTGAGATCGGCGCGGACGCGCTCGCAGCGCTACAGGCGTGCGAGTGGCCGGGCAACGTGCGTCAACTGCGCAATCTCGTCGAATGGCTTCTGATCATGGCGCCGGGCACCACCCGCAGCCCGATCCGCGCCGAGATGCTGCCGCCCGATCTGGCCGCCAGCGCCCCGCCGGCGATTCGGGCCGAGCACGCCGGCGAGATCATGTCGATGCCGTTGCGCGAAGCCCGTGAAACGTTCGAACGGCAGTATCTTGCCGCCCAACTGGTGCGTTTCGGCGGCAACATCTCGCGTACCGCCGGGTTCATCGGCATGGAGAGATCGGCGCTGCATCGCAAGCTCAAGACGCTCGGCGTAGGCGACGATCAGCGCCGGGAGGGCGACGAAGCGGCCGAGATACGGACCGACCCGACGAGCACAAGGGCATGGCGATGAAGGTCCTCATCTGCGGCGCTGGCCAGGTCGGGTTCAATATTGCGCGCTATCTCGCCGGCGAGAACAACGACGTTACGGTCATCGACCAACGCCCCGATCTGGTGCAGCGGGTGAGCGATATGCTCGACGTCAAGGGATTGGTGGGATTTGCCTCTCACCCCGACATGCTCGATCGGGCAGGCGCTTCCGACGCCGACATGATCGTCGCCGTGACCTTCGCCGACGAGGTCAACATGGTAGCCTGCCAAGTCTGCCACTCGCTGTTCAACGTGCCCACGAAGATCGCTCGCGTGCGCCACCAGAGCTATCTCCGCCCGATGTGGCGCGACCTGTTCAGCCGCGCCCACATGCCAATCGACGTCATTATCTCGCCCGAGATCGAGGTCGCCCGCGCGGTTATCCGGCGTCTCAAGGTACCGGGCGCGATCGACATGATCCCCTTCGCCGACGACAAAGTGCGCGTGATCGGCGTGCATTTGACCGATGACTGCCCGGTGGTCCATACACCGCTCAGACAGCTCACCGGACTCTTCCCCGACCTCAACATCTACGTCGTCGGCATCATCCGCGGCGACCGCATGATCGTACCCAGCGGCGATGATCACATGCTGCCCGACGACGACATATATTTCGTTGCCGAGACCGGGCACATGGAGCGCGCGCTCGCGGCCTTCGGCCGCGAGGAGAAGGAGGCGCGGCGTTTCATCATCGTCGGCGGCGGCAACATCGGATTGTTTCTCGCTCAGGAACTCGAGGAGAACTACCCCGACCTCAATCTCAAGGTCATCGAAATCGATGCCGCGCGTTCCGTCACGCTGGCCGATCAATTGCAGCGTAGCGTGGTGCTCAACGGCGACGCCCTCGATCGCGAAATTCTCGAAGAGGCGAATGTCGCCGATACCGAGACGATCGTCGCCGTATCGAACGACGACGAAGTCAACATTCTCTCGTCGGTGCTCGCCAAGCGATTCGGGGCCCAGCGCGCGGTAACGCTGATAAACAACGTGTCGTACGGACCGCTGGTGGGTTCGCTCGGAATCGACGTCGCGGTGAGCCCGCGCGACGTGACCGTCTCAACCATACTGCAGCACGTCCGCCGCGGTCGCATTCGTGCGGTGCACAGCATTCGCGAAGGTCTCGCCGAGCTGATCGAGGCCGAAGCCCTCGAAACGTCACCACTTGTGGGCACGCCGCTGCGTGACACCAAGCTTCCGGCGGGCATTATCGTCGGTGCCATCGTCCGCGGAGATTCGGTGATCATCCCGCACGGCGATACCGTGGTGCGGGCCAACGATCGCGTCATCATTTTCGCCGCCGCCGGCCTCGTGAAGAAGGTTGAGAAGATGTTCTCGGTGCGCCTCGAGTTCTTTTAGACCCGCACGGTCGACAGGGTACACGCTTGCACTTCGCACCCGCCATCTCGTTTCTCGGTCGGATGCTCGGGCTGTTCGCCGCCGCCATGCTGGCGCCGGCAGCGGTGGCCTTGAGCTATGGCGAACTGAGAGCGACCTACATTTTCCTCGCTACCGCCGCGGTCACCGTGTTCTTCGGCATCGGCATGGTCTTCGCCACCCAAGGCACCACCCGACGACACGGCCGTCGTAGCGATCTCCTGCTCGCAATTGTCTCATGGCCCGTGCTCGCCGCATTCGGCGCCGCGCCGTTTTTTCTGCTCGATAGCGCCGCGACGCCGGTGGATGCTTTCTTCGAAGCGCTTTCGGGGTTGACCACCACCGGAGCAACCGTACTCGTCGGGCTTGATTCGCTCGGACGCGGCTTGCTGTTCTGGCGCGCCTGGCTCCAGTGGCTGGGCGGATTCGGCACCATCATTCTCATGGTTTCGGTGTTGCCGATGTTGGGAGTCGGCGGCATGCAGATCTTCGTCAGCGCCATGCCTTACGGCGATCACGCCACCTTGGGCGCGCGTCTCAAGCGCCTGGCGCTGACGCTCGCCTCGCTCTATGGCGGACTCACCATACTTTGTGCCTTCGCCTTGTGGGTCGCGGGCATGTCGGGCTTCGACGCTGTGGCCCACGCCCTGAGCACCGTTTCGACCGGCGGCTTCAGCACGCATGACGCGGGGATCGGCGGCTTCGACAACCCGGCGATCGAGGGCGTGCTCATGGTTTTCATGTTGGCCGGGGCGGTCAACATCACGCTCTACTGGGCGCTGCTGCATGGCCGCTTTCGAGCCTTCATCGCCGATCCGGAATTCCGTCCGTTGCTTCTCACAGTGTTGTTCGCCACCGTTGCTGCGGCCTATCTGCTCGTTCGAGAGGGGGACACGAGTTATCTCGACGCCTTGCGTCACGGCGCTTTCGTCGCAGTCTCGGCGCTGACCACGACCGGGTTCGTCAACGAGAGTCCGGTAGCCTGGCCCGCAGCCGTGTCGATTTTGCTGCTCGCGCTCATATTCATCGGCGGTTCGAGCGGATCGACCGCGGGCGGTATCAAGATCATGCGGGCGCGACTGGCACTCGCGCAGGGCCGCCGCGAACTTGCCCGGCTTTCGCAGCCCCACGCGGTCGTGGGAGTGCGTTACGGCGCCGGCATGGTAACCGAACCTGCGCTGCAAGCGCTGTCGAGCTTTTTCATCCTGTTTTCCGCCGCGTTCGGAGCGTTGGCGATTGCGCTCGCCGCGCTCGGACTGGATGCGGTCGACGCCGTCTCAACGGCACTGGCCATCCTCGCCAACGCGGGCGCAGGACTGCCGCTCGTCAGCGGCGCCGAAACCACCTACGCGATGTTGCCCCAGGCATTGAAATGGGTACTCTGCCTCGGCATGCTGGTAGGGCGGCTCGAGGTCGTGGCAGTGGTTGCGCTGTTCGCCCCGATGTACTGGAAGCGTTGAAAGGAGGGGGCATGTCCCGCATCGCCTATGTCAACGGCCGTTATCTGCCGCATCACGCGGCAGAGGTCCACATCGAGGACCGCGGTTACCAGTTCGCCGACGGCGTCTACGAGGTGGCTGCGGCGTCCGGCGGTCGACTGGTCGACGGCGCCGCCCATTTCGACCGGCTCGAGCGTTCGCTGGGCGAACTCGACATGGCGATGCCGATGTCGCGCGCCGCGCTTCGCCTGGTCGTCGGCGAAACGCTGCGGCGCAACGCTGTGCGCGACGGCATCGTCTATCTTCAGGTCACCCGTGGAGTCGCACCGCGCAATCACGGCTTCCCGAAAAATGTGCGACCTGCGCTGGTCGTCACCGCCCGGCGCCTGCGTCTGCCTTCGGATGCCGAGAGCGTTCCCGGGATCAAGGTGATTTCACAGCCCGACATCCGCTGGGGACGCTGCGATATCAAGAGCATCGCGCTTCTGCCCAACGTACTCGCCATGCAGCGCGCTCTCGAGGCCGACGCCTTCGAAAGCTGGATGATCGACGGCAAGGGCTACGTTACCGAGGCGAGTTCGGCCAATGCCTGGATCGTCGATCGCGACGGCCGGGTGACGACCCGGCCGAAGAGCAACGCCATCCTCGGCGGAATCACGCGCGAAAGCGTCATCCGGCTCGCGGAAGGCGCCGGTATCGAACTCGTCGAGCGGCCCTTTACCATCGACGAGGCCAGGGCGGCGCGCGAGGCGTTCATCACCAGCACGACGAGCTTCGTCAAGCCGGTCGTTCAGATCGACGAATCCGTCATCGGCAATGGCGAGCCCGGCGCGATCACCCGGCGTCTGCTCGGCCTCTATCTCGCTTACGCGCGCAACGAGCCGGAAGCGTGCGTCTGAGCCGTCCGCGCGCCGCGTTGTTCGACTGGGACAACACCCTCGTCGATTCGTTCGGCGTCATCCACAAGGCCTACAACGAAACGCTCGCCGCCATGGGGTTGCCGACGTGGACCTACGAGGAGACCTGCACCCGCGTCGCCCGATCGATGCGCGAATCGTTTCCCGGGCTGTTCGGCGAACGCTGGCGGGAAGCCCGCGAACGGTTCTACGCTGCCTACGCCGCCCACCATCTCGATTTCGTGCGGCCGCTGCCCGGCGCCGCCGATCTGCTCGCGGCCCTGAACGGTTCCGGCGTCTATCTCGGCGTGGTCAGCAACAAGAACGGAAGCCACCTGCGCCGGGAGGTGACGCATTTTGGCTGGCGGGACTACTTCGGCCGGGTCGTGGGCGCCGCCGACGCTGCCGAGGACAAGCCCTCCGCCGCCCCGGTCATGCTCGCGCTCGAAGGCAGCGGTGTGGCGCCGGGCCGCGACGTCTGGTTCGTCGGGGACAACGCCATCGACATCGCCTGCGCCGAGGCGGCGGGCTGTCTGCCCGTCATCGTCGGCGGCGCCGTGCGGACCGGAAATGCGAAGGCGCTCCGCGACGTCGCGTGGCGCTTCGCGGACTGCCACGAACTTGCGGCGGTTGTGCGGCGGTTTTGAAACATTATCTTATCGAGGTAGTGTCCGAGGTAGAGCCCGAGGTTGAGTGGGTGGGGACCTTGGTCTAGGCTGTAAACTTTGGCGCCCCGGCATTGATCGTTTGGTTGCGTGGGCGACCCCTGGAGGAAAACTAGAAAGGGAACGAGAACATGTCCGGAGAAAAATCACAAAACGTCCAGGATGTCTTTCTCAATCATGTCCGGAAGAACAAGCTTCCCGTCACCGTATTCCTCATCAACGGCGTCAAGTTGCAAGGCGTCATCAGCTGGTTCGACAACTTTTCCGTGCTGTTGCGTCGCGACGGCCACGTACAGCTCGTTTACAAGCACGCCATCTCGACGGTGATGCCGGCGGCGGCGATTCAGCTGTTTGACCCGTCGAAGGAGGCCGCCGACGCCAGATAGCCGTTTGCCCGGGTCTGCCAACGGCGCCGCTGCATGGCGGCGACGCTGCGTCGTCCTTCATCCGCGACGCGCCCGGGGCGAGGCATCGGAGGCGCGAGCCCGGGCCCGGCTCGGTGAGGCGGAGGGTTTGGCGCGGGCCATCGACCTCGAGGTCGTCGGCGCAGACGTGGTGTCTCTCGCCAAGCCTCACGCGGGAACGCTTTTCCGCAAAGGGGTGGTCGAACGACTCGCCGGCCCGGTCGCCGCCGATGCGGTCGAACTGGTCATCGTCGACTGCGCGCTTTCTCCGGTCCAGCAGCGCAACCTGGAGCGCGCCTGGGCCTGCAAGGTCATCGACCGCACCGGCTTGATTCTGGAGATTTTCGGGGAACGGGCGCGCACCCGCGAGGGCAGCCTGCAGGTCGAACTCGCGGCGCTGAGCTATCAACGCAGCCGGCTGGTGCGGTCGTGGACCCACCTCGAGCGTCAGCGCGGCGGTTTCGGCTTCCTCGGCGGCCCCGGTGAATCGCAGATCGAGGTCGATCGCCGCCTGATCGACGAACGCATCACCCGTATCCGGCGCGAACTCGACCGGGTGGCGCGGACCCGCAGTCTGCACCGCCGAGCGCGCAAGCGCGTGCCGTGCCCGGTGGTTGCCCTCGTCGGCTATACCAACGCCGGAAAGTCGACGCTGTTCAACCGGCTGACGGGCGCGAACGTTGCCGCCGAGGACAAGCTGTTCGCCACCCTCGACCCGACGCTTCGCGGCGTCACGCTGCCGTCGGGCCGCCGCATCATCCTGTCCGATACCGTGGGCTTCATCTCGGATTTGCCAACCGGTCTCGTCGCCGCCTTCCGCGCCACCCTCGAGGAAGTGCGCGAAGCCGACGTCATCGTACACGTGCGCGACATTTCCCACCCGGAGAGCATGGCACAGCGCGAGGACGTGCACGCCGTGATGCGCGAATTGGGGCTCGAGGAGGCGATCAAGGCGGGGCTTGTCGAGGCGCGCAACAAGATCGACCTGCTTTCACCCGAGACGCGCGTCCGCATCCTCAACGCGTGTCGGCGCGATGTGAACAGCGCGGCAATCTCGGCGACGACGGGCGAAGGCTGCCGTAGTCTCCTCGACCTTTTGGACGTCCGGCTTTCCGCCGGCCGCAACATCGTCGAGCTCAGCGTAGGCCTCGATGACGGCGCCGCCATCGCCTGGCTCTACAGTCACGGCGAGGTGTTGAACCGCGTCGATGACGAGCGCTGCGCCAATCTGCGCGTCGATCTCACCGGCGCCGATGCCGCCCGCTTCGAAAGGCACCACGGCGCTCGACCGGCTTGACAGCCACTCAGTCCTTCCATATAAGGCTAGCACTCGCTGTGGGGGAGTGCTAACGGCGCTTTCCCGAGTATTGTTCAGATCCAGGGCTGACGGAGAAATTGGCATGAAATTCAGGCCATTGCATGATCGCGTGCTGGTCAAGCGACTGGACGAAGGGGATAAGACGACCGGAGGAATCATCATTCCGGACACGGCGAAAGAGAAGCCCATGCAGGGCAAAGTCCTCGCCGTGGGGTCGGGCGCACGCGACGACGACGGCAAGATTCAGCCGCTCGACGTCAAGAAGGGCGATCGCATCCTCTTCGGCAAGTGGTCCGGCAC
>JBHHZM010000025.1:0-31346 GCA_046758065.1 Alphaproteobacteria bacterium | reverse complement strand
GGGTGTCGAAATAGAGGTTCGCAGCACAAGGTTAAGGGCACCGTCTCGAATCATCGGGCGACATGCTAGGACACTTTATAGGACACTTTTTTAGCAACCTGTTAGCGGGTTAATTTTTCGACCGCCTCGCGCAGGCTCGCGATCAGTTCCGCACCGCCTTCGCCGCCGTCGCCCGACATGCGCTCCCGGATCACAATGCGCATGGCTTCGATGTGCTTTGCGGCGAGGGTGAGTTTCCGGTCTTCCCATCCGCCCGCACCGTCCTTGAGATCGCGCGCCAGACGGCAAAGCGAGTCGCCCAGAGCGGTCATCAGCGGGTAGTCGTAACTGGTGCCTTCGCCCTTTACGTCATGGGCGACCGCGGCGAGCGTATCGAGATGCCGGCCCCGATGCTCCGGATCATCGCGCGCGGCGACGCAGGCCGCTTCGAGATCCGCGATATGGCCCAGCACCCACTCGGGATACTGCGCCTTCAGGGCCTCGATCTCGGCCTCGGCGCGACGAACGATCTCCTCTTCGTCGAGGTCGCCGGAAATTGTCCCGACCTTGTCGGCGAGGGAGATCGGCGGTGCGATGATCTGCGCCGTTTCGGCGTTCCGGTGATCGTCCAAGGCGCTATCGCACTCCCGATCCGGGCTGGCGTAAATCGATCCGGTGTCCGGGTGGTCCGGAACGCTCCGGCCGGTACGGCGCGCTCATCCTCAGGAACCGGCCGCGTTCGCGGGATCGTCTCCCAACGGAGTGCCGTTGGGCCCTTCGATCTCGGGCGTCGATTTCCGTCTTTCCAGTCCCTTGTAATCGGTTCGGTGCCGGCGGCGGTCGGGTCCGAAGTACGACTCCGTCCGGACGAAGCCGCGCGGGTTTTCGATCAGGGAAACGATGCGCTGATAAACGCTTTTTGGCGAGACCGGCTTGGCGAGATACTCGTTCACGCCGGTGTCGCGCGCCTTGATCACGTTGGCGGTCTGAGTGTTCGCCGTCAGCATGATGATCGGCAGATAGATATTAGGGCTGTCCTTGGCCGTGCGCACCAGATTGACGAACTCCAGCCCGGTCAGCGGCTGCATCTCCCAGTCGACGAACGCCAGGTCCATGGGCGTGATGCGCATTTCGGCGAACGCTTTCTCCGGGTCCTTGACTGCGAAAATGTTCCGGAAACCCAGGCCGCGAAGGATTCCTTCCATCAGCGAAAGCATGTGCTGATTGTCGTCGACGACCAGGACGTTGAGCCTTTGGAAATCGTGCAGAGGCATTTTGTTCCTTCGTGTCAACCGCTTCCGTACTACTGCCTCCGGTTCGGCAATTGCCCGGAAAGTCCGACTGTCTCGCCTGCCCCCGAAATACCCATTCTACGAAACGTAACGAGCGGCCTTGTCTTGCGATTTCGAGACCCGAATGGTTACGGTATTGGATGTTGGTTAATAATAGTTTGATTCCCAATGGCGTTTCGGACGGCTTCTGCCGAACCGATGCGGCGCCGGTTCGAAGGGCCGGTTCCGTCGCCGAAGGTATGGGTCAACGGTCGGGTCCCGTGCACCCGTATGCGGCCTCTTTTGGCCCGGCCCGCGCGGGGCCGAAAATTCAGGCGTTTTCGCGTTTTTAACTTGGCACGGCGTGCGAGGTCGGTCACATAGCAAGCGGAACGGATCGGCGCGCGCCTCATGGCGGGTGGCGGCGTCCGTCACGGTCGATATCGTCGGCGCCGGTCGCGCGAAGAGGGTCCGCCGGTCCAACGGAGGTGAACGATGAAAACACATGCGCGTGTCGTAATCATCGGCGGCGGCGCCATGGGCGTCGGTCTCTTGTATCACCTGACCAGGGAAGGCTGGTCGGACGTGGTGTTGGTCGAGAAGGGCGAGCTTACCTCGGGCTCGACCTGGCACGCGGCGGGACTGATTCCGCACTTCATCGGCAGCCTCAACATGGCCAAGGTCCATATCTACGGCTCGGAGCTCTACAAGAGCCTCGAGGCGGAGACCGGGCAGGCCACCGGCTGGCACGGCTGCGGCGCCATTCGCCTCGCCACCAACCAGGATGAAGTCGACTGGTTCCACTACGTACAGGGCGTGCTCCGCTACGCCGGCGCCGAGTGCCACCTGATCGGCCCCAACGAAATCGGGAAGCTGCATCCGCTGCTCGACACCGAGGGCGTGCTTCTCGGCGCCTACACGCCGGACGATGGCCACACCGACCCGGCCAGCAGCACCCAGGCGATGGCCGCCGGGGCGCGTCAGGGCGGCGCCGAAATCTACCGCTTCAACCGCGTGACCGACGTCAAGCAACGCGCCGGCGGCGAGTGGGAGGTGATCACCGAAAAAGGCGTCATCGTCGCCGAGCACGTGGTCAACGCCGCGGGCTCGTTCGCGCCGCAGGTCGGTGCGATGTCGGGCGTCAAGGTGCCGCTCGTCAACATGGTGCATCAGTATCTGGTGACCGAGCCGATCGACGAGGTCGCCGCGATCGAGAAAGAGTTTCCGGTGGTTCGCGATCCGCGCGCTTCGTGTTACTACCGGCGCGAGAAGCAGGGGCTGATCATCGGCCCCTACGAGGCCAGGGGCGCCGAGGCATGGGGGCTCGACGGCATCGACTGGAGCTTCGACATGGAGCTGCTGCCGCCCGACATCGACCGGCTCCAGCCCCATCTCGAACTCGCCATGGCGCGCATTCCGGCTTTCGAGAAGGCCGGGATCACGCGGGTCGTCAGCGGTCCGATCACCCATACGCCCGACGGCAATTTCCTGCTCGGCCCGGCGCCGGGGCTGCGCAATTACTGGATGTGCTGCGGCGCCAGCATCGGCATTACCCAGGGTCCCGGCGCCGGCAAGTATCTCGCCCAGTGGATGGCCCACGGCCAGACCGAGATCAACGTGCGCGAGATCGACGCGCGGCGCTTCGGCGACTGGGCGGTCGGCGACTACACGCTCGCCAAGTCGATCGACGACTACCAGCAGATGTACGCGGTGCCCCTCCCCGGCGAGTTCCGCGAACCCGGCCGTCCGGTGAAGACGACGCCGGTCTACGACCGGCTCAAGGCGCAGGGCGCAATCTTCGCCGAGGCGTTCGGCTGGGAGCGCCCCAAGTGGTTCGCGCCGGCGGGCGTCGCCGAGACCTACAGCTTCCGCCGCGCCAACGCGTTCGAGGCCGTCGCCGGAGAATGCAAGGCGGTGTGCGAACGCGTCGGCCTGCTCGATCTTTCGAGCTTTTCCAAGTACGAGGTGACGGGTTCCGACGCCGAGGCCTTTCTCAACCGTGTCTGCGCCAACCGTATGCCGCGGCGCGACGGCGGAATCGTGCTCGCCCACATGCTGACCGAGCGCGGCGGGATCGAGTGCGAAGCCACGGTGACCCGTCTCGGCGCCGGGCATTTCTACGTGCTGTCGGCGATCGTCGCCGAGCTGCACGATCTCGACTGGCTGGTCCAGCACATCGAACAAGGCGAGGACGTGACCGTCAGCGATGTGACCGACGACGTCGGCGTGCTCGTGCTCGCCGGCCCCCGTTCGCGAGAGGTGCTTGCCCCGCTGACCGACGCGGATCTGGGGAACGAGGCGTTTCCCTGGCTGCGGGCGAAGGAGATCGCGGTCGCCGGGATTCCCGTCCGGGCGCTCAGGGTTTCCTACGTGGGCGAGCTCGGCTGGGAACTCCATCATCCCATCGACCGGATGGAAACGCTCTACGACGCGCTCATGGCGGCCGGGGCGGAACACGGCATCGCCAACTTCGGCGTCTACGCGGTCAACGCCATGCGCATGGAGAAGGCATACAAGGCCTGGGGCGCCGAACTGACCACCGAGATCACGCCGGTCGAGGCCGGTCTCGATCGTTTCGTCAAGCTCGACAAGCCGTTCATCGGCCGCGACGCGGTGCTCGCGCGCAAGGAGAACGGGATCGACACCCGGCTCGTCTATCTGGCCGTCGATGCCAAGGGCGCCGACTGCCTCGGCAACGAGCCGGTGTACGACGGCGAGCGCATCATCGGCGTCACCACCGGCGGCGCCTACGGGCACCGGGTCGGGCGAAGCATCGCCTTCGCCTATGTCGCGCCTGACCATGCGGCATTGGGGACCCGGTTCGATATCGCCATTCTGGGGGAACGGCGCGGCGCCGAAGTGATCGCGGAGCCGCTCTACGATCCCGACAACGCCCGGCCGAGGGGATGAGTTGAGGGACTTTCGCGGCCTACCCGGATGAATCCGGCGCTATGGGGCGGACTGTGCGCCTTGAGCCTGGGAAGCGCCGACTTCGTCGCCCGCTACAGCAGCCGCGCCCTCGGTCATGCGAGCGCGCTGCTTGGCATGCTCGTGGTCGGCGCCGCGGTTCTGACGCTCTGGGTCTGGATCGGCGACCCGCTGCTGGTCTGGCCGGCGGGCGGGCTCTGGCTCCTGGCTCTCAACGGCGTCACGACCACGATCATGATGCTGCTTCTCTACCGGGCGCTGGCGCGCGGACCGGTGAGCATCGTCGCGCCGATCGTCGCGAGCCATCCCGCGCTGGTCGTCGCCCTCGCCTTCGCGCTGGGCTCCCGTCCGATCGCGATCCAATGGGCGGCGATGGCGGTCACGCTGGCCGGCGCGCTCGTGATCGCGGGCTGCGCCCGGCGTTTCGAGGAGCCCGGCGTCACCACCCGGCGCGACCTCCGCACCACGGTGATGCTGTCGCTCGGTGCGGCGCTCAGCTACGCCGTGATGGTCGCCGCCGCGCAGGCCGCGGTGCCGATCTACGGCGCGTTGCAGACCCTCTGGGTCGGCCGGCTCATCAGCCTTGCCACGATCGTCCTGCTCTTTCTGGTTCGCGGCGAGAGGCCGAAACTTACGGGTCGTTGGTGGCCCGTAATCGCCGTTCAGGGGTTGCTCGACAGCGGCGGCTATCTGTTTCTGCTGCTGGGGAGCCACGGCCCCAGCCCCGAGATCGCCGTGGTCACCGGGTCGACGTTCGGCGCCGTGACGACGCTGCTCGCGCGCTTCATCCTGCGCGAAGCCATCGGCCTCCCGCAGTGGGGCGGCATCGTCCTGGTTTTCGCCGGCGTCGCCGTTCTTTCGCTCTACGGCTGAACGCCGTGCCTCGGGCTAAGCTAATCGGCGACGGGCGGCTGCTCGACGCTTTCGGCCTTCTTCTGTTCCGCTCTTTCCGCCTTGAGCTTGGCCCGGGCGGCTTTCTTGGCGGCTTTCGCCCTCTCGCGTTCCAGACGTTCGAATTTGTAGTTGGGTTTACGTGCCATTCCTCTCCTCTCCGTCAACCCGGCGATGGGGCGCCGTACCCGGCAAACCCGTCGATCGGGATCGGTCGATCGTTGCGTGGGGTAAAAAGACGACGAGGGAGCCCGTGGGGACTCCCTCGTTTCGACTTCGAAACCGGCCCCTCACCCGGTCAACCCGGCACGACCGGACGCCGGAGGAAGGGCATGAGATGCGGGGATCGAATCCGGCCGGTCCGTGCCGGCCGCGGCGCTCAGTCGAGAACGACGAGATTCTCGGCCGACGACTTGCCGTTCCGGCCGGGCACGAGCTCGTACTCGACCTTCTGACCTTCGCGAAGGCCCGTCAGGCCGGCGCGCTCGACCGCGGAGATATGCACGAAGGCATCCTGGGATCCATCGCTCGGCTGGATGAATCCGTATCCCTTAACGGGGTTAAACCATTTCACTGTTCCGGCAGCCATAGCAGCTACTCCTTTCAAACTGTCAAGTCAGCACCGACCGCTCCACGCGGCGGCGCGGGTTTCAAAGGCTCCACAATGTCTGAGAGTAGCTCGGCTAGGCGTTGAGGGTAGCAACGAGGATACGCCAGCGTAGTGTGTCACCATCGGCCATCACTTGGCGCGTCCGGCGTCAATTTGCAAGCAAAATCGTCATCGGCGACGGCGAAAGCCGAAGCCGCCGGCGCGGCGAACATCGCTCCGAACCGGGCGCTCGGACGCGAATTCAGGCCGGATCGGCGTTGTTGACGAGCGGCTGCACGAACCGCAGCTCGGTGTCCCAGGGGAGATAGATCCAGGTGTCCTGGCTGACCTCTGTGACGTAGGTGTCGACCAGCGGGCGCCCCGCCGGCTTGGCGTAGACGGTGGCGTAATGCGCGTTCGGCAGCATGGCGCGCACCGTGCTCGCGGTCTTTCCGGTATCGACGAGGTCGTCGATGATGAGCACGTCGTCGCCGTCGCCCGCGACCGGCTTGAGAATGTCGGGCTCGGTCTGGTCCTGATGGTCGTAGGACACGACGCAGACCGTATCGACCAGCCGCACGTCGAGCTCGCGCGCGACGATGCAAGCGGGCACCATGCCGCCGCGCGTCACCGTGACGATGCGGCGCCACGGTCCCTTGTCGGCGAGCCGCCAGGCGAGTGCCCGCGAATCGCGGTGAAGCTGGTCCCAGGAAACCGGAAAGCCCTTGGAGTATCGTTCGTTCATCCGATCCTCGCCGTTGCGAAAGTTGGCCGTTAATCGTCCGCGCCGAGGAGGTCGGCGAGCGTCAGGGCGACGACTTCGGTCGCCTTGGCGAGGTCGTCGAGACGCAGGCGCTCGTCGGCGCGGTGCGCGTTGGCCTCCAACAGATCGCGCGGACCGGCGCCGTAGAGCACAGTGGGCACGCCGGCTGCCGCGTAATGGCGCGCGTCGGTGTAGAGCGGGCTGCCGTGAACCTCGACCGGCACGCCGAACACCGCGCGGGCGTTGGCGCACAGCGGCTCGACGAGCCGTTCGACGCCGGCGCGCGGCGTCAACGGTTCGGCGAGAAGTATGCGCCGCACCGCGACCGAGACCCCGGCGAAGGGGTCGGAAGCGCGCGCGATCAGATCGCGCAGCCTGTGCTCGACGGTTTCGGGGTCCTCCTCGGGGATCATCCGCCGGTCGAGGCGCAAGCGCACCCGGTCGGGCACGACGTTGGTGTTGATTCCACCCTCGATCAGGCCGACCACGAGGGTCGGCGATTCGATGCCCGCCACCTGCGAGCGGATTTCGGAATAGCGCGCGCGCTCGGCGTAAAGCGCGGCGAGGACCGCGGCGGCGGCTTCGAGCGCGTCGTGGCCGGTGTCGGGACGCGCCGCGTGCGCCGAGCGGCCGCGCAGTTCGACTTCGAGGTGGAGACAACCGTTGTGCGCGGTGACCACCGAGTAGGAAAATCCGGCCGAGAGCGCGAAGTCGGGGCCGGTCAGTTCGTTGTCGAGCAGCCATTTGGGGCCGATCGCGCCGCCGGCTTCCTCGTCGTAGGTGAAGTGTAGCTCGACCGCACCGGCGAGTGGGACGTCGAGCGCTTCGAGCGCGCGCAGGGCGAAGGCGTAGGTGGCGAAGTCCGACTTCGACACCGCGACCCCGCGGCCGTACATCACGCCGTCGCGCACCTCGGCGCCGTAAGGGTCGGCGGTCCAGCCCTCGCCCGGCGGGACGACGTCGCCGTGGGCGTTGAGCGCGACGGTGGGGCCGGGGCCGAAGCGCCGGCGCACGATCAGATTGACGGCGCTCAGCATGCCCACGGCCCGGCACTCGGCCTCGGGCACGCTGTGACGCTCGACCGCGAAGCCGAGCCCTTCGAGAAGCTCGGCCGCGCGTGCGCCGTGGGGCGCGCAATCGCCCGGCGGGTTGTCGGACGGCTGCCGGACAAGATCGGCGAGGAACGCGACCTGCGCGGCGCGCTGGGTTTCGAGGTATCGACGAATCGCGCTCTTCGGGCTTTCGGGCATGACGTTTCCTTATCACCGCCTTTCGTGCGGCGGGCGCGAGTCGGGCGCAGGCGGCAATTGTACGCGGCGCGGCCATTGAATACGATGCGCGCAGCCCGAAGCGCAATCACCGCCTGCGCGACCGCGGGCGGAAGCTGGAGAAATGATGGAAGATTCCTATCCCCGCGACATGATCGGCTACGGCCGCCGCACGCCCGATCCCGAATGGCCCGGAGGCGCCCGTCTCGCGTTGCAGTTCGTCGTCAACTACGAGGAAGGCGGCGAGAATTGCATCCTGCACGGCGACGCCGCATCGGAGGCCTTCCTGTCCGAATCGGTGGGCGCCGCGCCGCTGGTCGGCGCGCGCAACATGAACATGGAATCGATGTACGAATACGGCAGCCGCGCCGGCTTCTGGCGGCTTCACCGGCTGTTCACCGGACGCGGCGTGGCGCTCACCGTCTACGGCATCGCGATGGCGCTGGCGCGCAACCCGGAGGCGGTGGCGGCGATGAACGAGGCCGGTTGGGAGATCGCGAGCCACGGCTACCGCTGGATCGACTATCAGGACATGAGCGAGGACGAGGAGCGCGCGCATCTCCACAAGGCGATCGAGCTTCACCAACGGGTCGCCGGCAGCCGGCCGCTCGGCTGGTACACCGGCCGCAACAGTCCCAACACCCGGCGCCTCGTGGTCGAGGAAGGCAGCTTCCTCTACGACGCCGATTCCTACGCCGACGATCTGCCCTATTGGGTGCATGATTACGGCCGGCCCCATCTGGTGATTCCCTATACCCTCGACACCAACGACATGCGCTTCGCCACGCCGCAGGGGTTCAATTCGGGCGATCAGTTCTTCGCCTATCTGCGCGACGCCTTCGACACGCTCTACGACGAAGGCGAAACGGCGCCCAAGATGATGTCGGTGGGACTCCATTGCCGGCTGGTGGGCCGGCCGGGGCGAACCGCGGCGCTCGCCCGCTTCCTCGATCACGTGCAGTCGCGCGAGGCGGTGTGGATCTGCCGCCGCATCGACATCGCCCGCCATTGGCGCGAACGTCACCCGCCGGCATGACGGGAGAACGCGACCCGGACGCCGGGACCGTGGCGCGACTGGACAGCGGCGGATTCTGCGCCCATATCCTTAAACCAAACCGGCACCCTCGCCGGAGCTGCGCCATGGACAAGCGATGGCCCTGAAGAAACGGGATCTCAAGCGCCGCATCGATCAGGCGCTGGGGCGCGGCGCCGCCGACCTCGTGATCAAGGGCGCCCGCGTGCTCGACGTCGTCACTGGCGCGCTGCTCGAAGGCGACGTGGCGATCTGCGGCGATCGCATCGTCGGCACCTGCGAGACATATGACGGCCGGGCGACGATCGACGGACGGGGCGCCGTCGTAGTCGCGGGCTTCATCGATTCGCACGTCCACGTCGAGAGCACCTGCATCACGCCGGCCGAGTTCGACCGCTGCGTACTGCCGCGCGGCACGACCACGGCGATCTGCGACCCCCACGAAATCGCCAACGTGCTCGGCGCCCAAGGGCTCGAATATTTCCTCGACAGCGCCGGCGCCCTCGCCATGGACCTGCGCGTGCAGCTTTCGAGCTGCGTGCCGTCGACCCGGCTCGAGACTTCGGGCGCGCGGCTCGAAGCCGCCGACCTCGTGCGCTATCGCGACCATGAGGCGGTCATCGGCTTGGCCGAGATGATGAACTTCCCCGGCATCTTCGCCCACGACGACGGCGTGCTGGACAAGCTCGTCGCTTTCGACGGCGCGCATATCGACGGCCATGCGCCGCTGGTCTCGGGCTGCGAGCTCAACGCCTACGCCGCCTGCGGCATCCGCAACTGCCACGAGAGCACGAGCGCGCCCGAGGCGCGCGAAAAGCTGGTCAAGGGCCTGCAGGTGCTGATCCGCGACGGCAGCGTGTCGAAGGACGTCGCCGCGCTCGCGCCGCTGCTCGACGACCGCACCTCGCCGTTCATGGCGTTCTGTACCGACGACCGCAACCCTCTCGACATCGCCGAGGAAGGCCACATCGACCACCTCGTCCGCAAGGCCATCGCCACCGGCGCGCCGGTCGCCGCGGTCTATCGGGCGGCGAGCTGGTCGGCGGCGCGCGGCTTCGGGCTGGTCGACCGCGGGCTGGTCGCGCCCGGCTATCTCGCCGATCTCGTGCTGCTCGACGATCTCGAAACCTGCGCCGTGCGCAGCGTGATCCGCCGCGGACGCCCGGTCACCGACGAGACCTTCGCCAAGGTTGCGCCGCCGCCGCCGGTCGGCCGCGGCTCGATCCGGCTCGACCCCGTAACCGCCGCCGACTTCGCCGTGCCGGCGGCGGGACCGAGCGGGCCGGTGATCGGGGTGATCGACGGCAGCATCCTGACCGACCACCTGACGCTCGAACTGCCCTACCGCGACGGCCGGCGCGAGGCCGATGTCGAGGCCGACGTGCTCAAGGTCCTGGTCTTCGCCCGCCACGGCGTCAACCGCAACGTCGGGCGCGGCTTCGTCAGGGGCTTCGGGCTTGAACGCGGCGCGCTGGCGTCGAGCGTCGGCCACGACAGCCACAACCTGATCGTCGTCGGCGCCGACGAGGCCGACATGGCGGTCGCGGTCAACCGCGTGATCGAACTCGGCGGCGGGTTCGTCGCGGTCCGGGGCGACGAGGTGCGCGCCGAGCTCGCGCTGCCACTCGCCGGATTGATCAGCGACCGGCCGTTCGGCGAGGTGCGCGAGCGCCTGCGGAACCTGCGCCGTGTCGTCGCCGCGTTCGGCTGCCCCCTGGCCGAGCCGTTCCTGCAACTCGCTTTCCTGCCGCTCCCCGTCATTCCCCACCTCAAGATCACCGACCGCGGGCTGGTCGACGTCGATCGCTTCGAGCTGATCGCGGCATAAGAGGCTGCCGGCGCGGAACCTCAGTCTTCCACCAGGTCGGCGAGGCGAAAACCGGCGATCTTTTCGATTTCGGCGAGCGCCGCGGCGAACTCGGCGTCGGGGGCGTTGTCGAGGCGCGCGGCGAGGGCGGCAAGAATGTCGTCGCGGCTGGCGCCCCGCACCGCCATGACGAAGGGAAAGCCGAATTTCTCGCGGTACGCGGCGTTGAGCGCATTGAGGCGGGCGAACTCCCCCGGCGTGCAGCGATCGAGTCCCGCGCCCGCCTGTTCGCGCCGCGATTCGTCGGTCAGCCTGCCGGCGACCGCGGCCTTGCCCGCGAGGTCGGGGTGCGCCCGGATGAGCGCGAGCCGGCGCTCGCGGCGCGCGGTGCGCACCGCCCCGCACATCGCCTCGCGGAGCGCGGCGCAGTCGGCGAAGGGACGCGCCTTCCAGGCCGCCTCGGCGATCCACGGCGAATGCTCGAAGACGCCGCCGAACGTCGCGACGAAGCGCGTCCGCGGCATCGCGTTGATCGTCTCGAAACCAAGGCGCGGGGTACGCGTCCGCGGCATGGCCCGGCTCCCGTCGTGCATTGCCCCGGCTACCGTGTCAGGTCGCCGTGGCGGTGACAAGGCGGCTTGCGTTGAAACCCGGCCGCAACGCCCGCACAATGCCGGGTGCGCCGCCTGCGGCGGCGCAAGGGCGAACGAGGACTATATTCATGGATCCAAATCTCGGCGAATGGCTGAACCTTATCGTCCGCTGGACGCACGTCATCACCGGCATCGCCTGGATCGGCACCTCGTTCTTCTTCAACTGGCTCGACAGCCGTCTCACGCCGACGGAAACCGAACGCCCAGGCGTCGAAGGCGAACTCTGGCTGGTGCACAGCGGCGGCTTCTATCATGTCGAGAAACGCCAACTCGCGCCGCACGAACTGCCGCGCCGGCTGCACTGGTTCGTGTGGGAGGCCACCTTCACCTGGCTGAGCGGCATTCTCCTGCTCGCCATCGTCTACTATCTCGGCGCCGACGTGTACCTGCTCGACCGCGGCGTTTCCGACATCGGCGCCGGCGCCGCGATCGTGCTCGGGCTCGCCACGCTCGCGGCGTCCTGGGTGGTCTACGACCTCGTGTGGCGCGCGCCGCCGGCGGCCAGGAATCCGGCGCTCGCGGCGGTCCTGTGTTTCGCGCTGCTGGTCGCGGTCGCTTACGGGCTGAGCCAGGTGATCGGCGGGCGCGCGGCCTACATCCACGTCGGCGCGCTGCTCGGCACGCTGATGGCCGCGAACGTCTGGGTGCATATCATCCCCGCCCAGCGCGAAATGGTCGCGGCGACCAAGCAAGGACGGGAGGCCGACCCGGGTCTCGGCCGGCACGCCAAGCGGCGTTCGCTGCACAACAACTACATGACGCTCCCCGTGGTCTTCATCATGGTGAGCAACCATTACGCAGGGACTTACGGGCACGCGCTCAACTGGCTGGTGCTGGCGCTGATCGCGCTGGCCGGCGCCGGCGTCAGGCACTATTTCAACAAGAGACACAACGGCGAAGCGACGGCTATCGGCTGGCTCGCCGCGGCGGCGGGGGTAATGGTCGCCGCGTTTCTCGTCGCCGGCCCGCCCGAGCGCGCGCGCCAGGCGGCGAACGCGGCGGCCGGGGACGCGGTATCGTTCGCCGCGGTGCGGGCCGTCGTCGAGCGGCGCTGCCTGAGTTGTCATTCGGCGACGCCGGCGGACAAGAATTTCGCCGAGCCGCCCGCGGCGGTCGCCTTCGATACGCCCGAGCAGATAGCGAATCTGGTCGAGCGGATCTTCGCCCGCGTGGTGGTGACACGGACCATGCCGCTCGCGAACAAGACCGGCATGACCGACGAGGAACGCGACCTCGTGGCCCGCTGGATCGTCCAGGGGGCGCGGCGCGACGACCGGACGGGATCACGTGGAAATGATGAGACGTCCGGCCGAAACGATTGACAGCCCGGCGCTTGCCCCGTGTCATGGTCGCAAGCGCAGGCGCGGGCGCTGATTCAGACGGAGCGTAGATGGGCCGACTGACGACACATGTTCTCGACACCGCGCGGGGCCGGCCGGGCGCCGGGATGCGGGTCGAACTCTATGCCGTCGACGGCGAACGCCGGCTCCTCGCTTCGGTGCGCCTCGACGACGACGGACGATGCGCCGCGCCGCTCAGCGAGGGCGAAGCGTTCGGGGCGGGGGTCTACGAACTGGTCTTTCACGCCGGCCGCTATTTCGCCGAGACCGGGCTGTCGCTCGCCGAGCCGCGGTTCGTCGACGAGGTCGTCGTGCGATTCGGCGTCGCCGCGCCCGACGAGCACTATCACGTGCCGCTGCTGGTCTCGCCCTGGAGCTACGCCACCTACCGGGGGAGCTGAGATGCGCTGGGACGGGCGATGAGCGGCGACATCCGGTTTCTTCTCGGCGGCGAGGCGAGGCGGCTCGACGACATCGGCCCGACGCTCACCGTCCTCAACTACCTGCGCGAGGTCGAACGACGCTGCGGCACCAAGGAAGGCTGCGCCGAGGGCGACTGCGGCGCCTGCACCGTGGTCCTCGGCGAGCTCGACGGCGGGCGCATCCGCTATCGCGCGGTCAACGCCTGCCTGCTGTTCGTCGCTGCGCTCGACGGCAAGCAGCTCATCACCGTCGAGGATCTCGCGGGCGCGGACGGGAGCCTGCACCCGGCGCAGCGGGCGATGGTCGAGTGCCACGGCTCGCAATGCGGCTTCTGCACGCCGGGCTTCGTCATGTCGCAGTTCGCGCTCTACAAGTCCACTTCCGCGCCTTCGGTCGAGACGATCAACGACGCGCTCGCCGGCAACCTGTGCCGCTGTACCGGCTACCGTCCGATCGTCGCCGCCACACGGCGGATGTACGAATACGGGGAGAGCGACCGCTTCGCCGAAGCGGAAGCCACGACGGCCGGGCGGCTGCAAGCCCTCCGGCGCGACGAGACGGTCGAGTTGAGGCGCGGCGACCGGCGTTTCTTCGCCCCGGCGACCCTCGATGCGCTCGCCGATCTCGTCGCGCGCCACCCGGAAGCCCATATCCTCGCCGGCGGCACCGATCTCGGTCTGCTGGTCACCAAGGAGCACCGCGACCTCGGGACGGTAATTTATCTCGGCCGGGTCGAGGAGTTGTGCCGCCTGCGAACCGGCGACACCCATATCGAGATCGGCGGTGCCGTCACCTACGGCGACGCGGCCGGCGCGCTCGCCGCGCATTACCCCGACTTCGGCGAAGTGATCCGCCGGCTGGGATCGGTGCAGATCCGCAACCTCGGAACGCTCGCCGGCAACCTCGCCACCGCGTCGCCGATCGGCGACACGCCGCCGCTTCTGATGGCGCTCGACGCACGCGTTGTATTGCGTCGCGGGACGGAGCGCCGCGAGACGGCGCTCGATGATTTCTTCGTCGATTACCGCAAGAGTGCGCTCCGCTCCGGCGAGTTCATCGAACGCATCCGCCTGCCGCTTCCCGCCGAAGGCGAGCAATTCCGCGCCTACAAGCTCTCGAAGCGGTTCGATCAGGACATTTCGGCGGTGTGCGGTGCCTTCCGGCTTACGCTCGACGGTGACAAGCTGCGCGACGCGCGCGTCTCTTACGGCGGCATGGCGGCGACGCCGAAGCGCGCCCGGCGCTGCGAGAAGGCGCTGATCGGCCGGACGTGGAATTCCGCGACCGCGCAGGCGGCGATGGCGGCGATGGCGGACGATTTCGCGCCGATCTCGGACCTGCGGGCGAGCGCCCGTTACCGCCTGCTCGCGGCGCAGAACCTGCTTTGGCGCTGTTATCTCGAGACCGGCGAAGACGAAGGCGTTGCGACCCGCGTCCTCGCGTGCGGCGGCGGCCATGGCTGAGCGCACGACGGACGATCCGGCGATCGCCGGCGGGGTGCACGCCGCGCTGCCCCACGACAGCGCGCGCAAACACGTCACCGGCGAGGCGCTCTACGTCGACGACATTCCCGAGCCGCCGGGCACGCTTTACGCCGCACTCGGCATGAGCGAGTGGGCGCATGCGCGCATCGCAAGCCTCGACCTCGCGCCGGTCGCCGCCGCGCCGGGGGTCGTCGCCGTCATGCGCGCGGCCGATATTCCCGGGCGCAACGACATCGGCCCGGTTTACGCCGGCGATCCGGTGTTCGCCGAAGACACGGTCGAGTACGCCGGTCAGTCGCTGTTCGCGGTCGCGGCCGAGAGCGTGGAAGAGGCGCGCCGCGCGGCGCGTCTCGCCGTGGTCGCGTACGATGACCTCGATCCCGTGCTCACGGTCGATGCGGCGCTCGAGCGCGAGTTCTTCGTGCTGCCCGATCACGTCATGCGGCGCGGCGATTCGCGGCGCGCCCTCGCCGCCGCGCCGCATCGCATCGGCGGTCGCTTGCGGCTCGGCGGGCAGGACCATTTCTATCTCGAGGGTCAGGTGGCGCTCGCCGTCCCCCAGGAGGACGGCGACATGCTGCTCTTCAGCTCGACCCAGCATCCGAGCGAGGTCCAGCACGCGGCGGCCCGGGTGCTCGGTCTGCGCGCCAACGCCGTGACCGTCGAAGTACGCCGCATGGGCGGCGCCTTCGGCGGCAAGGAGACGCAGGCCGCGTTGTTCGCCTGCGTCGCGGCGCTGCTCTCCCGGCGCACCTCTCGGCCGGTCAAGCTGCGGCTCGACCGCGACGACGACATGATCATGACGGGCAAGCGCCACGACTTCCGCATCGACTACGACGTCGGCTTCGACGACGACGGGCGCATCGCGGGCATCGAGTTCCAACTCGCCTCGCGCTGCGGCATGTCGGCCGACCTTTCGGGCGCGATCAACGACCGGGCGATGTTCCATGCCGACAACTGCTATTACCTCGACAACGTCGCAATCGTCTCGCGACGCTGCAAGACCCATACCGTCTCGAACACCGCGTTCCGCGGCTTCGGCGGTCCGCAGGGCATGATGGGGATCGAAACCGTGCTCGACGAGATCGCCCGGTTTCTCGGGCGCGATCCGCTCGACGTGCGCAAGGCGAACTTCTACGGGATCGACGAGCGGAACGTCACGCCCTACGGCATGACGGTCGAGGACAACATCATCCACACGATCGTCGCCGAGCTCGAACGGTCCGCCGACTACCGGGCGCGGCGCGAGGCGTTGCGCGCGTTCAACGCAACGAGCCCGGTGCTCAAGAAGGGCATCGCGCTGACCCCGGTCAAGTTCGGCATCTCGTTCACCACCGTGCATCTCAATCAGGCGGGCGCGCTGGTCCACGTCTACCGCGACGGCAGCGTGCATCTCAACCACGGCGGCACCGAGATGGGCCAGGGTCTGATGGTGAAAGTGGCGCAGATCGTCGCCGGGGAGCTCCGGATCGACATCGACCGGATCCGGATCACCGCGACCAATACCGGCAAGGTGCCGAACACCTCGGCGACCGCCGCCTCGTCGGGCGCCGACATCAACGGCAAGGCGGCCGAGGCCGCGGCGCGGGTCATCAGGCAGCGGCTGATCGCCTTCGCCGCCGAGCATTTCGCCGTCGCCCCCGAGGCCGTGCGCTTGCGCGCCAATCGCGTCGAGGCCGGCGAGGTGCGGCTCGGCTTCGCCGAACTCGTCGAACTCGCCTACCTCAACCGGATCTCGCTTTCGGCCACCGGTTTCTACCGCACGCCCAAGATTTACTACGACCGCGACAAGGCACGCGGCCGGCCGTTCTACTACTTCGCCTACGGCGCCGCGGTTTCCGAGGTGGTGGTCGACAGCCTGACCGGCGAGTACCGCGTCTCGCGCGTCGACATCCTTCACGACGCCGGGCGCTCGATCAATCCGGCGGTCGATCTCGGGCAGGTCGAGGGCGGTTTCGTCCAGGGCATGGGCTGGCTGACCAGCGAGGAGCTGTGGTGGGATGCGGCCGGACGGCTCATGACCCACGCTCCTTCGACCTACAAGATTCCGGCCTGCAGCGACCTGCCCGCCGATTTCCGCGTGCGCCTGCTCGAATCGGGGCGCAACCGCGAGGACGTGGTCCACCGCTCGAAGGCGGTGGGAGAGCCGCCGCTGATGCTGGCGATCTCGGTGTTCATGGCGCTCAAGGATGCGATCGCCGCGGCAGTCGACTATCGCGCCAACCCGCGCCTCGACGCGCCGGCGACGCCCGAGCGCGTCCTGCTCGCGATCGAAGACCTCAAGGCGCAGCAGGCGGCGGACGGCGGCGCGAGAAAGCGCAGGACGGGAGCGGGACAATGAAGAACTGGCTTACGGCGCTCGCCGATCTCGGCGCGACAGGAGAGACCGGCGTCCTCGTCACCGTGATCGAGACCGAAGGCTCGACGCCGCGCGAGCCCGGCGCCAAGATGACGGTCAGCGCAGCGACGACGCACGGCACCATCGGCGGCGGTCATCTCGAATTCAAGGCGACGGCGCTGGCCCGCGAATTGATCGAGAACGGCGGCGCCGCGCCGCTGATCCGGCGATTCGCTCTCGGCCCCAGTCTCGGTCAGTGCTGCGGCGGCGGCGCGACGCTCCTGTTCGAGCCGATCCGCCCGCCCGGTTTTGCGCTCTACCTGTTCGGCGCCGGCCATGTCGGCCGCGCGCTGGTCCGGGTGTTCGCCGATGCGCCCTGCTGCATCACCTGGATCGATTCACGCGAGGACTCATTTCCCGCCGAACTTCCCGACAACGTGGTCGCCGAATTCAGCGAGGCGCCCGAATGCGACGTCGCCGACGCCCCGGCGGGAAGCGACTTCCTGGTCATGACCCACAGCCATGCCGTCGACCTGCGCATTTGTCAGGCGGTGCTCGAACGCGGCGACTTCCACTATCTCGGCCTTATTGGTTCCCGAACCAAGCGCCGGAAGTTCGAACGGCGGCTGCGACAACGGGGAATCGACGAGCCGCTGCTCGCACGGCTTACCTGTCCCATCGGCATTTCCGGCATCCCCGGCAAGAGACCGAGCGAAATCGCCATCGCCACGGCGGCCGAACTGCTCAAGGTTCACGGCGCCCGCGACGGAGCGGCGGCGACGGAAAACGACCCGGGCGAAGCCGCGGACGGGGGAGGCGCGGCATGAGCGACGAGAGCGAGCGGGCGGCGTACATGCGGCGCGCCGTCGCGCTGGCCGAGGAAGGGATGCGCGACGGCCACGGCGGCCCGTTCGGCGCGGTGATCGTGCGCGACGGCCGGGTCATCGGCGAAGGCTATAACCGCGTCACCTCGACCAACGACCCGACCGCGCACGCCGAGATCACGGCGATTCGCGCGGCTTGCGCGGCGCTCGGAAACTTCAGCCTCGAAGGCAGCGAACTCTACGCGAGCTGCGAACCCTGCCCGATGTGCCTGAGCGCGATCTACTGGGCGCGGATCGCGCGCGTCTTCTACGCCGGCACGCGGGCCGACGCGGCCCGCATCGGCTTCGACGACGACCTGATCTATCGCGAGCTCGCGCAGCAGGCCGGCGAACGCGCGATTCCGCTCGTCCGGGTCGAGGTCGAGGGCGCGCGCAGCGTGTTCGACGCCTGGGAGGCGAAAAACGACAGAATAATGTACTAGAGTGAGATGTGATGAGATTGGATCAATTCTGTTTCTCGGGCGGCGAGGCGATCCGCCAGAAGGCGCGCGCGGCGCGATGCGGGGACATCGGGCAAGCGCGCCGACGCCGCGGGCGTCCGCCGCCCGGAAACCCGAAGGGACGGGCGCATGTGCGCCAAACCCCTTGACCTTGTCGCAAATGCGCTCCGTCAGAATGGTTCTATCTCATCACATCTCGCTCTAAAGGGACGGGTGGCGCTGCCGCGCGATGCGGCGCGCGGGAAGACGAACGATCCGGAAGGGCATCACGTGGCGGAGGCGTCGATAGAACCGGTCGCCCGGAAGGCGGAGACTGCGGGTGTTCCGCGGCTCGAACTGCGTGGCATCACCAAGCGCTATCCGGGCGTTCTCGCGAACGACGGCATCGGTCTGAACGTCGCGGCGGGCGAGGTGCACGCGCTGCTCGGCGAGAACGGCGCCGGCAAAAGCACGCTGGTCAAGATCATCTACGGGGTCATCAGACCGAACGCCGGCGAAGTCCTGTGGGAAGGCCGCCCGGTCGAGATCAACAGCCCGGCGCGGGCGCGCCGCCTCGGCATCGGCATGGTGTTCCAGCAGTTCTCGCTGTTCGAATCGCTGACGGTGGCCGAGAACATCGCGCTTGGCATCGACGAGCGCATCCCGATGCGCGATCTAGTCGACCGGATCGGCGAGGTTGCGCGGCGCTATGCGCTCACCCTCGATCCCTCGCGTCACATTCACTCGCTCTCGGTGGGCGAACGTCAACGGGTCGAGATCCTGCGCTGTCTGTTGCAGGATCCCAAGCTTCTGATCATGGACGAGCCGACCTCGGTGCTGACCCCGCAGGAAGTCGAGCGCCTGTTCGAGACCCTGCGTCGGCTCGCCGGCGAGGGCCGCACCGTTCTCTACATCAGTCATAAGCTCGACGAAATCAGGGCGCTGTGCGACCGCGCCACGGTGCTGCGGACGGGCCGCGTCGTCGCTACCTGCGACCCGCGCGCCGAAACGGTCGGCAGCCTGGCGCAGATGATGATCGGCGGCGAACTGTCCACACCCCATCGCGCGGCGCGCGCCGACACGGGCGCCGACAGGCTCACGGTGGACCGGCTGAGCCTTGCGTCGAACCATCCTTTCGGCACCGACATCAGGGACGTGAGCTTCGCCGTCAGGAGCGGCGAAATCATGGGCATCGCCGGCGTGGCCGGCAACGGACAGACCGAGCTGCTGGCCGCGCTCAGCGGCGAACGCGCTTGCGAGCGCGACGACGCGGTGCGCATCGGGAACCGGCCGGTGGGCCGGCTCGGGCCGCGCGCACGGCGCCGGCTGGGTCTCGCCTTCGTGCCCGAGGAGCGCTTGGGGCGCGGCGCCGTCGCCGAAATGTCGCTCGCCGACAACACGCTGCTCAGCGCGTCGCACCGCGAACGCCTGGTAAGGCACGGCCTGATCCGTCTCGCCTTGACGCGCGACTTCGCCGAACGCATCTGCGAGGCCTTCAACGTCGTCGCCACCGGGGCTTCGGCCGAGGCCAAGAGCCTTTCCGGGGGCAACCTGCAGAAGTTCATCATCGGCCGCGAGATCCTGCAGAAGCCCGGGCTGCTGATCGCCGCACACCCGACCTGGGGGGTCGACGCCGGGGCGGCGGCGGCGATTCACCGGGCGCTCATCGAGTTGGCCAACGACGGCGCGGCGGTGCTCGTCGTCTCCGAGGACCTCGACGAATTGTTCGCCATCAGCGACCGGATCGCCGTGATCGGCAACGGCCGGCTCTCCGCGAGCCGCCCGACCCGCGAGACCAGCGAGGAGGAAATCGGGCTGCTCATGGGCGGCCTCCTGGGAACGGCGGAGGGGGGCGCCGTCGACGATGCTGCCTAGGCTCGAGGCCCGCGGCGCGACCTCATCGCGGATGGTTTACCTCACGCCGCTCTTGGCGGTGGCGCTGACGCTCGCGAGCGGCACGGTGCTGTTCACCGTGCTGGGCCACGATCCCTGGGAGGCCCTCTACGCCTTCTTCGTCGAACCGGTCTCGACGCGCTACGGGCTGGGCGAGCTGGTCGTCAAAGCGACCCCGCTTACGCTTTGCGCCATCGGGCTGGCGCTCGGCTTCCGCGCCAACGTGTGGAACATCGGCGCCGAGGGCCAGATCACCATCGGGGCGATCTCCGGCGGCGGTCTCGCGCTCGCCTTCTACGGCGAGGAGCCGTTCTGGATTCTGCCTGCGATGGCGGTGGCCGGCGTGCTCGGCGGCATGGCCTGGGCGGCGATTCCGGCCTGGCTCAAGACCCGCTTCAACGCCAACGAGATCCTCACCAGCCTGATGCTCACCTATGTCGCGATTTTGTTCCTGAGCTATCTCGTCCACGGCCCCTGGACCGACCCCGAGGGCTTCAACTTCCCCGAATCGCGCATGTTCGGCGAGCGCGCCCTGCTGCCCGTGCTGGTCGAAGGGACGCGCGTCCATCTCGGCGCGTTCGTGGCGCTCGCCGCGGTCGCCGCCGCCTGGGTGCTGCTCGGGCGCAGCCTGATCGGGTTCCAGATCAAGGTCGTCGGTCAGGCGCCGCAGGCGGCCGAGTTCGCCGGCTTCAGCCGCAACCGCGTAATCTGGGTGGTGCTGCTGTTGAGCGGCGGTCTCTCCGGCCTCGTCGGGCTGATCGAGGTCGCCGGGCCGATCGGTCAGCTTCTGCCCTCCGTCTCGCCGGGCTACGGCTTCACGTCGATCATCGTCGCCTTCCTCGGTCGGCTGCATCCGGCGGGCATCCTCGCCGCCGCGCTGCTCGTGGCGCTGTCGTATCTCGGCGGCGAGGCGGCGCAGATCGGCATGGGCATGCCGCTTGCGGTCACCGGCGTATTCCAGGGCATGCTGCTGTTCTTCCTGCTCGCCTGCGACGTTCTGATCCGGTATCGAATCCGCCTGCGTCCGCTCGGGGCGCCGGTACGGCAGCCGGGATCGTGACCCCCGGCATCGACATGCTGACGGCGGTGCTGGTGTCGATGATCGGCGCGGCGACGCCGCTGCTGCTCGCGGCGCTCGGCGAGCTCGTGACCGAGAAGTCGGGCGTGCTCAACCTCGGCGTCGAAGGCATGATGCTGATGGGCGCGGTCTGCGCTTTCGTCGCGATGGTAGCGAGCGACAGCCCGGCGGTCGCGATTCTCGCGGGAATTGCCGGCGGCGGCGCGATGGCACTGCTGTTCGCCGTGCTCACGCTGACGCTGCTCGCCAACCAGGTGGCGACCGGGCTGGCGCTCACCCTGTTCGGCGTCGGGCTCAGCGCGCTGATCGGGCAAGATTACGTGGGCACGCCGGCGAGCGGCCTGCCGGCGCTGTCGCTGCCGGGTGTTTCGGACCTGCCGGTGCTCGGCCCGCTGCTCTTCGGCCACGACGTCCTGGTTTACTTCTCGGTGCTGATGGTCCCGGGCATGATCTGGTTTCTCAACCGGACGCGAGCGGGGCTGGTGCTGCGGGCGGTGGGCGAATCGCACGATGCGGCGCACGCCATCGGCTATCCCGTGGTGTTGATCCGCTATCTCGCGGTGATGTTCGGCGGCGCGATGAGCGGGCTCGCCGGCGCCTATCTTTCGCTCGCCTACACCACCATGTGGATCGAGAACATGACGTCGGGCCGGGGCTGGATCGCGCTTGCGCTGGTGGTCTTCGCCACCTGGAAACCGGAACGGGTGCTGTTCGGCGCGTA
Source organism: Alphaproteobacteria bacterium (assembly GCA_046758065.1). Classification (GTDB taxonomy): domain Bacteria; phylum Pseudomonadota; class Alphaproteobacteria; order JAAXGF01; family JAAXGF01; genus JBHHZM01. The sequence goes on along the minus strand of JBHHZM010000025.1, from coordinate 9,584 downwards.
CCTGTTCGGCGGGGTGACGATCCTGCAGCTCCACGCCCAGGGTTTCGGCATCGCCATCCCCTCGGAGTTCATGTCGATGCTGCCCTATCTGGCGACGGTTGCGGTTCTGGTGCTGATTTCGCGCGACAGCATACGGATACGCTTGAATGCGCCGGCCGCAATCGGCAAGGTGTTTCATCCGGAGACCTGAGCGTCGCCGGGCGCGGATTTGGGGGGAACCCGGTCGAAAGAATATCGAACGTGAGGAGGTAGCCATGGAGACGAGAACGATCAGGAGCGTACTGTGGGGGGCGCTGGCCATCGCCTGGGGGTTGACGATCGGCGGTCAGGCCGCCGTCGCCGGCGATCCGCTCAAGGTGGGCTTCGTCTACGTCGGTCCGGTCGGCGATCACGGCTGGACGTACCGGCACGATCAGGGCCGCAAGGCGGTCGAGGCGGCGCTGGGCGACCGGGTCAAGACGACCTTCGTCGAGAATGTCAAAGAAGGCGCCGACGCCGAACGCGTCATACAGAAACTGGCCGCTAGCGGCCACAAGCTGATCTTCACCACCTCGTTCGGGTTCATGAACCCGACGATCAAGGTGGCGAAACGCTTTCCCGACGTGAAGTTCGAGCACGCGACGGGCTACAAGCGCGCGCCCAACGTCTCGACCTACGCCGCGCGCTTCTACGAGGGCCGCACGGTGGCCGGCGTCATCGCCGCCAAGATGACCAAGAGCAACGTCATCGGCTATATCGGGTCGTTCCCCATCCCCGAGGTAGTGCGCGGCATCAACGCCTTCACCATCGCGCTCAGGCGGATCAATCCAGCCGCGGTGGTCAAGGTCATCTGGGTCAACACCTGGTACGACCCGGGCAAGGAAAGCGCGGCCGCCAAGGCGCTGCTCGACCAGGGCGCCGACATCCTGATGCAGCACACCGATTCGCCGGCGGGAATCCAGATCGCCAGCGAGCGCGGCGTCTGGGCGGTCGGTCAGTCGTCCGACATGACGCGTTTCGGGCCCAAGGTGCATCTCACGGCGATCGTCGACGATTGGGACGGGTACTACATCTCACGCGTCAAGGCGGTACTCGACGGCACCTGGAAATCGCAGGACACGTGGGGCGGTCTGAAGGCGGGCATGCTCAAGCTCGCGCCCTACAATCCGGCGATACCGGCCGACGTCGTCGCGCTCGCCGAGAAGACGCGCAAGGCGATCGAGGCGGGCGCGCTGCACTCCTTCCAGGGTCCGATTCGCGACCAGAGCGGCAAGCTCGTCGTGCCCGAGGGCAAGACGCTCGACGATGGCGCGCTGTTGTCGATGAACTGGTACGTCGAGGGCGTCCAGGGAAAACTGCCCAAGTAGGCGCGGCGGCGGGCGGGCGTGCGCCCGGCCGTCACACCATCACGCTGCCGCCGTTGGGGTCGATCGACTGGCCGGTGATGAAGCTCGCCCCCGGTCCGGCGAGGAACACGGCGGCGGCGGCCACCTCCTCGGGCCTGCCGATGCGCGCGAGCGGGATATGCGTCTCCTTCTCGCGCCATTCGGGCGTCATGTTCTCCGGGCCCAGCATGTCGGTGTCGATCGGTCCCGGAGCAAGCGAATTGACCAGGATTTCGGGTGCGAACTCCTTGGCCCAGGCCCGCGTCAGCGCCAGCACCCCGGCCTTCGAGGCGCTGTAAGCGGAAAAATTTTCGCGGCCGGCGTAAGCGAGGTCGGAGGCGACGTTGATCACGCGCCCGCCGCGGTTCTGCGCGACCATGCGCCGAATGCCCTCGCGTCCGACGAGGAAGACCCCGCGAAGGTTGACGGCCATCAGCCGGTCAAATTCCGCGACGCCGGTTTCGAGCAGCGGCTTTTCGAGCACGACGCCGGCGTTGCTCACCAGAATGTCGAGACCGCCCAGCCGGCGCACGGCCTGGGCAAAGGCCGACTTGATGCTGCGCTCGCTGGCGACGTCGATCCGGAGGGCGAAGCCGCTGCCGTCGAGCGCGGCAATCCTGGCGAGTGTTTCGCCGGCTTTGCCCGCCGAGCGCCCGTAACCGACGGCGACCTCGGCGCCTTCGGCGGCGAACGCGACCGCGATGGCCCGGCCGATGCCGCGCGAGGCGCCGGTCACCAGGGCCTTTTTGCCGGCGAGCGCGCCGATCATGGCCCGGCGACCTCGGCCTGGAGGATTTCCTCTTCGCGCCGTGCCTGGTTGCGCATCAGGTCGCGCACGTGGTTGCGCAGGTGGAAGAAGGGCTCGGTCTCCTTGGTGGTGATTTCGCGCCGGCCGGGGATGTGCTCGTCGACCCGGATTTCCTCGATGATGGCGGCGGGCCGGGCCGAGAACATGATGATGCGGTCGGCGAGGAAGACGGCTTCCTCGACATCGTGGGTGACGAAGATCGTGGTCTTCCTTTCGGCGCGGTTGATCTCGAGGAGCTGAAACTGGAGGAACTCCCGGGTCTGGGCGTCGAGCGCGCCGAACGGTTCGTCCATCAACAGGATGTCGGGAGCGGCGGCGAGCGTGCGCGCGATGGCGACGCGCTGGCGCATGCCGCCCGAGATGCGGTTGACGTAGTAATCGGCGAAGTCGACGAGGCCCACGAGTTCGAGGTAGTGGCGCGCGATTTCGTCCTTTTCGGTGGCGCTCACGTCGTTGCGGTAGCGCGTGCCGAAGCGGATGTTGTCGAGCACGCTGAGCCAGGGAAACGACGAGTAGGCCTGGAACACCATGCCCTTCTTGCGGTCGGGGCCGGTCACCTTTTCGCTGGCGAGGCGGACTTCGCCGCTGGTCACCGTCTCCAGCCCGCCGACGATGCGCATGAGCGTGGTCTTGCCGCAGCCCGAAGGTCCGAGAAAAACGACGAAGTCTCCCTCCTCCACCGTCAGCGACACGTCGTGGATGACGTCGGTGGCGCCGGAGGCGGACCAGAACGTCTTGCTGACGCGCTCGATGCTGAGGAAGGCGTTGCAAGCGGCCATGACGGCGATCACGCGAGATAGCGAAAAACCCGCCGGTACAGCCAGCGGATGGTTTGGTCGGTGGCAAGACCGATCACGCCTATGACCAGGATGCCGGCGAAAACCTCGGGCGTCTTGACGTAGCGCTTGGCCGCCCAGATCACGTAGCCGATGCCCGAATTGGCGGCGACGATCTCGGCGATGATGAGGTAGGTCCAGCACCAGCCAAGCGTGATCCGCAGATTGTCGACCATGCTCGGAAGCATCGCGGGCAGCAGGATGTCGCGCATCAGCTCGGGATCCCGGGCGCCGAGCGTGCGGCCGGTCTCGATGTACTCGCTCGGCACCCGCCGCGCGTCGTCGGCGATGAGCAGCACGAGCTGGAAAAAGGTTCCCATCCAGAGCAGCGTGATCTTCGACATCTCCCCGATCCCGAGCCAGATGAGGGTAAGCGGCACCAGCGCCGGCACCGGCAGGTAGCGGATGAAATCGACGACCGGCTCGGTGACCGCGCCGACGATCCGGTAGGAGCTCATGAGGATGCCGAGCGGGATCGCCATCGCGGCCGCGACGACGAAGGCGGCCCAGACGCGGAAGATGCTGATGCCGACGTCGCCAATGAATCCACCGGTCGCGAAAAGCCGCCAGAGCGCCGTGGCCACGGCCATCGGCGAGGGCAGAAACTGGGCCGCGACAGCGTCCGTCTCGGTCAGCAGTATCCAGATCGCGAAGATCGCGACGAAGGTGATCACCGCGACCGTGAGCTCGACGTCGGGTCGGGTGCGCTCGCCGAAACGGAAGAGACTTCGCCACGGCCGGCGGCGCGGCGGCGGGATCGGCCCAGAGACGCTCACGACCGACCGCTCGGCCGTTGCCGCCCTGGCTCAGACTTGAGCGTCATCCTTGACAAGGCGCGCGCGCCTCCCGGCCATGTCCGCCGGGGAGTCCGCGTAACGGACCCCCCGGGGTCCGGATTTACTCGGTCCGCGTCTGCCAGACCTTGGTAATGATCGAGTTGTCGATCTGCTGCTCGGCCTTGAGCTGGACATCGGCGGCGTTGTTCTCGATGTTGAGCTGCATGACGTCGGCGAAGATCTTGTGCAGGGTGCCGGGCTTGCCGTTCATACCCACGAGATCGACCGACTCCTTGAGCGAGTAGTAGCGGATGCCCTGCAACACCTCCTTGAATTCCGCCGGCGACAGGTCGAAGCGCTTCGCCATGATCGGGATCGCCTTGTCGGGATTCTTTCTGAAGTAGTCGACCGCCTTGTAGATCCCGCGCAGCAGCTTCACGTACTTCTCCGGCTGGCTCTTGAGATTGTCGGTTCGGGCGATGATGGTGTCGGTGATGAGATTGGGGTAATCCTTCGACGAGACGATGATGTAGGCGCCACGATCCTTGTGGACCTCCACCGTTTTCGTCAGCACCGGCTCGTAGGCGCCGACCGCCATGACGTTCGGGTCGGAGAACACCCCGACCGCGTCGGACGAGGCGATGTCCATCAGGTTCACTTGATCGATCGAGAGACCGCACTGTTTCTTGAGCGCCATCTGGATAATCAGCGTCGAGGGGAGATTCGGCTCCGATGCGACGGTCTTGCCCTTGAGGTCGCAGATCGACTTGACCGAGGCGTCGGTCACGACCCCGTCGCCGCCATCCGAGACATCGATCGTGCCGATGATGATGCCTTGCGTCTCCGGCGTGCGCGGGCGGCCCTGGTACTCGCCGACGCTGCGGAAATAGCAGTCGATATCGCCCCGCGCCATGGCGGCGAGCGCGTTGCTGCGGTCGTCGTCGATGATTTCCTTGACGGTAAGGCCCTGCTCCTTGAAGTAGCCGAGCTCGTTGGCGAGGTGCAGGGGCGCGAAGCCGACCCAGAACGGATAGGCGCAGTCGAGGTGATCCGGGCCCGCGGCCTTGACCGGCGTGGTTTGAGCCGACAACGCGGCCAGACCGACGAACGCTCCGAGTATCGCAATGATGAGTTTCCGCATGATGTTCCTCCCTGATTTCGTTCAGTTATGCCCCACGCTCTTGAGCGGCGTTTCGGCCGAGATGGGGAATTCCTTGCGGACGGCGGCGGCAATCGCGGCGACATAGTGCTCGTAGAGCAACCGCCCCTTCTCCGCGCTCGCAGTCTTGGCCGAGGTGAGCGCACCCGTTCGCGGCACCCAGTCGCGCGCGGCGGGAAACAGGTCGTAAGGCGGAAAGTCGGCGGATTCGTTATCGGGAATGAGATCGCGACGCACCTTGTCGGGATGGAGGTGCAGCATCAGCGAGGTCTCCATCACCGCCGCGTGCTCGAGCTCGATCCCGGGGTAGCCGTCGGGGAACAGTTCGGCGATCAGCGCGGGCGTGCAGAAATCCCAGTATTCGAGGCGCATCGCCTTGAAGCCGGAATCGCCGATCGCGCGCAGCGCCGTGTCGAGTCCCTCGGTCACATGCCATTGGTTCTCGTAATGGCCGACGATGACACAGAGCTTGCGGAGGCCGTGACGGTGGACCTCACGCACGATATCACCCACCAGCCGGGCGAGCGTTGCACCGTCGAGGTTGATGGTGCCCGGAAAATAAGGCCCGCCGCCCGACTTGGGCATCGAGGTGTAGCCGTAGGCGAGGGTCGGCAGCACCAGCCCGCCGACCCGATCGGCCACGCCCTCGGCGATCGCCGCCGGGATCAGCGCGTCGACCTCGAAGGGAAGATGCGGGCCATGTTGCTCGAACGATCCGCAGGGCAGGAACATCACCGGGTCGCGCTTCGCCCGTTCGGCGAACTCGGGCCAGGTAAGGTCGGCCATGCGCACGCCGTCGATCATCCGCGCCTCGCCTTTCGCGCCGCCACCGCCTCCGCGAGCAGGCAGAGGATTTCGTACATCATGGTCGCGCCGACCAGCGCGGTGTTGCCGGTCGGGTCGAACGGCGGCGCGACCTCGACCACGTCGCCGCCGACCAGATCGAGCCCGCGCAAGCCGCGCAGCAGCGTCTGTGCCTCGATCGTGGTGATGCCGCCGACCTCGGGCGTGCCGGTGCCCGGCGCGTAGACCGGGTCGAGTCCGTCGACGTCGAAGGAGATGTACGTCGGCCCGTCGCCGACCGTCCGGCGCGCCTCGGCGATTACCGCCTCGACGCCGAGGCGGGTGAACTCCTCCATGAAGATCACGCGCATGCCCGTCTCGATCGAGAAGGACCAGCCCTCTTCGGTATTCTGCGCCCCGCGGATGCCGATCTGCACCGTACGGCGGGGGTCGAGCAGGCCCTCCTCGACGGCGCGGCGGAAAGGCGCGCCGTGGGTGAACTTCGAGCCGAGGAACTCGTCCCAGGTGTCGGTGTGGGCGTCGATGTGGACCATGCCGACGGGACGTTCGGCGGCGATGGCGCGGAAGATCGGCAGGGTGATCGAGTGATCGCCGCCGGCGCTGAGCGGCGCGGCGCCCGCGGCGTGGACGCGGCGGTAGAACGCCGCGATGTCGTCGAGCGCCGCCTCGAGGTGGAAGCCGTGCGCGAACGGTACGTCGCCGAAGTCGGCAACCCGGCACAGCGCGTAGGGGTTGACGCGGGTGACGTGATGGATCGAGCGCATCAGGCTCGACATGTTGCGAATCTCGCGCGGGCCGTGACGGGCGCCGGGACGGTTGGTCACCCCGCCGTCGAACGGCACGCCGATCAGCCCGATATCGATGCCCGCAGCGTCGCGCACCAGCGGCGCGCGCATGAAAGTGGCGATGTCGCTGTAGCGCGGCGCGGACATGGGGTCGTGATCGTCGGAGATAACCGGCGCGCGCGGCAAGGGCTTGTCGAGCATCGGCGGGCCTCCCGGTTTTCCTTCACACCCCCCTACAAACTAAAGGGTGACATGTTTTTCTCATTGATAAATACGGAAGTTACGATCTAAACATTGATAATCATCGATGTAATATCGGACCTGCGCGGGGAGGTGCGGATCATGATCGCTACGCTCAACTCGGCCGACCTCAGGCTCTTGCAGGTCTTCAAGGCGGTCGTCGAATGCGGTGGCTTCTCGGCCGCCCAGATCGAGCTCAACGTCAGTCAGTCGACAATCAGCACCCAGATGGCGTATCTCGAGACGCGGTTGGGCGCGCGGCTGTGCCAGCGGGGACGCGCCGGGTTCAACCTCACCGAGGACGGACGACTGGTCTACGAGGCGAGCCAGAGGCTGTTCCGCTCGCTCGACGCCTTCGCGGCGGAGGTCGGCGAGATGCGGGGCCGGCTGGTCGGCGACCTGCACCTCGCGACGATTGACAACGTGATATCGAATCGCGATTGCCCGCTCCACGAGGCCGTCACCCTGTTCAAGCGCCGGGCGGGCGCGGTGCGTCTCACGCTGCACGTCGGCCCGCCGCTCGAGATCGAGCGCGCCGTGCTGGACGGCCGCTATCACGTCGGCATCGGCACCTTCCCGAGCCATGCGCCGGGGCTCGCCTACAGGGCGCTGTTCCGCGAGCGCATGAGCCTTTACTGCGGGCGCGACCATCCGTTGTTCGGGCGCGATGACGCGGACCTCACCCTCACCGAGATCGGGGCCGCCGAGTATGCGCGGCGCGGCTACGCCACGGCGTCGCGCATCGCCGCCCTCACGCCGCGCAACGTCAGTGCGACGGCGTTCAACATGGAAGCGATCGCCGTCATGGTGCTCTCGGGTCGTTTCATCGGCCATCTGCCCGATCACTACGCCGCGCGCTGGGTCGGGCAGGGGTCGATGCGCGCGCTCAAGCCGGAGCGCCTCAGCTTCGACTCGCCGTTCGAGATCGTCGTCCGCAAGGGGCCGCCCCGCACCGCCGCGGCCGATATCTTCCTCGAGGTGATGACGGACGTCTGCCGAACCGCTGGCGGGGTGGCGGCGGCGGAGGCATAATCCGCCTCGACGGCAGCCGAACAGAGAGGAGACACCGCCATGACCGAGGGTACGACCGTCACCATTCCGGCGCGCAGCGGCAAGGCCGCCCGTCTCGCCGCCGGCCAGAGCATCAAGGTCATCAACACCCACGGCGAGCAGGTGGTCGATACCTGGGCCTTCAACGCCCACGATCTCACCGAGTTCATGTCGATGGAGCACACCCGCCCGACGATCCTCAAGATCACGCCCGAGGTCGGCGATTCGCTGGTGACCAACAAGCGGCGCCCGATCCTCACCCTCGTCGAGGACACCTCGCCCGGCGTGCACGATACGCTGATGGCGGCCTGCGACGACTACCGCTACCGGCTGATCGGCTGCACCGAGTATCACGACAACTGCACCGACAACCTTCATGCCGGCATGAAGGAGCTCGACCTCGTGCCGCCCGAGGTGCCGAGCCCGCTCAACCTGTTCATGAACATTCCGGTGATCGACGGCGCCCGCCTCGACTTCTGCGAGCCGGTGACCAAGCCCGGGGACTACGTCGTGCTGCGCGCCGAAATGGACTGCGTGGTCGCGTTCTCGGCCTGCCCGCAGGACATCCTGCCGATCAACGGCAAGACCGGAACGCCGACCGAGGCGCATTTCCGCATCATCGCGTAAGGGAACCGCTCTACCCCGCCGCGCGCCTAAGCGTGATCAGCGCTGCCTCGCCCGAGGAGTTGAAGCGCACCGGCAGGAACGAAACGCCGATGCCCCGGCTGGTGTAGCCGGTCATGTCCCCGCAGCGCCACAGGCCGCGGGCGTAGGCGCGCCTGCAACGCTGGTTGGTGACGATCGGCCAGCCGCCCGGCAGGCAGACCTGACCGCCGTGGGTGTGCCCCGCGAGATAGAGCGCGAAACCGGCGGCGGCGGCCTCCTTCGCCGCCTCGGCGGAATGCACCAGCGCGATCTTGAAACCCGAGGGCGCCGCGCGCAGCGCCGCGAACGCCTCGGCCGAGGCGAAGTAGTGGACATCGTCGAGCCCGGTGAGATGCAGGCGCGCGCCGTCGCGCGCGATCACGGCGGTCTCGTTGACCAGCACGCGGACGCCGAGGTCTTCGAGCGGCGCGACCAGCGCCACGCCGTCGTGGTTGCCGAGCACGGCGAACACGCCGTCGCGCAGGGTCAGCGTCGCGAACACGGCGCCGAGCGGTCCGACGGCCTCGTCCGGGTGGTCGCGGTATCGGACGGCGTAGTCGCCGGTCAGCACGCAGGCGTCGGCCTCGACGCCGGCGACGCAGGCGCGCAGTCGCTCGGCGGTCTCCTCGAGCTTGCCGAAGTGGGTGTCGCTGAGGTGGAGGATGGTGTAGCCGTCGAAAGCGGCGGGAAGCGCGGCAAAGGCGAGTTCGCGGCGCTCGAGGCGGATATCGAGCGCGTTGCGCACCCCGCGCCAGTACAGATGGCGCAAGCGCTGCGAGTCATCGATCGCGATCAGCGCCTTGCGAAGCGGCCGCCAAACCCGGTCGAACCAACGGGGATCGCGCCGACGGCCGCCGCTCCGTTCGAGGGCGGCGCGGGCGCGCATCCAGGCGTGGCGCGCCCTCGCGCGCTCCCGGTCTGCGGTGCGGGCTGGCGAAGCGTCGTGCGGCATGCGCTGAAGCACTGCGTCGTTTCCCTCGCCTCATCCCCGGTTTGCGGCGCGCGCGCCGGCCGCGAGTGTAACAGTCGGCGGCGCGCGGGCAAATCCCGACCGCGGGGGTAATGTCACGAGTTTTGTGTCAGCAGGAGAGGGGCGCTGACTCCCCGGTTTTAGTTT
>JBHHZM010000024.1:0-31633 GCA_046758065.1 Alphaproteobacteria bacterium | reverse complement strand
GCGCCCCCGACTTGCCCTTCCTGCCGCCTTCGAGGCCCATCTCGTCGAACAGCACTTCGCCGAGCTGCTTGGGTGAGCCGATGGTGAAAGCGTGGCCGGCGAGGGCGTGGATTTGCGCTTCGAGGGCGGCGATGCGTTCCGCGAAGTCGCGCGAGGCGGCGGCGAGCGCCGCGCGGTCGACCTTGATGCCGGCGCGCTCCATCGCCACCAGCACGGGAATCAGCGGGCGTTCGAGGGTCTCGTAGACGGTGACCAGGCGCTCGGCGAGGAGCCGCGGCTTGAGCGCGCGATGCAGCCGTCCGGTGAGGTCGGCATCCTCGGCGGCGTAGTCGCAGGCCGCATCGAGCGGCACCAGATCGAAGGTGACCTGTTTCTTGCCGGCGCCCGCCACCGCCTTGAAGGGGATCGGATCGACGCCGAGGTGGAGACGCGCGAGCTCGTCCATGCCGTGGCCGTGCAGGCCGCCTTCGAGCACATACGAGATCAGCATGGTGTCGTCGACCGGCGCGACCGTCACGCCGTATTTCGCCAGCACCTTGATGTCGTACTTGATGTTGTGGCCGACCTTGAGGACCCCCGGGTCCGCGAGCAGCGGCTTCAGCAGCCCCAGCGCCGCGTCGCGCGCGATCTGCCTCGGCCCGTCGCCTTCGAGGTCGAGACCGCCGCCCGGCGCGCGGTGGCCGAGCGGCACATAGCAGGCGCGGCCGGGTTCGATCGACAGCGAGACGCCGACGAGCTCGGCCCGCATGGCGTCGAGCGAGGTGGTCTCGGTATCCACGGCCACCGTCCCGGCGCGTGTCGCCCCGGCAATCCAGCGTTCGAGCGCGGCCGCGTCCTGCACCGCTTCGTAGTCGGTTTTCTTCGGCGCTTCGTCCGCATCGCCGTCGCCGTCGCCGACTCCCAGCCACGTCTCGGCGCGGCCGACGATGCCGCGGAAGTCCTGCGCCTTGAGAAAAGCGGTGAGCGCCGCCGGATCGGGCGGCCTGAAGGCGAGGTCTTCGAGGTCGTCGTCGAGCGGCACGTCGTCGCGCAGCCGCACCAGATCGCGCGACAGCCGCGCCAGGTCGGCGTGCTCGATGAGCCGCTCGCGGCGCTTGGGCTGGCTGATCTCGCCGGCGCGGGCCAGCAGGGTGTCGAGGTCGCCGTATGCGTTGATCAGCTCGGCGCCCGTCTTGACGCCGATACCGGGCACGCCGGGCACGTTGTCGGTCGCATCGCCGGCGAGCGCCTGAACGTCGACGACGCGCTCGGGACCGACGCCGAACTTCTCGCGCACCTCGGCCACGCCGATCGACCGGCCCTTGAGGCCGTCGTACATGACGACGCGATCGTCGACGAGCTGCATCAGGTCCTTGTCGGACGACACGATGGTGACGTGGCAGCCGGCTTCGCGGGCCAGCCGCGCGTAGGTGGCGATGATGTCGTCGGCCTCGAAGCCCGCGCGCTCGACGCAGGCGAGGTTGAAGGCGCGGGTCGCGTCGCGAATCAGCGCAAACTGGGGAATCAGCTCCTCGGGCGTTTCGGGGCGCTGCGCCTTGTACTCGGGGTAGAGATCGTTGCGGAAGGTGTGGCCCGAATGGTCGAAGATCACCGCGATGCGGTCGCAGTCGAGCTCGGCGAGCAGCCGCATCAGCATGTTGGCGAAGCCGTAGACCGCGTTGACCGGGGTGCCGTCGCCCCGGGTCATCGGCGGCAGCGCGTGGAAGGCGCGGAAAATGAAGCCCGAACCGTCGATCAGGACGACGTGTTCGGGCCTTTCGGCCGGGTGCGGCGCCTGGCGGGCCACGGCGCCGGCCGCGCTAATGCCCCGCGCCGGGCGGGGCGTTGGTCGCAAACACGAAGCGGCGGTCGCAGTAGGGGCATTCGACCCAGCCCTCGGGTCCGATCTTGAGATAGACGCAGGGATGGCCGAGCGCGCCGCCGCCGCCGTCGCAGCTCACGTCGGTGGCGTCGACCTCGATGGTTTCCGGTGGTTCCATAGCGTGCTTCCCCGCCCGCCAAGGAGATTGACCCGCGGGCAGAGCGGATGATACCCATTGCCCCGAGACAATCAACCGCCACATCGCGGCGTCCTTCACCTTTCCGGTCATGTCCCACGAGTGCAGCGACGGCGCGGTCGAAAACGCCCTCACCATCCGCGGACTGCGCAAGACCTACGGCACCGGCGTTGCCGCCGTCGAGGCGCTCCACGGCATCGACCTCGACATCCCGCGCGGCGCCTTCTTCGGCCTTCTCGGGCCGAACGGCGCCGGCAAGTCGACGCTGATCAACATCCTCGCCGGGCTCGTCGTCAAGACCGCGGGGCGTGCCGCGATCTGGGGTTTCGACATCGACGAGAACGCGCGCGCGGCGCGCAGCGCCATCGGCGTGGTGCCGCAGGAAATCAATATCGACCCCTTCTTCACGCCGCGCGAGCTGCTCGAACTGCAGGCCGGTCTCTACGGCCTGCGACCGCGTGAACGCCGCACCGACGAGATTCTCGCCGCGGTCGGGCTGACCGACAAGGCCGACGCCTACGCCCGCGCGCTCTCGGGCGGCATGCGGCGGCGGCTGCTCGTCGCCAAGGCCATGGTGCACGCCCCGCCGGTGTTGGTGCTCGACGAGCCCACCGCCGGCGTCGACATCGAATTGCGCGAGCAGTTCTGGAGATACGTCGGCGGTCTCAACGCCGACGGCACGACCATCCTGCTGACCACCCACTATCTCGAAGAGGCCGAGCGCTTCTGCGACGCCGTCGCCATCATCCACGAAGGCCGGCTGGTGGCCTGCGACAGCACCGAGGCGCTGATCCGGCGGCTCGACCGCAAGTCGATCACCCTCGTCATCGCCGAGGACATCGAGACGGTGCCGCCGGAACTCGCCGCCTTCGACGCCGAACTCCTGCCCATGCGCCGGCTCGCCGTATACTACCGGCCGAGCCGCACCGGCATCGCCGAGATCCTCGCCGCGGTCAACGCCGCCGGCCTCGGCATCGTCGATCTCTCGACCGAGGAAAGCGACCTCGAGGACCTGTTCCTCGCGCTCACCCGCCGGCGCGGCGACGCCGACTGAACCAACGCCGCTTCGCGGCGGGCGCGACCCTTGCGCGCGACGACGCTTTGGCCGATGCTTGGCGGGCGGCGTGGCGCCGCGAACGGCCGGGCATATCACCGATGGCGAACCACACCTTCTTTTGCATCGACGCGCATACCTGCGGCAATCCGGTGCGCGTGGTCGCCGGCGGCGCCCCGCCGCTCGCCGGCGCGACCGCGAGCGAACGCCGCCAGGACCTGCTCGCGCGCTTCGACTGGATCCGCACCGGGCTGATGTTCGAGCCGCGCGGCCACGACCAGATGTCGGGCAGCCTGCTCTATCCGCCGACGCGCGACGACTGCGACCTCGGCGTCGTGTTCATCGAGACCTCGGGCTCGTTGCCGATGTGCGGTCACGGCGCCATCGGTACCGCGACCGTGGCGATCGAACGCGGGCTCGCGACACCGGCTGAGCCGGGGATCCTGCGCCTCGATACGCCGGCCGGCGTCGTTGCCGCGCGTTACGCGCAGAACGGCGATTTCGTCGAATCGGTGCGCATCACCAACGTCGCCTCGTTCCTGCACAGCCGGGACGTCGCCGTCGATTGTCCCGGCCTCGGACGGCTCACGGTCGATGTCGCCTACGGCGGCAATTTCTACGCCATCGTCGAGCCCCAGGCGAACTATCGCGACCTTGCCGACCTGAGACCGGACGATATTCTGCGACTGAGTCCCGAGCTGCGCCGGCGTCTCAACGAGACCGGCGAGTATGTCCATCCCGACGATCCGACGATCCGGGGCTTGAGCCACATCATGTGGACCGGCGCGCCCAGGGATCCGCAAGCGGATGGGCGCAACGCGGTGTTCTACGGCGACCGCGCCATCGACCGCTCGCCCTGCGGCACCGGGACCTCGGCGCGCATGGCCCAGCTCGCCGCCCGCGGCGAACTCGCCGAGGGCGACGACTTCGTGCATGAAAGCATCATCGGCAGTCTGTTCCACGGACGCGTCGAGGCGCGCACCACGGTCGGCAACCGCGACGCCATCGTTCCGAGCATCGAGGGTTGGGCGCGCACCACCGGGCTCAACACCATCTTCATCGACGACCGCGATCCCTTTGCCAAGGGCTTCCAGGTCGTGTGAGCCGGATCTTCAGGGTTTCCTGGGTTTCCAGGCTTCGACCAGCGCGTCGCCCGCCGCGCGCGTATCCGCCGAAAGCTCGGGCAGCAGCAGCGTGAGATTGTCGGCCGCCGCGCCATCGCCGGCGCGCGCCGCCAGCGAAAGCCAGATATAAGCCTTGAGGTCGTCGCGCTCGACGCCCTCGCCCAGGGCGTAGAGATAGCCGAGGGCCGACTGGGCCTCGACGTGACCTCGTTCGGCCGCCTCGCGGTAGAGCCGCGCCGCCTCGGCCACGTCGGCCGGACCGCCGCGACCTTCGTGGACCATGCGCGCCAGCCGGTAGAGCGCGCGCGCATCGCCCTGGGCGGCGGCCTTGCCGTACCAGTGGCGCGCCAGCGCCGGATCGCGCGCGACCCGGTAATTGTCCTGGGGGATCTCGACGCCGGTTTCGTACATATAGCCGAGCAGATATTGGGCCGCGGCGTAGCCTCTTTCGGCCTCGGCGCGGTACCAGTGTATGGCGTCGCGATAGCCCTGGGGAACCGTCGTCTGGGCGGCCGACGGACCCGTCATGACGAAGATCAGCGCCGCGCCCCAAAGAAATCGTCCGATCACACCTAACCCCACGCGGCGTCCTTGTCCCGCACCTTTGCGCCCCACACTAGCCGAGAAGGACCGGCGCGGCCAGCCTCGGACGATTGTGACTGGACGTTAACCATCAACGCCGCTAGGTTTCTTCGGGTTTGTTCTCCGGGAGACGCCGACGAATACCTGACGGAATGTGGATTCGTACAACACCGAAGGGCAGCGATATTGCCACCTGCTTGCATCTAGTTAGTGAATTCTTAATCCCTGTTCGACAGGTTACGATGAGCTTGGATTTTCACATCCTGCCAGACCGGAACGCTCAGTACAATCAAGGACATGGCCATGCCGCCTGGAGCCAGGATTGGGGAGGCCGAGCGACAGGTAGGGAGATCATGGCCAAGAAGCCGGCGCTGAAACTCAGAGACCACGGCGCGCCCGACCTCGACGCACTGTTCGACCTTGCGCGCGACAAGTCGGCCGCCGGTCGGCGAGCGATCTTCAACACGGTAAGGGACCTGTTTTTCGAAGGCGAAGAGGGCGCGCTCAGCGACCGCGAGCGGGCGCTGATGGGCGAGATTCTGCACAAGCTGGTGCACGACTTCGAGATCACGCTCCGCAAGGACCTTGCCGAGCGCATGGCCGCGCGCAGCGACGCGCCGCTCAATCTGACGGTGGCGCTCGCCAACGACGAAATCGAGGTCGCCCATCCCATCCTGCTGCACAGCACCGTGCTGCACGACACCGACCTTGTCGAGATCGTCCGCCAGCGCACCCAGGCCCACCAGATCACCATCGCCCGGCGCAAGGTCCTCTCGGAGGACGTCTCACAGGCGCTCGTCGAAACCGGCGACACCGACGTCATCACCGCGCTGATCAAGAACGGCGACGCCCAGATTTCCCGCAGCCTGATGGAATATCTGGTCGCCGAGTCGAAGCGGGTCGACACCTTCCAGAATCCGCTGGTCCAGCGTCGCGACCTGCCGGCGGACCTGGCGCGGAAAATGTACTGGTGGGTATCGGCCGCGTTGCGCCAGCACATCGTCGACAACTTTGCGGTCGACCCCACCCTGGTCGACGACACCATCGAAGAGGCGGTGGCGAGAGCGCTCGAAAAGGACCGCGACGCGCTCGCGAAACCGAGCGAAGCGGAGGCCTTTGTCGCCCAGATGGCCGAGCGCGGCGATCTCACCGAAGAGTTCCTCGTGCAAACCCTGCGGCAGGGTGAGGTGCCGCTGTTCGAAGCCTCGTTCGGCAATCTCACCAGACTGAGCGCGAAGCTGGCGCGGCGGATACTCTATGAACCAGGCGGCGAAGGCCTGGCCATGACCTGCAGGGCAATCGGCCTCGATCGTGACGCTTTCGCAACGATCTATCAGCTTACCCGCGAAGGGGTCTCGTCACAGGAAAAGTTCGATCCGCGCGAGCTCGCCCGGGTGAGCGCGTTCTTCGACCGCGTGTCGAAGGAACAAGCCGAAATCGTGCTCAAGCGCCTGCGGCGCGATAAGGACTACCTGTACGCGCTGAAGCAGATCGAGGAGGCGTCGCGATGACCACGCGCCGGGCCGGGCGCCGACCGCCCGGCAAGCGGCCGGTTCGCGAGTTCCGCACCCAGTCGCCGTTGGCGTCCGCGACGCACAACCGGCCACCGGCCGGAACCGAAGAAACCGAGCGCGACCTCGCGCAACAGCTTCTGGCCAACGCCGAGGCGAGTTACGTCGCCGACCTCGCCGGCGAGCTGATGTTCGCCAACGCCGCCTACCACGAACTGCTGAAGCTGGTCGGCAACACTCACGGGGCGGAAGCGCCCGGCCTCGTCTCGCCCCAGGCGATCGATGGGGTGAGACGCGAGCGCGCGGCAATCGAACTCGAAGAATCGATCGAGGCCGGGGGCGCGACCCGGCGCCTGTACTCGCACCACTTCCCGATCGACGATGATGACGGCGTGCTGCTCGCCATCGGCGGCGTCTACCGGGACATCACCCGGGAACACGCTCTCAGCCAGCGGGCGGGTCATATCCAGGAGCGCTTCGACGACATCACCCGGCTGGTCTCGGACTGGGTCTGGGAAGTCGATGCCGATTTCAACTTCACCTTCGTCTCGGCGCGGGTGATGGAAGTGTTCGGGATGCATCCGCGCCTCCTGCTGGGCTCGAACCTGTTTGATCTCGGGGTGTTTACCGAGACCGACGGAGGCAATCCCGATTCCTCATCGCGCACCCCCTTCCGCGACAAGATGTTCCGCATCATCGGCGCCGACGGCGGCGCGCGACTTTGCCGTCTAAGCGGCATGCCGACCTTCGACGACAACGGCGTGTTCACCGGATACCGCGGCACCGGCAGCGATATCACTGCCCAGATCGAGGCCGAAGAACGCGCCGCGCGCGCCCAGAACCAGCTCGCCGCGGCGATCGACAGCAGTTCGGAAGCGTTCGCGCTGTTCGACCGCCACAACCGCCTGGTGATCTGCAACGAGAAGTTCCGCGAGTATCACCCGCTGATCGCCGACCTGCTCGAGCCGGGCGTCAGCTACCGCGAACTAATTTGCAAGGGCGCCGAGCGCGGTCAATTCACCGACGCGGTCGGACGCGCCGACGCTTGGATCGAAGAGGAGCTCGCGCGGATCGACGACCCCGGCCCGGCCCGCGAACAGCGGCTCACGGACGGACGCTGGCTCAAGGTCAGCGACCGACGCACCGGCGATGGCTCGATGGTCTGCCTGCGCACCGACATCACCGAACTCAAGGAGCGCGAGGCGATGCTGCGCCGGGCCGAGGAGAGTTCGCGCCAGGCGCGCGAGACCGCCGAGGTCGCCAACCGCGCCAAGTCCGAGTTTCTCGCCAACGTCAGTCACGAGCTGCGCACGCCGTTGAACGCGATCATCGGCTTTTCCGAGATCATCATGGGCGAGATGTTCGGCCCGATCGGTTCACAGCAGTACAAGGACTACGTCAAGGACATCCACGACAGCGGCTCGCACCTCTACAGCGTGATCAACGACATTCTCGACGTTTCCAAGGTCGAGGCGGGCGAGCTCGAATTGATCGAGGAAAACGTCGACGTCGCCGACGCCATCGCCCGCAGCGTGCGCATGATCAACGAGCGCGCCGCGAGCAGCAAGGTGACGATCACCGTCGAGGTTCCCGAGGACCTGCCGAAATTGCTCGGCGACGAACGCAAGCTCAAGCAGATCCTGCTCAACCTGTTGTCGAACGCGGTCAAGTTCACGCCCGAAGGCGGCACGGTGACGGCGACCGCGGGCGTCGACGCCGACGGCGGATTGCGCATCACCGTCAGCGACACCGGCATCGGCATCGCCGAAAAGGACATAGGCGAAGTCATGCGACCCTTCGGCCAGGTCGACAGCACGCTTGCACGGCGCTATGAAGGCACCGGACTCGGGTTGCCGCTGACCAAGGCGTTGGTCGAGCTGCACGACGGCACGCTCGATCTCAACAGCGAGATCGACCGCGGCACCACGGTCATCGTTCGCCTGCCCAGGGAGCGCGTGCTCGCCGACTGAGCCGTGCAGCCGGTCCGCCAGCCCGTTATTCTTCCCGACAGGTCATTCGCTTCAGCGAGACCGGCTCGTCAAACCCCCTGATAGAGCGCCGTTCCGTGACGAGGTCGTAGGGCTGCAGGAGTGACGCCACGACGGGGTCGGCGACCAGTTCTTCCGAGAAGACAATGTCGCCGCCTGCGCTCTCACCCTGCAATCGCGCGGCCATGTTGACGGTCGAGCCGAAATAGTCGAGGCGCCCGTTGAGCGTGACCGCAATGCAGGGACCGGCGTGCAGCCCGACCTTGATGACGAGATCCTCGCTGTCGGACGCGGCGTTGAATTCCGCTATCCCGACTTGCACCGCCAGCGCCGCGCGGACCGCATCTCCGGGATCGGTGAACGCACCCATTACGGCGTCGCCGATGGTCTTTACCACGGTCCCGTTGTGCTCGCGCACGACACGGCCAAGCAGGGCGAAATGCCCGTGTACGACATTGTAAGCGGCGACATCGCCGACGTGCTGATAGAACGCCGTCGAACTCTTGAGATCGGTGAACATCAGCGTGACGTGGGAAATCTCGACTTCGTCGCCCGGGCGCAGCACTTCGCCCGAGAACAGATCGCGAAACACCTGCATCGTCGTCACGCGATGGGCGGTTAGCGCATCGCGCAACCAATCGCGATGTTCGATGATGAGCGTGCGCCGGCAGTCTTCCTCGTTCACGAGCAGGATGGTCCCGTTGTCGGCGAGCGCCGCCGTCGTGACGGTGCCTCCCCCGGCAACGACCTTGGGAAATCTTCCGCCGTCATGGGCGATGTCGCTTTGGCCGCCAATCTCCAGAGTGCGCACGCGGTAGTCGCCGGGCGCAAGCCGCGCCGGGAGCGTCCGGCTCTCGCCCGGTTGCAGCGTCACCTGGAGCTTGACCTGCGGCGTCGACATCGGCCCGAACAGACAGAACTCGCCGTCGACCACCTCGCGTACCGCGGGCGCAGGGTGAAACGTCAGCTCGACGTTGCGGGCGAAGTCGGACTCGTAGCCGATATTGCAGGCGTTGCAGTGCGCCGCGCGCGGCAGCCGGTCGAGCGATTCGATCGTCATCTTGGCGCCGCGGCAACGCGGACACAGCAGATCCCAACGCAACTCGAGCAGACCTTCCCTGACCGCCTGAAGGCACAACTCCACCACCTCGCGGCCGTCGACGTCCCAGTCGGAAGCCAGGGCAAGCGGCCGGATACGCATCAGATCGACCTCCTGCGCCGTCAGCATCCAGTCGGCGAGTCGGCGCGCTAGGCCGTGTCCGTTGGGAGACGATTCGATGCGCGAGATCATCGCCTCGAGACGCGCGCGCGCCGCGGCGGACAGGCGCGCAGGCGCCGCCTGAAAGGGCACGGTGCAGGCGCCGTCCGCCCACTCCCGGATCCCGTCGGCGAGGCGGGTGAACGTGCGCTCCGCCATGCGGAAGAACCCGCCGGTCAGGATCAGCGCGCCGAGCAGGTTCGCCGCCGAGGCGTCGATCGTGTAGTGACCAATGGCGCCGCCACGGTCGTCCGGGACGAGGCGCAAGGTCGCGCAAAGCGTGCGGATCGGTCCCTTCGAGAATATTCTCAGGTGCCGAAACCACTGCCTGTCGACCCACTCGACCGGGATTTCCTCCCACTCGAGCGCGAACACGCCCTTGCGCGCCCTTGCGAAGAACCGTACCGAGCCGTCCGCTTGGCCGGCCTCTTCGATGCGGTGCTTCGGCAGGCCGGCCGCCTCGTTGAATCGGGCGGTATCGGCGAGCGCCGGCCAGATCGCCTCGGGCGGGCGGTCGAACCGCCATTCGAAGGTCTTTGAGTAGATCCTGGCCAAGCGTCGACCCGCAATTGAGCGAAGTATCGCCGCCGCATCCTAGCCCGGATTCCTCACCAGGGACACGGCGGCGCGGCGATGACGCTCGACATCCGCTCCGCCGCGGCCTTGACCGGGTCGGCGGCAAGGTGGGCGTAGCGGGCGGTGGTCTGGACCTGAGGTGTGGCCGAGGAGCTTGCCGATCATAGGCAGGCTTGCGTCGAGGGTGCTGGTGGGGCTGAATGGAGAAGGTTCGATCCAGTTCCTCTCCCTCCGCCACCCACCCGAGAGCAACCGGGATTGAACGGCCCTCCGATTAGCTCTTCTTACTTCCTTGCTCGCAATTATGCCGCCTGTTCCAATACTCCCTGTTTGGCGTCCTCTTCGAAAGAGGGACTTTCGCTGAACGCGCAGCAAAAAACATCCGCGAGTTTAGCGCCGAGCCGCCGCATATCCTCGCCGCTCAAATTCGCGTAGCACTCATCGTTTCCAAACCGAAACCCGGTCAGCCTTCGGTGAGGCTTGGACGTGCACACGTTTTCGTGAATCGGCTGCACGCGCCGATCGTCGGCATGAGCCATGACGTTCCGGACCCACACGACAAACTGCCACGCAGAGCACTTCGACAGATCGATTTCAATACTATCTGCCCCGGCAAAAAGTCTGACCCAAGCCTTACCAGATGCCGCCTCGTTCCGCAGTCCCCAAGCCGAGCTTGTGATAGGTACTTTTAGGTCGTCCAGGCCACTTGGCCATTTCGAGTAGGAAGCATAAGCACCGGCACGCTGCCGCACCCACCCGCAAATTGATGAAAACAGGGCGAACGCGTGAGTCACGTCGAACTCATCCTCCGACGTGCGCTCGAGCATCGTGCGCAAGCGATCCACGACTACCCATTCGATATGTTCTTTCTCAATTTTCATGATCGGCTTCCATCGTACTGCAGACTATTCCTGCGGTAAGGAATCATACTAAACCTTATCTTAGAGCCGGCTACGCATCCGAAGATGTTCGATGCCAGGTCCCCTTCCACCAGCGTCAAGCTGACCACCGTTCTTCTATGTATGACCGGACGGGCCACTTGCTCTGGATGAAGAACGGCAATCCTGAAAGAAGTATCGTCCCACGCATACCGCATAACGCCGACCTCCTTCGCGATTGATCGGCTTTTGCGGCAAGGCGGGATGATGTAGCCTTTCGACAATGCTTGGTTTCCTCGGCATTTTTGGCCGCTCGCACGAGATACAGCGTCTCGACCGGGCCGTGCGCGCCGTGGGGTTGCATCCCCGTCTCGTACCGGAAGCGGTGAAGCTCACAACCCTCAAGCTTCTCAAGGAGGGCGACAACGGTGTGACCCTTGCCCCACGCGCCTACGACGCGGCGGCGGAGATGCTCGGGTATTGCATGCTGGGCCCGCAAGGCTTCACCGAGGCCAACGGTCTGCACCTGACCGAGGCGGTGGAGGGGCGCTTGGAGGCGGCACTCGATGCGGGCGATAGCCTCGATGCCCGCTTCGTCCTGCTCACCCTCCACGCCGGCGTCGTCCAGGCGCAGGTGGTCGAGCGCTACCAGATCGAGGCGGGCTGAGCACGGAGCGTCGGTGCGCTTGCCCGATGTCCCCGCATCGCGCCGCGCGCGCCTTCTGGCGGATCGCCGCGCCGCCCGAGAAACAGAATGGTTCAATCTCATCACATCTCGCTCTAGCACTGCGACACAGCGGCCACGAGCGTCAGCGGCACGGGAGTTCGACCTTTCTCCCGAATTGCGTCCGTCTACGGTCGTGCCCCTGGACGGGATGCGGGACGGACAGCGCGAAGCTTGCCCGTGGCAACCGCTCCGCTTGCGGATCACAGGGTGATGACCACCGTGCCGTCGCCCGTCTTGTCGATCACGTTGGCTGAAAAGTTGGAGCCGTGGCCGCGCAGCGCCAGGTTCATGCGGGTGTCGCCGAGAGTGAGCGAGCGGATGACCACCTCGTCCAGGAAATCCGGCAGGCGCGGGCGGCGCAACCGCACTTCCTGGGCCCGGTGGTCGAAACTCAGGCCCAGGCAGGCCTGGAGCAGCGCAAACGGCGTGGCACTCGCCCACCCCTGGGGCGAACACGCCACCGGATAGACCGTCGGCCCCTTTCCGGGCTGCCGCCGGAAACCGCAGAACAGTTCGGGCAAGCGGCGCAGGTCCATGTAGCTGGCGGCGTCGAACAGCGCGCCGAAAAGCTGCTGCACGTGACCGGTCAGGCCATAACGGGCCATGCCCAGCGCGATCAGCGCGTTGTCGTGCGGCCACACCGAACCGTTGTGATAGGACATGGGGTTGTAACGCGCCTCCGACGCGGCGATGGTGCGGATGCCCCAGCCGCAGAAGAACGACTGGCCGAGCAGCAAATCCGCGGTGCGCGCCGCCCTTTCGGGATCGGCAATGCCGGAAAAAAGAACCTGGCCGGCGTTGGAACTGCGCACGCGGCAGGGTCGTTTGTCGCCGTCAAGGGCGAGGGCATAGGTGCCGATGTCCTCGCACCAGAACGAGTCCTCGAAGTTCTCCTTCAAGCACGCCGCTTGCCGTTCCAGGGTTGCCGCGAGTGCGGCCGAGCCGACGCGACGAGCGATCTCTGCGGCATAGCGCTTTGCGGCGTACACGTAGCCCTGGACCTCGCAGAGCGCGATCGGCCCCTCGGCCCGGCGGCCGTCGGCGTGGAAGACCGAATCGTGAGAATCCTTCCAACCCTGGTTGTCGAGGCCCCACTCGCTTTTCCGGCAATACTCGACGAAACCGTCGCCGTCGCGGTCGCCGTACTCGTCGATCCACTCGAGCGCGGCCACCACATGGGGCCACAAGGCCTCGATGGTCGCGATGTCGCCGGTGCGCTCGAAGTACATGCCGGCGAGCATCACGAACAGCGGCGTGCTGTCGACCGAGCCGTAATAACGCCCGAACGGCACTTCGCCGAGGTGCGCCATTTCGCCCCGTCTCGTCTCGTGCAGGATCTTGCCCGGCTCGGCGTCGGCGCCGGGATCCTCGACGGCCGCCTGGGTGGCGGCCAGGAATCCGAGCACGCCCTTGGCGAGGCCGGGGTCCACCCACAGCATCTGGGCCGCCGTGATGATCCCGTCGCGCCCGAAAGCGGTGCTGTACCAGGGGATGCCCGCGTAGGGATAAGGTCCGTGTTCCGTGTCGGTCACGAGCATGTACAAATCGGCCATCGAGCGGCATAGAACCTCGTTGAATATTTGATTCGAGGTCTCTGTAGACGCTGCGCGCGCCGTCGACTCCCGCAGCGCCTTTCGGGCGGTCCTGAGGCAGACGAAGAAGCGCCCTCGAGAGGGCGCTTCCCGTTCCTCGGTGCAGCTTACCGTCATGAATACCGACATGCGCTCGCCGGGCGCGAGGCGAAGGTCGAAGACCACCCGTTTCTTCTCCAGGACCGTCGGTAGCGGCTCGAAGCGCAGCGTCGTCCGACGCGCGACCCGGTCGAGCCCCAGGTAGCGCAGCACGACAGTGTCCGGCGCCACCGTCTTCGCCGACTTCCGGCCGCGCCGCACGCGCTTGTGACCCCGTACCTCGAAGAGATCCGCGAAGTCCGATTCGATCACCAGGCCGAGGCGAAGGACGTGGGGCCGGGCGTCGAAATTGCGTACCGCGAACCGTTCGTAGCAGGCGCCGCGCCAGAGAAACTTGGCGCGGAAGATATGAAGGGTGTCGCGTTCGAGCGTCAGCTGCCCGTCGGCGAACAGGTCGGGGTTGGTCAGGTCGGCGGTAAGCACGGCGTTGTTGTCCTGCACCGTCGAACTCAAGAGCAGCGGCCGGCGTCCGTTGACGAGCACCTGCAGGCGCGACAGGAAGCGCATGTCGTTGTGGAACAGGCCTGCGGGACCGTCCTCTCCCGGAACGATGTCACCGTACTGATCGAACACGGCGAAGGTATCGCCGTGCTTGAGCGTTCTCGGCCGCTGCTTCGGCAGCGACGAAGTGGTGGGAATGTAGAACCCGAAAGGGTGGCCGGTCGGTTCCGGAACGTCCAGGCGCGTTTCGGCGCCGGCTTCGTTCACCGGCCGGAATCCTGTGCGGCGGACGATTCGCCCCGCGCGATGTCCCGCCACGCCGGAGCCCGCAGGGCGAACCGGGGCATGTCGATCACCTCGCGCTCGGCCGCGGGCGCGATTGTCCGATAGAGAGCGAGATAATCCTCCGCCATGCGCGCCGCCGTGAACCGCGCCTCGAAGCGCGCCCGGATCAGCGCCCGATCGAGCGTCTCGACGTTGCGCACGGCGGCGACCGCGTCATCGATGGTGTCGACGATGTATCCGCTGAGTCCGGGCTCGATCACCTCGGGCACCGAGCCGCAGCGCCAGGCGACGACCGGCGTCCCGCAGGCCATGGCCTCGATCATCACGAGACCGAAAGGCTCGGGCCAATCGATGGGGAAGAGGAGCGCGCGCGCCCCGCCGAGAAATGCCCCCTTCTCGCGCTCTTCGATCTCGCCCAGGTATTCGACCAGCGGATGGTCGAGCAACGGCCTGATTTCGGTGTCGAAGTATCGCTGGTCGACCGGGTCCACTTTCGCCGCGATCCTGAGCTTGAGGCCGGCGCGCCTGGCGATCTCGATGGCGCGGTCGGGCCGCTTTTCCGGACAAATCCGGCCGAGGAACGCGAGGTAGCCGCCACCGAGGCCCGGCCGGTAGAGGTCGGTCGGCAGACCGTGATGCACGGTTCCCGCCCACTGCGCCCGCGGCAACGGCCGCCGCTGGTGGTTGGAGATCGAGACCAGCGGCATGTCGTCGAAGTGCGTGAAGAAGGGTTCGAGGTCGGCCATGTCCAGCCGCCCGTGCAAGGTGGTTACCGTGCGCCGCGCGATGTCTCGGAAGAGCGGCAGGTGAACGAGGTCGACGTGGAAGTGGAGAACGTCAAACTCCTGCGCTCGCCGGCGCACCATATCCGCCATGATCAAATGATGCGGCAGCGGATCGCCGAACGAGGGGCTGAGCCTTATCGCGCTGTCGCAACAGGCGACGAGGCGGGCTGCCGTCCGGGAATCCCCGCTCGCGAACAGCGTGACCTCGTGTCCTTGGCGGACGAGTTCTTCTGTCAGGTACGATACGATTCGTTCGGTTCCTCCATACAGTCTCGGCGGAACGCTTTCGATCAAAGGAGCTATTTGCGCGATCTTCATGTCACGTTAATCCCTTCAATCAAAACCAAACAGATTGGGAGCGCCTCCCTGGTTGGTCGTTGCGGCGCGGGCGGCGGGTCGATCGTCTCGCCGGCAGGAACCGTCCGCGCATGAAGCGATCGGATATTTAGGAACCCATCCGGCGGAGCGCAATAGTGCGCGGCGTGCGCGATGACCTGTTCGGTTTTCCGGTGCGATGTGCGGCATTGGCGCAATATGTCTGCGACGCCGCTTTCCCGATCAGCCGGTCGCGACACGCGGCGGTCTTCGGCCGCGCCGCCGAATCTGGACAGACGCCGCCGGCTGCGTTATGCAGGAGCCTTGATCGATCCGGTTCCCGCCGGTCGGCGAGGCGGCGGCGCGTCGCCCGCCGGCGTATCCATCAGGAGGCGGCCCGTGACGGCACAGCCACCGACCGAGCGGATGACGGCGCCCGCGATCGCCGCGCGAAAGGGAGGCGAGCCGCTCGTCTGCCTGACGGCCTACAGCGCGCCGATGGCACGGCTGCTCGACCCCCGGGTCGATCTGCTGCTGGTCGGCGACTCGCTGGGGATGGTGCTCTACGGCTTCGAGACCACCCTGCCGGTCACGCTCGACATGATGATCGCCCACGGCGCCGCCGTCGTCCGCGGCAGCCGGCGGGCCTGCGTCGTCGTCGACATGCCGTTCGGCAGCTACCAGGAATCGCCCGCCGCCGCGTTCCGCGCCGCGGCCCGGGTCATGGCGGAGACCGGCTGCGCCGCCGTCAAGCTCGAGGGCGGCGAGGAGATGGCGGAAACCGTCGGCTTTCTCGTGCGGCGCGGCATTCCGGTCATGGGACACGTCGGCCTCCGTCCCCAGACGGTCAACGTCATGGGCGGGTTCCGCTACCAGGGCAGGAACCAGGCCGGCGCCGGGCAAATCCTGGCCGACGCCGAGGCCGTGGCCGGCGCAGGCGCGTTCGCGATCGTCGTCGAGGGCACCGTGGAATCGGTGGCCCGCGAGGTGACGGCGGGCATTGCCGCGCCCACCATCGGCATCGGCGCCTCGTCCGGCTGCGACGGCCAGATTCTGGTCACCGAGGACATGCTCGGCCTGTTTGCAGAGTTCACGCCGCGCTTCGTCAAGCGTTACGCCGAGCTGGGAGAGCGCATATCGGAGGCCGTCGCGGCCTACGCCGAAGACGTGCGCGCCCGGCGCTTCCCGGGACCCGAGCACTGCTTCGAGCCCGTAACGCCGGCCCCGCAACCGGTCCCGGGGCGCACGCGCGGGACAAAGCGTTCCGGGTGAGGCCATGAGCGGGGAACGGACCGGCGCTCCCGCCGTCGTCCGCACGGTTCACGCGCTGCGCGAACGGCTCGACGTGTGGCGCCGGGCGGGAGAGACGATCGCCCTGGTGCCGACCATGGGCGGCCTGCACGAAGGCCATCTTTCGCTGGTAAGACGCGCGCGCGCGCTCGGCGACCGGGTCTGCGTGACGATCTTCGTCAATCCGACGCAGTTCGCCCCCGACGAGGATTTCGACACCTATCCACGCGACGAGGCGGCCGATGTCCGACGGCTTGCCCGCGAAGGGGCGGACCTGGTTTTCGCGCCGGGCGTGGACGAGATCTACCCGCCGGGACATGCGACCCGGGTGACGGTCGCGGGCCTCTCGGACTGCCTGTGCGGCGTCTCGCGTCCCGATTTCTTCACCGGCGTCGCCACCGTGGTCGCCACGCTCTTGATTCAGGCCCTGCCCGACGTCGCGGTGTTCGGCGAAAAGGACTACCAGCAACTTCTGGTGATCCGGCGGCTGGTGCGCGATCTGTCGATTCCGCTCCGCATCGTCGGGGCGCCGACCGTGCGCGAAGCAGACGGGCTCGCGATGTCGTCGCGCAACCATTACCTCAGCGCGGCCGAGCGGCGGATCGCGCCCGAACTCTTTGGCGTCCTCACGGCGCTCGCAGGCCGGCTCGCGGCGGGCGACGCCGACATCGACCGCGCGCTGGCGGAAGCGCGGCGGCGGCTCGACGCGGCCGGCTTCACCGCGGTGGAATACCTCGAACTGCGCGACGCCGAGACCCTGGCGCCGCTCTCGGCGCTCGACCGGCCGGCGCGACTGTTCGCCGCCGTCCGGCTCGGCTCGGCGCGCCTGATCGACAACCTCCCCGTCGGCGGATAGGTCGCGCCGGCTCCGACGAGCGACGCAGCGGGCGCCGGCTTCAGTAGAGGTGGCAGCGCACGAGGTGGGGGCGGCCTGCGGCGCCGATGTCGGTCTCGGCCGGCGGCGTCGTGCGGCAGGCGTCCATCGCCTTGGGACAGCGCGGATGGAAGGGGCAGCCGGGCGGCGGGTCCTCGGGGTTGGGCATGTCGCCCTTCAGCACCACGCGGTCGCGCCGGCGCGCCGGGTCGGGCTCGGGCACCGCCGAGATCAGCGCCGCGGTGTAGGGGTGGCCGGGGCGGGCGAACAGGTCGTCGGCGGCGGCGTATTCGACGATGCGGCCGAGGTACATCACCGCCACCGTGTCGGCGACGTGCTCGACCACCGCAAGGTCGTGGCTGATGAAGATGTAGGCGAGGCCGAAGCGGTGCCGCAGATCGACCATGAGGTTGAGGATCTGCGACTGGATCGAGACGTCGAGCGCCGATACCGGCTCGTCGGCGATGATCAGCCGCGGCTTGAGCGCCACCGCCCGGGCGATGCCGATGCGCTGGCGCTGGCCGCCCGAGAACTCGTGCGGGTAGCGGGTCGCGGCGTCGGCGTCGAGGCCGACGGTCTCGAGCAGCTCGGCCACCGCCCGGCGTCGCTCGCGGCGGCTGCCGATACCGTGTATGACCAGCGGCTCGGCGACGATGGCGTCGACGCGCAGGCGCGGGTCGAGCGACGCGAACGGGTCCTGGAAGATCATCTGCATGTCGCGTCGGGCGGCGCGCAACGCCCGCGGATCGAGCGCCAGCAGGTCGGCGCCATCGAACACGATCTCACCCGCCGTCGGTTCGAGGAGCCTGAGGATGGTGCGTCCCAGCGTCGACTTGCCGCAGCCCGATTCGCCGACCACGCCAAGCGTCTCACCGCCCGCCAGCGCCAGGCTGGCGCCGTCGACGGCGCGGATCACGGCGCCGCCTGCGGCTCGGAAGTGCTTGGCGAGATCGCGCACCGCGAGCAGCGCGGTCACGGCAGCGGGTCCCAGCAGGCGGCCTCGTGACCGGGCTCGAGCGTGCTCAGCGGCGGTGTCTCGACACGGCAGCGGGGGCCGGCGCGCGGACAGCGATCGACGAAATGGCAGCCCTGGCCGCGCTGGCCGGGGTCGGGCACCATGCCGGGGATCGTCGGCAGCGCCGCGCGCCGCCGCCCCAGCCTCGGCGACGACGCCAACAGGCCGCCGGTGTAGGGATGGCGCGGCCGGCGGAACAGCGCCACGGTGCCGGCGCGCTCGACGATGCGCCCGGCGTACATGACGATGACGCGCTCGCACAATTCGGCGACGACGCCGAGGTCGTGGCTGATCAGCAGCACCGACATGCCCATCTCGCCCTGCAGGCGTCGCAGCAGGTCGAGGATCTGCGCCTGCACGGTGACGTCGAGGGCGGTGGTCGGCTCGTCGGCGATCAGCAGGTCGGGGCGGCAGGCGAGCGCCATGGCGATCATGGCGCGCTGGCGCAGGCCACCGGAAAGCTCGTAGGGGTGCTGGCCGAGACGGCGCTCGGGCGCGCCGATGCCGACCAGGCCGAGAATCTCGACCGCCGCCCGGCGGGCCTCGGCCGTCCCCATGCCGCGATGGATGCGGAACATCTCGGCGACCTGGAAGCCGATGGTGAAGGTGGGGTTGAGGCTGGTCATCGGCTCCTGGAAGATCATGCCGATGCGGTCGCCGCGCACCGCCCGCATGGCGCCGGCGGTGAGCGCCAACAGGTCGCGCCCCTGGAACAGCACGCGGCCACCGTCGACATGGCTCGGCGGCGACGGCAGCAGCCGCATGATCGACATCGCGGTGACGCTCTTGCCGCAGCCCGATTCGCCGACGAGGCCGACGTTCTGGCCGGGCGCGAGCGCGAACGATACGTCCTCGACGACGGACACGCGCCCCGTCTCGGTGGCGAACGACACGCTCAGCCCGGCGACTTCGAGCAGCGGCCCGGCGGTCTCGCTCTCCATTGGAGCGCCCGGCGTCAGGCGGCCGCCCCGGGCGCGGGGCGGCGGTGCTGCGGCATCAATCGAAGACGACCTTGGGGAAGTAGAACGACACCACCCAGTTGGGCCGGTCGACCACCTCGCTGATGCGCAGATCGGCACAGGCGCTGCACAGCATGTAGGCCGCGTCCGCCGACAGGCCGTGGAGCGCGCCGAGCAGATCGATCATGCCGCTCACCGCGGCGCGCGCGCCTTCCATCAGATCGGGACCGATGCCGGTGGTGACGTGGTAGCCCTTGCCGTCGAAGTGCCGCGACACCGGGCCCGGCGTCTCGTAACGCGGAAAGGCGAGGCCGGCGTCCTTCACCAGTTCGAAGCGCAGCGCCACCTCCATCGGGCTCTCGATCGCCGTGCCGCAGACCTCGCCGTCGCCTTGGGCGGCGTGGGTGTCGCCGACCGAGAACAGCGCCCCCGCCACCTCGACCGGCAGATGGAGCACGGTGCCGGTGGCGACGTCGCGCATGTCCATGTTGCCGCCGACGCGGCGCGGCGGAACGATGCTGTGCGTCCCGGCCTCTCCCGGTGCCAGCCCGATGGTCCCGCAGAACGGCTTCAGCGGCACCCGCCCGCCGGGGCCGTAAGCGGCCGGAGCGAGGCTGGCGGCGTCGTAGCGCCACAGCGTCAGCGCCGGCTCGGGGAACCGATCGGCGAGCAGGCCGAAGCCGGGGATGAGCGCGGTCCAGCCCCAGCCCGACGGCGTGAGGTCGAGCACCGTCACCTTGAGCGCGTCCCCCGGCTCGGCCCCGTCGACGTAGACGGGGCCGGTGACCGGGTTGACCCTGGCGAAGTCGAGGGCGGCGACGTCGCCGACGCCCGACTCCAGCGAAAGCTGCCCGCCCGAGGAATCGACAGTGGCGAAGGCGACGCTGTCGCCCGGCGCCACCGTCAAAGTCGGCGGGTTGGCATTGTCCCACCCGAAATGGTGGTGACGGCTGTGCAGCGTGTGGGCAGTGCTACTGGGCATCTTGACTGTAGACGTACTCGTAGTGGACCGGAATGTGGATGGGATCGGCGAAGAAGATGTCGTTGCCGCCGATCTTCGAGGAGTGCATGGCGAAACGCACCTCGTTGAACACCGGTGCCCACGGCGCGTCGTCCATGATCTTGACGAAGATCGAGCGCCACATCTCGATGCGGGCCGCCGCCTGCGATGGATCCGCCATGGTGTCGGCCTTGGCGGCGAGCGCCTCGATGTCCTTGTTGCAGTACTTGGCCCAGTTCCAGCCGCCGGGCACGGCGCCGCCGCAGCCCAGAATCGGCCCGTAGAAGTTGGACGGATCGGGATAATCGGCGATCCACGCCATGCCGCCCGACCAGATCATCGGCGCGGTGCCGTCGCCGCCCGCCGCGATCACCACCGACTGGGCCAGCGACTTGACCTCGGCGGTGATGCCGATCTCGGCGAGATCACGCTGGATCGACTGGGCGATGCGCGGGTTGGGGTCGGTGTTCATGACGTAGAGCTGGGTGGTGAAGCCGTTGGCGTAGCCGGCCTCGGCGAGCAGCGCCTTGGCCTTCGTCGGATCGTAGGGATAACCCTTGTAGCCGGTGTCATAGCCCGGCATCGCCGGCGGCAGCGGCTGGTTGGCGACGACGCCGCGGTTGTTGACGATGCGCAACACGCGCTCCTTGTTGATTGCCATGTTGACGGCGCGGCGCACCAGCACGTTGTCGAACGGTGGTTTCGTGACGTTCATGGTGATGTAGCCGGTGTGCAGCAGGCCGCCCTCGACGATCAGGTCCTTGTTGGCGGGATCGTTCTTGACCTTGAGGAACTGGGCCGACGGAATGGGGTCGCCAAGCACGTCGACCTCGTCGCGCTGCAGCCGCAGCAGCGCCACCGTCGGATCCTGGCCGACCTCGAAGGTGATCTTGTCGAGATAGGGAACGCCGGGGCGGAAGTAGTCGGGGTTCTTCTCGAACACGACGCGCTGGCCGAGCGTCCAGTCGGCCATCTCGTAGGCGCCGGTACCCACCGGATGACGGCCGAAGTCCTGGCCGTATTTCGCCACCTCCTCCTTCGGCACGGCGAAGGCGAAGTTGATGGCGAGCACCTGCAGGAAGGTGGCGTCGGGGTGCGACAGCTCGATGACGACGGTGTCGTCGTCGGGCGTGGTGATGCCCGAGAGCGATTTCGCCTTGCCAGCGGCCATGTCGTCGAAGCCCTTGATGCTCAAGAAGAAGCCTTGGCCGGGGCTCTGCGTCGCCGGGTCGACCGAGCGCTCGATCGAGTACTTGATGTCGGCCGAGGTCAGCGTGCGACCATTGTGGAACTTGACGCCCTTGCGCAGCTTGAAGGTGTAGACCAGGCCGTCGGGCGAGACCGTGTAGCTCTCGGCGAGGTCGGGCATCAGCTCGGTGGTGCCGGGCTTGTAATCCATCAGCCCGTCGAACAGGGCCTTGATCATCGACCAGTTCTGCCAGTCGTAGCCGATCGCCGGGTCGAAGGTCGAGATGTCGTCCTTGTAGGTGACCGTCATCGAGCCGCCCTGCTTGATCGTCTGGGCAGCAGCCGGTAACGCCGCGACGGCGAGCGCCGCGGCGACGGTAGTCAGCATCAATCGTTTCATGTCGTATTTCCTCCCTTAAAATGCGGCCGGCCGCGCCTCCCCTTCCCTCAGCGGGGACGATGCCGCGCGGGTCTCGACGTGGGGTGTTCCCCCGTCTTCTCGCGACCCGCATGGCAGAACCCGGCGCAACCGGCGAACGCGGCCTAGTTCAGCGCAATTTGATGCGCGGGTCAATCAGCGGTGCGACGACGTCGGCGAGCAGGTTGCCGATGACGATGGCGACGGCGGCGACCAGGGTGACTCCCATGATGATCGGGATGTCGATGCGCTGGATCGCCTGCCAGGCGAGCTGGCCGATGCCGGGCCAGCCGTAAACCGACTCGACGACCACCGCGCCGCTCATGAAGATGCCGATGTCGAGGCCGATCATGGCGATCACCGGCAGCACGGCGTTGCGGAAGGCGTGCACCAGCACGACGCCGCGCTCGCTCACCCCCTTGGCGCGCGCGGTGCGCACGTAGTCGTGACGCAGCACCTCGACCATGCTCGAGCGCATCATCCGCGAGTACCAGCCGCCGCCGGCGATGCCGAGGGTGAGCGCCGGCAGCACGAGATGGTCGAGCGTGCCGTAGCCGCTGAGCGGGAACCATCCGAGCAGGTAGGCGAAGACATAGAGCAGCAGCAGACCGACCACGAACTGTGGCGTCGAGACGCCGGCGAACGACAGAATCATGATGCCGCGGTCGGCCGCGCGCCCGCGCTTGGTCGCCGCGTAGACGCCCGCCGGCAGGCCGATCAGGATTTCGAAGAAGATGGCGCCGGCCATCAGCAGCAGCGTCGCCGGCAGGCGGCTCTCGATCAGCGTCGCCACCTCGGTCTTCTGCACGTAGGAGCGCCCCATGTCGCCCTGCACGAGCTTCGCGAGGTAGCGCGCGTACTGTACCGGCAGCGGCTGGTCGAGGCCGAGCTGGCGGCGGATCGATTCGACCGTCTCCTTGGTGGCGCTGCGCCCGGCGATCATGCGCACGGGATCGGCGGGAATGAGGAACGAGAGGCAGAAGGTGATGACCGTTACCCCGAGCAGGATCAGCACCGAAGCGGTCAGGCGGCGGGCGAGATAGCGCAGCATCAGCGGCCCCGCTGGGTCGGATCGAGGCTGTCGCGCAAGGCGTCGCCCACGAGGTTGAAGGCAAGCGCCAGCGCCATGATCGCGAGGCCGGGGAAGAACACCAACCACGGTGCGGTCAGGAAGTACGACTGGCTCTCGAAGATGATGCCGCCCCACGACGGCGTCGGCGGCTGCACGCCGATGCCGAGGTACGACAGCGTCGCCTCGAGCAGCACCGTGGTGGCGATGCCGAGCGTCGCCCACACCAGGATCGTCGGTATCAGATGCGGCAGGATGTGGACGAACAGCAGCCGCGGCCACGCCGCACCGAGCGCGCGGGCCGCCTCGATGTACTCGCGGGCGGCGAGGGTGGTGGTCTCGATGTAGATGACGCGGGCGATCTGCACCCAGTTAACCAGCGCGATGACGAGGGCGACGATCCACAGGCTGGGGGAGAAGATGGCGGCCAGCGCGATCGCCAGCAGGAGCGCCGGGAACGCCATCATGAGGTCGGTGAAGCGCATGATTGCGGCGCCGATCCAACCGCGCACGTAGCCCGCGACGATGCCCAGCAGAGTGCCGATGAACACCGCCGCGCCGTTGGCGACGACGCCGATGACGAGCGAGGCGCGGGCGCCGTAGACGAGCCGCGAGAACAGGTCGCGCCCCAACAGATCGGTGCCGAGCCAGAACTCGTCTCCCGGCGGCAGCGGCGCGCCCTCGATCGTCAGCCCCTCGAAGAACTGCTCGCGCGGATCATAAGGCGCCACCAGCGGCGCGAAAATGGCGGCGCCGGCGATGGCGATGATGAGCACCGCGCCGACGACGGCGATACGGTCCCTTGCGAAGCGTTTCAACCGACATTCCCCGGATGAGTCCTCGAACCGGGCGCGATGGTAGCCGAAGATGGCGCCCCTCGGAACGTCGAAACGAGATTCCGGTCGGATGGTAGAGGATTCGGTGTTCGATCCGCCGCCGCCGGCGGGATTGGGCCTGATTTCTCGTTATCCTGACCGTCACCTGGCATTAGGGTCGGGTTGGCCGAGAGTTTCCTGTATTGATCATGGCGCGAAAGGGTAGCCGAGCGGCCCCCTGAAATCAGCGCGCGCGGCAGTCTGTGGGGACATTGCCGCCGGCGTTCTCGCACCTTGACACCGCACGAAAGCGAGATACCCTCCCGAACGTGGGCGTAGGGAAAATGAGACCGGGGATGATGACAAACGCTGCCATCACAAAATGACACACTTTGAGCGCCAAGATTCTCCGCGTTTTTGCGTAATGCGATTTACCATTATTCAATAACGACGTTTCTTCACGTCCTCTGAGATTCGGAAATTTTCCGTGACGTCACGAAGGGAGGAAAACCAATGAAAATCAACGATCGGGATCGGAAAAAGCGGCTGGATGCGTCGGTCGAAGAACTATTCGAGGAGCGGATAACCCGACGGGAGTTCACCCGCCGAGCGACGATTTTGGGCGTCTCCGCGGCATTGCTGTCGGATATTCTGGCGCTGCACAAAAAAGCCTTTGCGGCGGGAAGCCCGTCTCCCGAGGTTCTGGAAAAGATCAAGAAAGAGGGAGGCGAACTGTTCGTCTACAATTGGGAAGAATACATCCATCCGGACACCATTCCCAACTTCGAAAAGGAGTTCGGGGTAAAGGTCACCTATGACACGTTCCCGGGCAACGAACACCTGCTGGCCAAACTTCAGGCCGGCGGCGCGCGGTACGATGTGGTGTTTCCGACACATAACTTCGTGCCGATCCATATCGCTCAGGGACTCCTGGAGCCTTTAGACCATGAAAACATTCCGGACCTGAACAACACCACGCGCAGATTTCTCAATACCCCGTTCGACCCGGGCAACAAATATACGGTCCCCTATCTTTGGGGGATGACCGCGATGGCCCACAACACGAAATACACCAAGGACGATCCCAACACGGATAGTTGGGCGCTCATGTTCGAAAGCGGTCCGGAGCGCTACTCGGGGAAGCTGGCATTCACCGACGAACGGGAAGAGGTCATGGCGACCGCCCTGGCGTATCTGGGCTACTCGATCAACAGCCGCAACAAGGCCGAATTGTTGGAGGCGGGCGAGCTGCTGATTAAAACAAAACCCCACGTGAAAGCCTTCTATCCGGGCGCCGACGAAACGAAGGCCCTGATCACCGAGGACATCATCGTAGGTCACGAGTGGAATGGCGAAGTCGTCAAGGCGCACCGAAAAAATCCTGCTGTCGAATGGCTCCTACCCAAGGAGGGGGGGACCGCTTGGTTCGATAACATGGCGATCGCCAAGGGCGCGCCGCACAAGTTCACGGCGGAGGCGTTCATCAACTACATGCTCAGACCGGACGTGGCGACGGCGAATTCGGACGAGGGCGGCTATGCGACGGCCAATCAGGTAGCGGTTGCGAAATTCGTACCCCCGGAAGTCGCTCAAGACCCGGCGATCTATCCGACCGACAAGGAACTGGCGCGGCTTGAGTTTCTAGCGGTCATTCCGGATGACATCCTGCCGATCTACGACGACATCTGGACCCGGCTGTTGGGAGCGTAATCAAGAACCACGGGCGCATCTTTACGGCGGCGCCAGGGAACCGTTCGCCCGGCGGGTTGAAGCGGGCTGGGGCGACGTTCCCGTGCGCCGTCGATGAGCGCCGGGAGAGCCGGAGACGTCGTCCCGCTGTTCGCATGGTTGCACGCTGCAGCGAAGCATCGTAGAGGAGCTTGGCCGGGCGAGCACGTAACCGAACGTCCGGGGACCGAACGGCCCGGGGGTTGAGGTTCGTTACCGACTGGGCCGATCGAGACCACGTTTGCCGCGGTGCGGTTCCCGGCCACGAAGACGTTTAGTGCCTCGGTTCGATCGATCGTCAACGGTGATCGCTCATATCGCGAATTAAGGTATTTGACTTGCAAACGCTAAGAAAATCCATCCTCCGCTTTTTCAGAAAACACCCTGCTTTCAGAATCGGCACCTCGTTGAGCCCGTCGGCTTTCTGGTTGCTGATCTTCACGCTGATCCCGATGGGAATCGTGATCTATTATAGTTTTCTGACCAGGGGGCCATGGGGCACCATCGAGTACGAATTCACGCTCGATAGCTATCGGCAGATACTGGACCCGCTGTTCCTCAAGATTTTTGCCCGGTCGTTCAAATTGGCGGGGCTGACGGTCGCTATTTGCCTGGCGGCGGGGTATCTGATCGCATACTGGATCGCTTTCTACGGAGGACGCCGTAAGAACCTTTTAATATTTCTCATAATTCTGCCGTTCTGGACCAGTTACCTGGTGCGAATTTATTGCTGGATGATGCTGTTGTCCGATCATGGCTTGATCAACAGCTTCCTGACCAAATTGCGCCTGATCGATGCGCCTTTACCCCTGCTTCACAACGAATTTTCCGTGTTGGTCGGTCTCGTGTATACGTACCTGCCGTTCATGATCCTGCCCCTCTATGCCACTCTCGACAGACTGGATCGTTCTGTTTTGGAAGCCGCCGCCGATTTGGGGGCCACCCCGACAGAACGATTTTTCAAGGTCACCGTGCCCTTGACCAAAGGGGGCATACTCAGCGGGTCGGTGTTGGTGTTTGCGCCCGCGATCGGCGAATTCCTGGTTCCGGAGCTGCTGGGCGGGGCCAAGGCGATGATGATCGGAAAGTTCATAGAGCTGAAATTCATAGGACTGCGCCACTGGCCGCTGGGATCTGCATATTCCCTCCTGCTGTTGACGATAATCTTGGTCCTGCTTTACCTCTACATGCTGGTCGGAGGAGGAAGGGAAGCCTTCCGGGAACAGCGATGACCCGGACTTCACCTCGTCTTTTGTCTATCGGTTGTCTTTCCTTATACGTGTTCATGTATGCGCCTTTACTGGTACTAATCGTGTTTTCCCTAACGCCTACCGAATACGGTGTGGCCTGGGAGGGATTTACCTTAAAGTGGTATCAGGCTGTATTTAACAACGAGAATATTCAGGCCGCCTTGAAGGTGAGTCTCATGGTGGCAATTCCTACTGTCCTGATTTCCACGGCCATCGGAACGATTACGGCGTTTACCCTGTACCGGTACAAATTCCTGGGTAGGGCACTATTTCAGGGCGTTCTCTACATCCCGCTGATCATGCCCGGTCTCGTCATTGGCATTGCCCTCCTGCTGTTTTACACCTTTGTCGGGTTGGAACTCGGTATCCTCACGATTCTGCTGGCCCATATCTCTTTTTCGATTCCCCTCACCACTCTGGTGATTATCGCCCGGATGCAGCGAATCGATCGAACTCTGGAAGATGCCGCTATGGACCTCGGCGCCGATGAATGGACGACCATGCGGAAAGTGACGTTGCCCCTGTTGAAGCCGGGGATCCTGGCCGCTGCGCTGTTGACCTTTCCCTGGTCGTTCAACGATTTCGTGATCACTTTCTTTGTCTCCGGTGTGGGATCCTCGACTTTACCATTACGTGTCTATTCCATGATCCGACTCGGCGTATCCCCGATGATCAACGCGCTGGGAACCCTGATCGTCGTGATACCGCTGATCATCGTCGTCATCGGAACGTACTTGGAAAAACGAAGCGTGTCATGAACCGGGTTCCGAGCGTCGAATTGGTGCACGTGACAAAACGGTTTGGTGACGTCGTTGCCGTAGACGACCTGAGTTTGATGATTCAGGAAGGCGAGTTCTTCTCGCTGCTGGGACCCAGCGGCTGCGGGAAAACCACCACATTGCGGTTGATCGGAGGGTTGGAACACCCGGACGACGGCGAAATTCTCATAAGTGGCGAGGTCGTCAACGACCACCCTCCCTATGAACGCAGCTCCAATATCGTTTTTCAGAATTACGCCCTTTTTCCCCATTTGACCGTCGAGGACAACATCGCGTTCGGGCTACGCTTGAGGTCTAGACGGGTGCCCGAACCGGAGGCCAGGAAACAAGTGGAGGAAGTTCTCCGGCTCGTTCACCTGGAGGGCTTTGGGGCGCGTCGTCCAAATCAACTCAGCGGCGGGCAGCAACAGCGCATTGCCCTGGCGAGGGCCCTGATATTGCGTCCCAAGGTATTGCTTTTGGACGAGCCGTTGGGGGCGCTAGACCGAAAACTTCGCAAGGCCATGCAGATCGAGCTCAGAAGGATTCAGCACGAGGTCGACATTACCTTTATCTACGTGACCCATGACCAGGACGAGGCCATGAGCATGTCGGACCGGGTCGCCGTAATGCGGAACGGAAATTTTGACCAGATCGGAACCCCCCAGGAAATATTCCAATCCCCTCAGACTCGCTTTGTGGCCGATTTCATGGGGGCTTCGAACATTTTCTCTGGAACGGTCGTCGCTGTAAGTACGGACACGGCGCACGGCGCCCCTACCCAGACCATCGAAATAGAAACCGAGACCGGCCTCAGGGTAATCAGCCGTGGCGACCACGACGTATCTTCCGGAGCCTTCGTCAGTTTCTCGATCCGCCCCGAAGCCGTCCAGGTATTTCCCAGGGGCTGGGACTGGTCGGCCGAAAACAAATTCGACGGCAGGATCGTCGAAAAGATATATTTGGGGGACGTGACGGAGTTTGAGGTGGCGCTGGCCGAAAATAATCCGATCACCAGCCGCATTCAAAGTCGGATCGATCAAAAGTTCGACTTCAAAGAAGATGCCCCGGTATTGATCGGCTGGAATCCCGAAGATTGTAACTTGTTGAGCAACTGAGTCGCTCCCGACGGGAGAGTCCTGTTGACCTTGTATCTTCCGAATTACTGATAGTGGTGATCCATTGAGATCGATGCTGGCCCCGGTTCGGGTCGACCTTGTGGGCCGAAACAAGTGGCTTGGGCGCCAGCGCGGGCGCGATGGCAATGGTGAAGAGCGGTAGGACCGCCTTCGAGCGCACGAACCGTGATACCCCGGACACCGGCATTCCCGGCATGCGGCTACTTCTTGTTGCGGGCCGCAAGATCCCGCAGCTTGCGGAAGGCCGACAACACCGCGTAGCCCGCCAAGGAGCCGGTAGCCGCCATGAGCGCACCCTCGACGAGGCTACCCGACGGAAAGCCATAACTCAGATCCACGATGCCCGTGCTGTCGAAGTAGGCGGCAGCCATCATGCCGCCGATCATGGCCAACAAGACGGATCGCCCTGGTGGTCTCATCCTGGGAACCCTCCCTTGCCGCGCACACGAGATACCGTCCCCGCTCGATCTCAACGGCAAGCGATCGAGCTACCCGAAACGACAGGTCGATGCAATCGTCTCGCATTCGGACGTGCAATTGCCTTGCATTCATAGTATATCCCCCCCTACGATCGCAGTGCCTGCGAAAGGCCCGGCTCGGTGTTTTGCTTGAGCCGGGTGGCCGTTCGGAAGATGAGCCGGCCTTTGTACCTGGTGAGTGTCGAAGTACGTTTCTTCAACAAGGGGAAACGCGACGGTGACCAGTAAACCGGCGAGGGAAGTGGTTGGCGTACTATTGCACGGACGATCGCCGGGCAGCGGTCGACGCGGTGGTCTTGTCCGGCGGCACGCTTTCGGCCGCGGTCGAAGGGGCCGCTTTCGGCGCGTATCGTAACGCGAGCATCGGATGAACCGAATCGGACTGCATGACGCACCAAGAAGTTAATTCGTTTGGGTTACGATCATGACGTAGAATAGTTCTAAGAGTCCGGGTAAGCGGGGTAAATAAAGAATGATTGTAGCGTTCATATTGATTTTGGTGGCCATTGGCTCTGTCGTGTTTCACATTTGGAGCCCGTGGTGGTGGACGCCCATTGCCTCGAACTGGGATTACATCGACCACACGATCATCATCACGTTCTGGATCACCGGGGTCGTTTTCGTCGGCATCATCTTGTTTATGGCCTATTGCGTGTACCGTTTCCGCTACAAGAAAGAGAGACGGTCCGCGTACCGGCCGGAGGACAAAAAGTTGGAGTGGTGGCTCACCGGACTGACCACGGTGGGCGTTGTCGCCATGTTGACTCCGGGCCTCTTCGTCTGGAACCAGTTCGTCACGGTCCCGGAAGAGGCGGCGGAGTTCGAGGTCGTGGGCCAGCAATGGCAGTGGAGCTTCCGCTTTCCCGGCGAGGACGGCGTGTTGGGCACCACCGATCCTCGGAACATCAGCGACGACAACCCGTTCGGCATCAACCCCGACGACGCCAACGGGCGGGACGATGTGCTGATTGACGGCGATGACCTGCACATCCCGCTCGATCGGCCGGTCAAGGTATTGCTGCGCTCCATCGACGTCCTGCACGACTTCTATGTGCCCGAGTTCCGGGCCAAGATGGATATGGTGCCGGGCGCCGTTACTTACTTCTGGTTCACCCCCACCCGGACCGGGACATTCGACATACTCTGCTTCGAACTGTGCGGCATCGGGCACTACGCCATGCGGAGCAGTGTCGTGGTCGAGGAGGAGAGCGCCTTTCAGGCGTGGTTGCAAGAGCAGCCGACGTTCGCGCAATCGCTGGCTCAGGCCGGGACGGGCGCAGGGGATGAATTCGGTCTGGTGTCGACCGCGGATGAGGCCGATTCCACGGAGCAAGGAATTGCGCGATAAGTCTCGATCCGATTAAGCCTGATCAGGAGATAGCAAAGAGGGTGTCGTGATGGCCGTGTCAACGCCTACAGAAGCCGGTTATGTCGCTCCTGCCGAAGTCCCGGAAGTAGAACTTTACCATGCGAAAAGCTGGGTGACGAAATACGTCTTTAGTCAGGACGCCAAGGTCATCGCCATCCAGTACGCGCTCACGGCGACCGCGATCGGGTTGGTCGCTTTGGTGTTGTCGTGGCTGATGCGGCTGCAACTGGGGTTCCCGGACAGCTTCTCCTTTATCGACCCGAGCGACTACTACCAGTTTATCACCATGCACGGCATGATCATGGTGATCTACCTGCTTACCGCGCTGTTCCTGGGAGGCTTTGGCAACTATCTCATCCCGCTGATGTGCGGCGCCCGGGATATGGTCTTCCCCTATGTAAATATGTTGAGCTACTGGGTCTACCTTCTCGCTGTGCTGGTGCTGGTGGCGGGCTTCTTCGTGCCAGGCGGCCCCACCGGTGCGGGCTGGACCCTGTACCCGCCCCAAGCCATTCTCTCCGGCACTCCGGGGTCGGGCGCCGGCATCATTCTGATGCTCGTCTCCCTGGCGCTCTTCATCATCGGCTTCACCATGGGCGGGCTGAACTATGTAGTGACGGTGCTGCAGGCGCGCACGCGGGGGATGACGCTGATGCGCCTGCCCTTGACGGTATGGGGCATATTCGTGGCCACGATCCTGGCGCTGCTGGCTTTTCCCGCCTTGTTCGTCGGCGCCGTGATGATGACGTTCGACAGTCTCCTGGGGACCAGCTTCTTCATGCCAATGATCGTCGAGATGGGGGAACGGCTCAATTACGACGGCGGCAGCCCAATCCTGTTCCAGCACCTGTTCTGGTTTTTCGGCCATCCCGAGGTCTACATCGTCGCGCTGCCGGCTTTTGGCATCGTCTCCGACCTGCTCAGTGTCCATGCGAGAAGGCACATCTTCGGCTATCGGATGATGGTCTGGGCGATCGTGGCGATCGGCGGGCTCAGCTTCCTGGTGTGGGCTCATCACATGTACGTCAGCGGCATGAACCCGTGGTTCGGGTTCTTTTTCGCCACCACCA
>JBHHZM010000023.1:0-31724 GCA_046758065.1 Alphaproteobacteria bacterium | reverse complement strand
CGTTGCTTGACCGCCGGCTCGGTCAGGGCCTTGCCGAGCGCATCGCCGTCGATGCCGACGGTTTCGGCGATATCCACCACCGCGCCCGGAGGCGAGATATCACGGCCCTCGCCGAAGTAGGCGTGGTATGCGGCCCTCGCCAGCGCCCTGGCCTGCGCCGGGTCGCTATCCTAAAGCCAGTAGAAGGCGCGCGCCGCCGCCTGCGTCGGGATGGGAAAACGCTCGGGCCAGGTGAAGGGTGCGCGGTAAAGTCGGGCGCAGCGTGCGAAGTCGCGGCGCGCGT
Source organism: Alphaproteobacteria bacterium (assembly GCA_046758065.1). Classification (GTDB taxonomy): domain Bacteria; phylum Pseudomonadota; class Alphaproteobacteria; order JAAXGF01; family JAAXGF01; genus JBHHZM01. The sequence goes on along the minus strand of JBHHZM010000023.1, from coordinate 31,441 downwards.
AGTCGCCGCGCAGCGGCTGCTCGGTGAGCGGAGACTGTCCCGTGGTCTGGAACACGACGCCGAGGAGAAACGGCCGCCACGTCACTTCGCGCCCGTGGCGTGCGGCGATATCGTCGATGCGCAGGCTGGCGAAATAACCGTAGGGCGAGGAAAAGTCGAAATAGAAATCGATCGGCGCGGCCATGACTTTTTCTCCTTTCCGGCGGCCCGGCGCGTCGCCGTCTTCCGGCGAACCTCCATCGCACGGGCGACGGCCCGAGCCCCGGCGGACATTAGGCGGTGGTCGCCGGCGGCACAATAACGTAGCTTCAATGCCCTTCCAGCGGGTATCGGGGACCAATGGCCCAAGGCCACAAGCGATCCCGCCGGCATCCGGTCATCTCGCTGCGGATGATCGGTGCGGTGGTGCTGACTGCGGTGGTGTTGGGCGTCTTCGCGCTCGACGCCCTCGGGGTGTCCCTGCCCGGCTGGTCGGAAAAACTGTCGGTGCGGGCCTTCCGGGAATTGATCCTTTCGTGGGGCCCGTGGGGCGTCGCCGCCGCCATCGGCCTGATGGTGCTGCACAGCTTCGTTCCGTTTCCGGCCGAGTTCGTGGCCTTCGCCAACGGCATGTGCTTCGGTCTGCTGTGGGGCATGGTGATTACCTGGGCCGGCGCCATGATCGGCGCGTTCCTTTCCTTCGCTCTCGCCCGCTGGCTGGGCCGGCCGTTCGTCGAACGCGCGGCGCGGCGCGGCGAGATGCGCCGGCTCGACGACTGGCTTGCCCGGCAGGGCGGCCATGCCGTGTTCCTGGGGCGGTTCCTGCCGGTGATTTCCTTCAACCTCATCAACTACGCCGCCGGTCTGATGCGTATCTCGTGGTGGACCTTCGCCTGGGCGACGGGTCTCGGCATTCTTCCGATGACCGCCCTGATGGTCGTTCTCGGCGAGAGATACGAAACCCTGTCATGGTGGAGCTGGCTGTTGATCCTCGCCGCCGGTCCCGTCCTGTGGCTCGTCGCCCGCCGGGCGTTGCCGCGATAGGATCACTCGGCGGCGCTTGCCCGACAGGCGGCATGGCGGCGTCGCGCCAGCCATAGAGTGGCCCCGAGAACGGCGAGCACCGGAGCAATCGCGGTCAGATTGAGCATCGTCCAGCCGAGGTGGTAGTGAAGGCTGCCCGACAGGAACGAACAAACGCCGGCGACGCCGTAAACCATGAATTCGTTGAGCCCTTGCGTCTTGGCGCGTTCGGCCGGGGTGTGGGTCTGGGTGAGCAGCGTGGTGGCGCCGACGAACAGGAAATTCCAGCCCACGCCGAGAAGAGTCAGCGCGACCCAGAAGTTGCCGAGCGCCACGCCCGAGACCGCCACCGCGATGCAGGCGAGAAGCAGCAGGCCGCCCGCGATCATCACGTTGAGAACGCCGAAGCGACGGATGAGGTGTCCGCTTACGAACGATGGCGCGAACATGCCCAGAACGTGCCACTGGATCACAAAGGTCGCATCCTCGAAGGCGAGGTCGCACGCGACCATGGCGAGCGGCGAGATCGTCATCAGCAGGATCATGATGCCGTACGCCACCACCGCCCCGGAGGCGGCGACGATGAAGGCGGGCTCGCACACGATCCCGGCCAGCGGTCGACCGCCGCGGAGCGCAGGCACCGCCGGCGCCGGGATGCGCAGGAACGAGACCGCGATGAAAATCGCCGCGGCAAGGCCCACGATCACCACGAACGGGCCGATGTAAAGGTACGGCGGGACCAATCCGGCGCCCCATCGCGCAAGCGCCGGTCCCATAAACGCCGAGACCACGCCGCCCGCGAGCACCAGCGAAATCGCGCGGCTGTGAAACGCCACGGGAGTGGCCTCGGTCGCCGCGAAGCGAAAGTAATAGTTGAACCCGTTGTACGCCCCGATCAGCGCGACGCCGAGGCAGAGCAGAGCGAAATCGCTCGCATAGACCGCAAAGGCGGCGATTGCGGCTCCCAGCGCACCGATCAGCGCCCCGATCATGAAGCCGCCGCGGCGGCCGATGCGGCGCATGAGAAACGACGCCGGCAGCGTGACCGCCGCCGTGCTCAACCACATCAGCGCCGCCGGAAGCGTCGCCAGCGCCTTGTCGGGAGCGAGAGCGTAACCGACCAGCGCCGACACGCTGACCACGATCACCGACCCCGTCGTCGCCAGCCCCCAACAGAGGGACAACAGCGCGACCTGGCCGCGATTCACGCGTTCGCCCGACGCCATTTCGCCTGCGCGATTCACGCGCCCGGTCGTTTGTGGGCCGTGGCCTCGATCTCGACTTTCATGCGCGGATCGACGAGCGGCGCGATCACCGTGGTGTTGGCCGGCCGCGCGGCGCGGCAATGGCGGCCGACGATCGGGGCGATCGTGGCGAAATCCTTCTGATCGGCGACGAAAATACGGACGCGGACCAGGTCGTTCATGCTCGCCCCTGCCTCGACCAGCGCGGTTTCGATGTTGCGGAAGGCCCGCTCGGTCTGCTCGACCGGGTCGTCGGAGATCGTGCCGGCCGCGTAGTCGAACCCGGTGGTGCCTGAAACGAACACCCAATCGCCGTCGACCACCGCGCGCGCATACCCCGCGAGTTCCTCGAACGACGAACCCGAGGAAATCCGTCGCCGCCCGCTCATGTCATGCGCTCGACGGCCATCGCCGTCGCTTCGCCGCCGCCGATGCAAAGCGCCGCGACGCCGCGCCGCGCGCCGTGCTTCTCCATCGCGGCGAGCAACGTCACCAGAATGCGCGCGCCTGAGGCGCCGACGGGATGACCGAGCGCGCAGGCGCCGCCGTGGACGTTGACCCGGGCGTGATCGAGGTCGAGGTCGCGCATCGCCGCCATGGTCACCACCGCGAAGGCCTCGTTGATCTCGTAGAGATCGACCTCGCCGGCGTCCCAGCCGGCCCTGTCGAGCAGCTTGCGGATCGCCCCGATCGGCGCGGTGGTAAACCACGCCGGCGCCTGGGCGTGACTGGCATGCGCGACGACCGTGGCGAGCGGTTCGAGGCCGCGCGCATCCGCTTCGCTGCGCCGCATCAGGACGAGCGCCGCGGCGCCGTCGGAGATCGAGCTCGAATTCGCCGCCGTCACCGTGCCGCCCTCGCGGAAAGCGGGCTTGAGAGACGGGATCTTGTCGGGCCTTGCGGTCAGCGGTTGCTCGTCGCGTTCGACGACCGTTTCTCCCTTGCGCGTCCGGACCGCGACCGGGGTCACTTCGCCGGTGAAGCTGCCGTCCTCGACCGCCGTCCTGGCGCGACGCAGCGATTCGATCGCAAAACCGTCCTGCGCTTCGCGCGTGAACTGGTAGGTTTCGGCGGTATCCTCGGCAAAAGTGCCCATCAGGCGGCCCTTGTCGTAGGCGTCTTCGAGACCGTCGAGGAACATGTGATCGAGCACCCGGCCGTGGCCCATTCGGTAGCCGGCGCGCGCCCGGTCGAGCAGATAGGGCGCGTTCGACATGCTCTCCATGCCGCCGGCGACGGCGACGGCGACCGAGCCCGCGGCAAGCGCGTCGTGGGCCAGCATCGCGGCCTTCATGCCCGAACCGCACATCTTGTTGACCGTGGTGCAGCCAACCGCGTGCGGTACGCCGGCGCCGAAGCTCGCCTGACGCGCCGGCGCCTGACCGAGGCCGGCGGGCAGCACGCAGCCCATGACCACCTCGCCGACATCCTCGGGCGGCAGATTGGCGCGGTCGAGCGCCGCCTTGATCGCCGCGGCACCGAGCTCTGGGGCGGTCGCGTCCTTAAGCGCGCCCTGAAAGCCGCCCATCGGCGTGCGCGCCGCGCCGACGATAACGATGGGGTCGGGATTTTGGCTCATTCGCGTTACTCTTGCTTGGTCAATCGATCAGCGATCGTCCCTCGGATACGGCTTGCCGTTCTTATGGGCATAAATCTGTTCGCCATCGACCCAACGGCATACCATGTCGATGTCCGGATATTCTACTTCGTCGCCCAACCGGCGATCCCCGATCTCGATGTACAGGGCGTCCTTGTCCGTGCGGTTCAGCAACTGATGACCGTTTGCTTTACCGGCGGGAAAACCCGCGATCATGCCAGGGGTTAGCGTCTGCTCGCCCTCATCGGTAATGAGCACGAGACTGCCCTCCAGAATATAGACGAACTCGTCCTCCAACGTGTGCCAGTGACGCATCGTGGAAGGACAGCCGGGCGGAATGCGAACCAGGTTGACGCCGTAGTTCCGGATGCCGACGGTGTCGCCGAGCGCCCGTTTCTCGCGGGCCGAAACCTGGTTGCGAAATGGCTCGGGATAGTCCGAGCCCTTCCTGGCGGGAATGATTTCTGAATCCAACACTACCGGCATCGCCATTACCCCGTCTCCTCGAACAGTTCTCGGCCGATCAGCATGCGGCGGATCTCGGAAGTGCCGGCGCCGATCTCGTAGAGCTTGGCGTCGCGCAGCAGCCGCCCCGTCGGGGTGTCATTGACGTAGCCCATGCCGCCGAGACACTGGATCGCCTGCAACGCCATCCAGGTCGCGCGTTCGGAGGCGTAGAGGATCGCTCCCGCCGCGTCCTTGCGCGTCGTCCCGCCGCGATCGCAGGCCCGCGCCACGGCATAGACGTAAGCGCGGCAGGCGTTCATCGTGGTGTACATGTCGGCGAGCTTGCCCTGCATGAGCTGGAACTCGCCGATCGCCCGGCCGAACTGCTTACGCTGATGGAGGTAGGGCACCACCGCGTCCATGCAGCTCTGCATGATGCCGAGCGGGCCGGCGGCGAGCACCGCGCGTTCATAGTCGAGGCCGCTCATCAACACGGCGACGCCCTTGCCGACCGCGCCGAGCAGGTTGTCGGCCGGCACCGCGCAGTCCTCGAAGATCAGCTCGCAGGTGTTCGAACCGCGCATCCCGAGTTTGTCGAGCTTGGGCGCGGTCGAAAAGCCCGCCATCCCCTTCTCGACGATGAACGCGGTGATGCCGCGTTTGCCGGCCTGCGGGTCGGTCTTGGCGTAGACCACGAGCATGTCGGCGTCGGGACCGTTGGTGATCCACATCTTGGCGCCGTTGAGCACGTACCTGTCCCCGCGCTTCTCGGCGCGCGTGCGCATGCTCACCACGTCGGAACCGGCTTCCGCCTCGCTCATCGCGAGCGCGCCGACCTTCTCGCCGGCGATCAACCCGGGCAGGTATCGCCGCTTCTGCGCTTCGCTGCCGGCGCGGCGGATCTGGTTGACACAGAGGTTCGAATGCGCCCCATAGGAAAGCCCGACCGCGGCCGAACCGCGGCTGATCTCCTCCATGGCGACGACGTGTTCGAGATAGCCGAGTCCGGCGCCACCGTATTTTTCCTCGACCGTAACGCCGAGCACGCCGAGCGCACCGAGCTTGGGCCAGAGATCGTGCGGAAAATCGTTGTCGCGGTCGATCGCTTCGGCGCGCGGCGCGATCTCGTCGGCGGCGAAGCTGCGCACCGTATCGCGGATCATGTCGGCGGTCTCGCCGAGCCCGAAGTCAAGCGACGGCAGGTCGTTGAAAATCATCGCTCCTCCCGATCGGGACAGCTTCAGCGAACGAAACGGCCTTTCATATCCCCCTGCCCCGCCACTCTTTCGTTTTCAATATAGAGGCGCGCCCAACCCGTCGCCAGCGCTCAGTCCGCCAACGAACCCTAAAGTAGAAGCAGCGCGGCGAGACCGAGAAAGGCGAAGAAGCCGACAACGTCGGTCACCGTAGTGACGAAAACGGTTGCCGCAATCGCCGGATCGACGCCGAAGCGGTCGAGCCCGAGCGGCACCAGAATGCCCGCGAGCGCCGCTACGATCATGTTGATGATCATCGCAGCGGCGATGACCGCGCCGAGCGTCGCGTCGCCGAACCAGGCCGCGGCGACGACGCCGGCGATCAGGGCGAACAGCGCCCCGTTGAGAATGCCGACGGCGGCCTCCTTGCCGACATGGCGGAGCGCGTTGGCCGGGGTCAGGTCCTTGGTGGCAAGCGCGCGCACGGTCACGGTCAGCGTCTGCGTGCCGGCATTACCGCCCATCGAGGCGACGATCGGCATGAGGACGGCGAGCGCCACCATCCTCTCGATGGTCGCGTCGAACAGGCCGATGACCAGAGAGGCGAGGATCGCCGTGCCCATGTTGACGAACAGCCAGGTGAAGCGCCGGCGCGTCGTGCGCCAGGCGGGTTCGTGCAGGTCGGTCTCGCTGACGCCGCCGAGGCGCATGATGTCTTCCTCGGCCTCCTCGTCGATGACCTCGACCACGTCGTCGACGGTGATGACGCCGATCAGCCGACCCGAGGCGTCGACGACCGGCGCGGAAACGAGCCCGTACTGGTGGAAGAGGTAGGCGACCTCCTCCTGGTCCATCTCGGCCGGAATAGTGCGCAACTCGGGCTCCATGATGTCGTTCATGAGCACCGGACGGCGCGTGCGCATAATCCGGCTCAAGGGCACGTAGCCGATCGGTGCGTGGCGCGGATCGACGACGAAAATATCGTAGAACTCGTCGGGCAGATCGTCCGAGGACCGCAGGAAGTCGATGGTCTGGCCGATGGTCCAGTACGCCGGCACCGCCACCAGCTCGCGTTGCATCAGCCGCCCGGCGCTGTTCTCCGGAAAGGCGAGGCCCTCTTCGACCGCGATGCGGTCCTCGGGCGGAATCGCGTCGAGAATCTCGCGCTTCTCCTGCTCGCTGAGGTCTTCGAGCAGGTAGACCGCGTCATCGGTGTCGAGTTCGCTGACCGCGGCGGCGATCTCGGCGGTGTCGAGTTGCGCGATGACCTCGTCGCGCACGGTCTCTTCGAGCTCGGCGAGGATGTCAGGATCGAAGTCGGGACAGAGAAGATCGACGATCACCCGCCGTTCTTCGGCGTCGACCATTTCGAGAAGATCGGCCTTGTCGGCGGCGTGCAAGGGCACGATCAGGGCTTCGACCTGCGCCGTATCTTCGCGGTCGAGCGCATCCCGGATGGCACGGACCATCTCGGGCGTCAGGCCGTAGAGATCGCTCCCCTCTTCGTGCGCATTCGCTTCGGCGGCGGTCTCTGGCGCGACATTCCCCGGCCCCGCCACGGCCTCACCTCTCGCCGCCGAAAGCGAGCGCCGCCTGCCGGTCGTCGGCGTCGTGCGTCTGGGCGTCGACCACCGCCAACGCGCTCATGTTCAGCGTACCGCGCACGGTGATGGTGGCGTTGAGTATATGCGCCGGTTTCGCGGTGCCGATCAGCATCGGCCCCACCGAAATGCCGCGCGCAAGCTGTTTGACCAGATTGAAAGCGATATCGCCGGCGTCAAGGTTCGGCATGATCAGGAGGTTCGCCTCGCCGCCGAGAGCCGAATTGGGAAAAATGTCCTCGCGGATCGCTTCCGAAAGAGCGAGGTCGGCGTGCATTTCGCCCTCGACTTCGAGGGCGGGCGCTTGGCGCCGGATCAGCTTGAGCGCTTCGCGCATCTTTATCGCCTCGGGTGCGTTCGAACTGCCGAAGCTCGAATGCGAGAGCAGCGCAACCTTCGGCGCGATGCCGAAGCGCCTGACCTCCTCGGCGGCGAGTATCGTCGCCTCGGCGATCTCTTCGGCGCTGGGCGCGACACTCACGTTGGTATCGGCCATGAAGTAGGTGCCCCGGTCGAGGACGAGCATTTGCATCGCCGCAGCCGAATGCACGCCCTCGCGCAGGCCGATGATGTCGATGACGTGTCGCAGGTGCTCCCTGTAGACGCCGACCGGGCCGGCGAGCATGGCGTCGGCCTCACCCCGGCGCACCATCAGCGCGGCGATCGCGGTGTTGTCGGTGCGCACCACGGTGCGCGCCTTGTCCGGAGTTACCCCGGCGCGCTCCATGATGCGGTGATAGAGCGTCCAATATTCGCGATAGCGTGGGTCGTCCTGCGGATCGACGAGTTCGAAATCGACGCCCGGCCGGATGCGCAGGCCGAGCTTTTCGATGCGATTGTTGACCACCTCGCTGCGCCCGATAAGAATCGGTGCGGCGTAGTCCTCGTCGCAGACCGTCTGCACCGCCTGGAGGACCCGCCATTCCTCGCCCTCGGCATAGACCAGCCGCCTGCGATCGCTCTTGGCGCCTTCGAAGACGCTCTTCATGACGTAGCCGGTCCGGAAAACGTACGAGGAGAGCTCGTCGCGATAGGCGTCGAAATCCTCGATCGGCCGCGTGGCCGCGCCGCTCTCCATCGCCGCCTTGGCCACCGCCGAAGGCACCGCGACGATAAGCCGCGGATCGAACGGCTTGGGCAGAATGTAATCGGGTCCGAACGCGAGATCCTGCCCGCCGTAGGCCCTTGACACCACGTCCGAGGCTTCGACCCGCGCGACGTCGGCGATGGCGTTCACGCAGGCGAGTTTCATGGCGCTGTTGATCTCGCGCGCGCCGACGTCGAGCGCGCCGCGGAAGATGAAGGGAAAGCAGAGAACGTTGTTGACCTGGTTGGGATAATCCGAGCGCCCGGAAGCAATCACCGCGTCCGCGCGAACTTCGCGCGCCAGCTCGGGCAGGATCTCCGGGACCGGATTGGCGAGCGCCAGGATCAGCGGTCGCTCGGCCATCCTGGCGACCATCTCGGGCTTGAGCACGCCGGGCGCCGAAAGACCGAGGAAAATGTCGGCCCCTTCGATCGCCTCGCCGAGACTGCGCATTTCGGTGTCGCGCGCGAACTGCGCCTTGACCGCATCCATCTCGACGGTGCGGCCCTTGTAGACCACGCCGTGAATATCGAGCACGGTCATGTTTTCCTTGGGGATGCCGAACTCGTTCAGCAGCGACAGACAGGCGAGCGCCGCCGCCCCCGCCCCCGAACAGATGAGTGTGACCTCCTCCGGTTTCTTTCCGACCACGCGCAAACCGTTGACCAGAGCGGCGCTCACGCAGATCGCGGTGCCGTGCTGATCGTCGTGCAGCACCGGGATGTTCATGCGCTCCCTGAGCTTGGCCTCGATCTCGAAGCACTCGGGCGCCTTGATGTCCTCGAGATTGATCGCCCCGAAGGTCGGCTCCAGCGCGGCGACGATATCGACAAAACGGTCGGGATCGAGCTCGTCGATCTCGATGTCGAAAACGTCGATGCCGGCGAACTTCTTGAACAGCACGGCCTTGCCTTCCATCACCGGCTTGGCGGCGAGCGCGCCGATCGCGCCGAGGCCGAGGACCGCCGTACCGTTCGTCACCACGCCGACCAGGTTCGACCGTGTCGTATAGGCATGAACTTCCGCCGGGTCGCGCACGATTTCGTCGCAAACCGCGGCGACACCGGGCGTATAGGCAAGCGCCAGGTCGTGCTGGTTGGCCAGCGGCTTGGTCGGATGGATGGCGAGCTTGCCGGGCTTCGGCTTGCGGTGGTATTCGAGAGCGGCCTCGCGCAGCAGATCGTCTGACATCGGACCCTCCCTGGCCACGGATGACGGCGGGCCAGTATAGCCGGCCGCTTGCGAAATGCCATGCCGGGGCGGGGCCGCGAGGCCCGACGAAAGAAGGCCCGCGGAGTCCCACGGACCTTGAAATCTGGTGCGGTCGAGAAGACTCGAACTTCCACTCCCTTGCGGGAACAGCGCCCTCAACGCTGCGCGTCTACCAATTCCGCCACGACCGCATTAAGTTCCTGAGATAATGCGGGATAGCAAATCTGCAAGAACTGCGCAAGCCGCCCGGCCCGGCGTTTCCGGCGGGCTGGAAATCGAGTGGCGGACGAGCGCCGCGCCGGTCTCCTACCCGGAAGCGGTAAGCGCCATGGAGGACCGCGTCGCCGCGATCCGCGAAAGGCGCGCGCCCGAACTCGTCTGGCTTCTCGAGCATCCGCCGCTCTATACCGCCGGGACCAGCGCCCGGCCCGAAGACCTGCTCGATCCGCACGCCCTGCCGGTCTTCGCCACCGGCCGCGGCGGCCAGTACACCTACCATGGTCCCGGTCAGCGCGTCGCTTATGTCATGCTCGATCTCCGGGCACGCGGTCGCGCCGACGTCCGCGCCTATGTCACCGGGCTCGAAGACTGGCTGATCGCCGCGCTCGCCGATTTCGGCGTCAAAGGCGAGCGCCGCGGCGATCGCATCGGTGTCTGGGTGGCGCGCGACGACGGGACGGAGGCCAAGATCGCGGCCATCGGCGTGCGCGTGCGCCGCTGGGTCACCTATCACGGCGTCGCGCTCAACGTCGCGCCCGACCTCGCCCATTACCGGGGCATCGTCGCCTGCGGCATCCGCGAGCATGGCGTCACTTCGCTCGCCGACCTCGACGTCGAGACCACGATGGCGGAGGTCGACGCAGCACTCCGAAACCATTTCTCGCGCGTTTTGGAAGGCTGAAACGGGGGTGCGGGCCGGCTTGCCGATCTTGTCTTTCGCGCCTCAGTGCGACGGTGCGATCCGGAACCCGGGTTCGACTTCGTCTGTCTGCGGGCTCTCCGTCACCCCCGTGACACGGGCGAAGGAAGGTCCCCGGCGGCAGCGTTCGATCATGTCCCGAACCACGTCCTCGGGTCCGGCGAACACGGCCTCGACGCTGCCGTCCCCGCGGTTGCGCACCCAGCCGTCGAGACCGAGCGCAACTGCCTGGTCGATGGTCCAGTAACGGAACCCGACACCCTGCACGCCGCCCTCGATGCGCACGCGGACCGCGGTTCTCGACGTTTCCTCGGCCATTCGTTGACTACTCGAACTCGAGGATCACCTGGTCGGCGCTCAGGCTGTCGCCCAAGCCGGCGACGATGCGGGCGATGCGGCCGTCGCGTTCGGCGCGCAGCACGTTTTCCATCTTCATCGCATCGACCACGGCCAGCGCCTCGCCCGCCTTGACGTCCTGACCGGCCTCGACGGCGATCGAAACGACACGGCCGGGCATGGGCGAAAGCAGATACCGCGAGCTGTCGCCCGCAGCCTTGGCGGGCATCAGGGCGGCAAGCTCGGCCTCGCGCGGACGGCGCACGAACGCGATCACTTCCGCCCCCGCGTGGCGCAGGCGATAACCCGCCCGATACCGCGCGATCTGGACAGCGACGGCACGCCCGTCAACCGTTCCCGCGAATAGGGATTCACCCGGCCGCCAGTCGCCGCCGAGCGCAATGCTTTGACCGTCGTAACGCAGGTCAAGCCCGTCCTCGCGTCCGGCGACGGTCACCGGATAGTTGGCGTCGGCGAGGCTCGCCACCCACTCGGAATGACCGAAGGCGCGACCGTCGCGCGCCACATCGCGCAGGTGCGCGAGGACGGCGACCGCGAGCAGCGCATCGCGCACCTCCCCTTCGACCGGCACGCCGGCAAAAACCTCGCCGTACTCCTCGGCGATGAAGCCGGTGCTCAAGCGCCCTTCCTGAAAGCACGGATGGCGCATCATCGCGGCGAGAAATCCCAGATTTTGGCCGGGACCGTGAATTTCGAACCTGTCGAGCGCGGCAGAGAGGCGGGCAATGGCCTCGTCGCGATCGGCGCCGAAGGCGCAGAGCTTGGCGATCATCGGGTCGTAGAACACGCTGACCTCGGCGCCTTCGTAGACGCCGGTATCGAGCCGGAGACCGTCGGCTTCGGGCGGCGGCCGGAAGCGCGTGAGCCGCCCCGACGACGGCAGAAACCCCCGGGTCGGCTCCTCGGCGTAAATTCGCCCCTCGATCGCCCAACCCGTGCGCCGCACCTCGTCCTGGCGAAGCGCAAGCTTTTCGCCCGTCGCGATGCGGATCATCTGCTCGACGAGATCGACGCCCGTGACGAGTTCGGTCACGGGATGCTCGACCTGAAGTCTCGTATTCATTTCAAGGAAATAGAATTCTTTATTCGTATCGACGATGAACTCGACGGTCCCCGCCGAGCGGTAGCCGACGGCGCGGGCGAGCGCCACCGCCTGCGCCCCCATCGCGGCGCGCGTCCGGTCGCCGATGAAGGGGCTCGGCGCTTCCTCGATCACTTTCTGGTGGCGGCGCTGGATCGAGCATTCACGCTCGCCGAGTTGGATGGCGTTGCCGTGCGCGTCGGCGAGCACCTGGATCTCGATGTGGCGCGGCTGTTCGATGAACTTCTCGATCAGCACCCGGTCGTCGCCGAAGCTCGATTTCGCTTCCGAGCTCGCGGCGCGGAAGCCCTCGCGGGTCTCGTCGTCGTCGCGGGCGATGCGCATTCCCTTGCCGCCACCGCCGGCCGACGCCTTGAGCATGACCGGGTAACCGATGACGCGCGCCGCCGCGACCGCGGCCTCGGCGTCCGCGAGGATGCCGTCGTGACCCGGAATAATGCGGACGCCCGCCTGGCGCGCGATCCGTTTCGATTCGAGCTTGTCGCCCATCGCCGCAATCGCCTCGGCGCCGGGTCCGATGAAGACAATTTCCGCCGCATCGAGGGCCGCGACGAAGGCCGGGTTTTCGGCGAGGAAACCGTAACCCGGATGTACGGCCTGGGCCCCCGTTTCGCGCGCGGCGGCGACGATGCGCTCGATGACGAGATAGCTCTCGGCCGCTGGCGCCGGTCCGATGGGACAAGCCTCGTCGGCCATGCGCACGTGCAGCGCATCGGCGTCGGCGTCGGAATAGACCACGACCGTGGCGATACCCATGCGCCGCGCGGTACGGATGACCCGGCAGGCGATTTCGCCCCGGTTGGCGATGAGGATCTTCGCGAACATTTGTGTCGGTGCGGCCTCGCGGTTACGACCTGCGCGTCCCGAACAATCCCATGACGAAGGCCACGTGAAAAGCGAGGATTCCGCCCCAACCGACGAGGGGCCAGACGAACCACGGGTTCTCCGGCGCGGTCGCGAGGTTCACGACCACGAGTACGGCGGCGACGACGAAATAGCCGGCGAGATGGACGACAAAACCACGCAGGCGTCGGCGGCCCCGGGCGTCGGCCGTGTCGCCCGGCATCACGCGCCCGTCACAACGGAATGTTACTGTGCTTCTTCCACGGATTCTTGAGCCGCTTGCTTTTCAGCATCGCGAGACCGCGGCAGATACGCCGGCGCGTGTTGCGCGGCATGATCACGTCGTCGATGAAGCCACGGCTACCGGCGATGAAAGGATTGGCGAACTTGGCGCGATATTCCTCGGCGCGTGCCTCGATCCGGGTCTCGTCGCCGAGATCGGCACGAAAAATGATCTCGACCGCGCCTTTCGGTCCCATCACCGCGATTTCGGCCGAGGGCCAGGCGTAATTGAGGTCGCCGCGCAGGTGCTTCGAGCTCATGACGTCGTAGGCGCCACCGTAGGCCTTGCGGGTAATCACCGTGACCTTGGGCACCGTCGCCTCGGCGAAGGCGAACAGAAGTTTCGCCCCGTGCTTGATGATGCCGCCGTACTCCTGCGCCGTGCCGGGGAGGAAACCGGGCACGTCGACGAAGGTGACAATGGGGATGTTGAAGCAGTCGCAAAAGCGCACGAAGCGCGCGCCTTTTCGCGACGAATCGATATCGAGACAGCCGGCGAGCACCATCGGCTGATTGGCGACGATGCCGACGGTTGCGCCCTCCATGCGGGCGAAGCCGATGATGATATTCTTGGCGTAGTCGGGCTGGAGTTCGAAGAAGTCGCCTTCGTCGGCGATTTTCTCGATCAGCTCTTTCATATCGTAGGGTTTGTGGGGGTCCGGCGGCACCAGCGTATCGAGCGACGGCTCGGCCCGGTCGCAGGGATCCGCCGTCGGGCGCACGGCCGGCGGTTCGCGGTTCGACGGCGGCAGAAAATCGACGAAACGGCGGGTGAGCGCGAGCGCTTCGACATCGTTCTCGAACGCGAGGTCGGCGATACCCGATTTGCTGGTATGCGTCACCGCGCCGCCGAGCTCGTCATGGGTCACCTGCTCGTGGGTCACGGTCTTCACCACGTCGGGGCCGGTGACGAACATGTACGAGGTATCCTTGACCATGAAAATGAAGTCGGTCATCGCCGGCGAATACACCGCGCCGCCGGCGCAGGGACCCATGACGAGGGAAATCTGCGGCACGACGCCCGAAGCGAGCACGTTGCGCTGGAAGACTTCGGCGTAGCCGGCGAGCGAATCGATGCCTTCCTGGATGCGCGCCCCACCCGAATCGTTGAGGCCGATTACCGGCGCCCCGACCTTGAGCGCGTGATCCATGATCTTGCAGATCTTACGCGCATGCGCCTCGCTGAGCGAGCCGCCGAAAACGGTGAAATCCTGACTGAAGACGAAGACGCGGCGGCCGCCGATCGTGCCGTGCCCGGTGACGACGCCGTCGCCGGGGATGCGCTGCTCGGCCATGCCGAAATCCGTGCAGCCGTGCTCGACGAACATGTCGAACTCTTCGAACGAGTCCGGATCGAGCAGCAGTTCGAGCCGTTCGCGCGCGGTCAGCTTGCCCTTCTTGTGCTGGGCGTCGACGCGGCGCTGACCGCCGCCGAGGCGCGCGGCGGCGCGCTTGGCTTCGAGTTTCTCGATGATTTTCCTCATGTCTTCCTTGCTTTCCGCACATTTACCGGACATTGGGGCACGCCGCTGGGGCCGGCCGCCATCACCCTCCGCATCATACGCGGACGCGGACCCGCCGCGAAACCACCCTTCACCGTCCGCGCTATCCGCGTGGCGCCCCGGCGAGCGACGCGAGAACGCCGGGAAGCTCAGCGAAGGAATCGATAACCGCATGCGCGCCGGCGGCCGCCAGTTCCTCCGCCTCGTGGTAGCCCCAGCTCACGCCGAGTGCGGCGACGCCGGCGTTGATCGCCATCTCGACGTCGAAAGTCGTGTCGCCGACGTGCGCGGTCTCGTCCACCGCGACGCCGGCTTCGGACATTGCCCGTTCGAGCATCCCCGGATGCGGCTTGCTCGGCGCGTCGTCAGCGGTCTGCAGGGTGACGAAGCGGTCGTACAGACCGCAACGTTCGAGGGTTGCGCGCAAGCCCCGTCGCGACTTGCCGGTCGCCATGCCGAGCCGATAACCGGCAGCGGCGAGTCCGGCGATGGCCTTGGCGGCGCCGGGATAGAGCGGTTCGCGATGTGCGGGATCGCTCCGCAGCGTCGCGAACTCGGTGCGATAGTCGCGTACCAGCCCCTCGCAGACGCCATTGTCGCCGTCGGGCCAAAGCCGGGCAATCGCCGACGGCAGCGCAAGCCCCACGACGCGACGCACGGCGGCGGCCGGAGGCGGCGCGAGCCGGTGGCGCAAGAAGCTGCGCCGCATTGCCTCGATGATGGCGTACTGACCGTCGACGAGTGTGCCGTCGCAGTCGAAGACGACGAGCCGGATCACGGCGTTCCGGCCCCCTCGGGCGCCGCGAACGGCGCGCCACCGGCCTCGGGGTCGAGGCCGAGCGCCGCCCAGGTTTCGCGCATGTGGGCCGGCAGCGGCGCGACGATGCACAGGCGTCCGCCTGACGGCGCGGGGAGATCGACGGCGCGGGCGTGGAGATGCAGCTTCGCGGCGACGGTTCCGCCCTTGAGAAAAGCCGCCGCTCCGCCGTATTTGCCGTCGCCCACGATCGGCGTCCCCAATGCCGCGCAATGCGCGCGGAGCTGATGGGTGCGTCCGGTGCGCGGCGTCAGCGCGAGCCACGACGCCTTGCGGCCCACGGTGTCGATCACCCGATAATCGGTCACCGCCGGCTTGCCCTCGCCTGCCGCGACCCGTTCTCCACCCCGCATGGGGCGCTTCGCGAGCGCCAGCGACACGCGCCCCTCGTTCTCGGGCGGGCAACCGACGACCAGAGCCCAGTAGAGCTTGTATACGTCGCGACCGCGGAACAGTTTGCCGAGCCGGGCCGCGGCGGCGGCGCTGCGCGCGAGCAAAAGGACGCCCGAGGTATCGCGGTCGAGACGGTGGACGAGGCGCGGTCTTTCGGGCGCGCCGAAGCGCAGCGCATCGAGCATGGCGTCGAGATGCCGGCGCGTGCCGCTGCCGCCCTGCGCGGCGAGCCCCGGCGGCTTGTCGATGGCGATTATCTCGTCGTCGCGGTGGAGCACGGACGCGCGTAGCCACTTGGTGTCCGCCGCGGTTACCGGCGGCGCGGCCGGTTGCGCCGGTCGTTCGGAGGCAGCGTCGAGCGGCGGGATGCGGATGCGCTGACCGGCGGCGAGGCGCACCCCCGCTTTCGCCCGTGCGCCGTCGATCCGGACCTGCCCGGTGCGCAGGAGCTTTTCGAGACGGCCGTGGCCCAGCCCCGGGTAATGCCGGCGGAACCAGCGGTCGAGCCGCAGTTCGGCCTCGTCGGCCTTGACTTCGCGAATCTCGACGCCGCTCACGACGGCGCCGCCGGGACGATGGCGGCGAACGGACTCACTTCCCGTCCTTCTCCTCGCCCGCCTTTTGCCGCAGGCGACGCCAGTATTCGAGGCGCTTGGCGACCTCGCGCTCGAAGCCGCGGTCTCCGGGCCGGTAGTAGGTCTCGCGCGCCATGGCCTCGGGAAAGTAGTCCTGGCCGGAGAAACCCTCGGGTGTCCCGTGATCGTAGACATAGCCCTTGCCATAGCCGAGATCCTTCATCAGTCGCGTCGGCGCATTGAGGATGTGCTTCGGCGGCATCAGCGAGCCGTGTTCGCGGGCGCTCCGCATCGCGTCGCCGAGCGCCCGGTAGGCCGCGTTCGACTTCGGCGCGCTCGCCAGATAGATCACCGCCTGGGCAAGCGCGAGTTCGCCTTCGGGGGAGCCAATGAAATCGTAGGCGTCGCGCGCGGCGATCGTCTGCACCAGCGCTTGCGGATCGGCGAGACCGATATCTTCCGAAGCGAACCGGACCAGCCGCCGGACGATGTAGAGCGGAGCCTCGCCGGCCGCGAGCATGCGCGCCAGCCAGTAGAGCGCGGCGTCTGTATCGGAACCACGCAGCGACTTGTGCAGCGCGCTGATCAGATTGTAGTGGCCTTCCTGCGCTTTATCGTAGAGCGGCACGCGCTTCTGCACCGTCGCGGCGAGCGCCGCGCGGTCGAGCAGCGGCTCGGGGGGGAGATGGAACAGCTCCTCGGCGAGGTTGAACAGGAAGCGGCCGTCGCCGTCGGCCATCTCGCGCAAGCCCGCCCGGGCGTCGGCGTCGAGCGGCAGCGCCCGCCCCTCTTCGGCCTCGGCGCGCGCCAGCAGGATTTCGAGCGCCGCGTCATCGAGCCGGTTGAGTACCAGCGTCTGGCAGCGCGACAGAAGCGCGCCGATCAGCTCGAACGACGGATTTTCGGTGGTGGCGCCGACGAGGATCACCGTGCCGTCCTCGACGTAAGGCAGGAGGCCGTCCTGCTGCGCCCGGTTGTGGCGGTGGATCTCGTCGATGAAAAGCAATGTTCCCTGACCCACCTGCCGACGCTCGCGGGCGCGGGAAAAGACCTTGCGCAAGTCGGCGACGCCGGAAAACACCGCCGAGAGCGGCTCGAACGCGAGCTCGGTGTGGTCGGCGAGCAGCCGCGCGATCGTCGTCTTGCCCGAGCCGGGCGGCCCCCACAAAACGAGCGAGGCCAGCCGGTGATCCGAAAGCATGCGGCCGATCGGCCCTTCCGGACCGAGCAGATGATCCTGGCCGACGACTTCGTCGAGGCTCTTGGGCCGCAGACGATCGGCGAGAGGCTGCGGCGCCTGGGATTCGAAAAGAGTGGTCAACCGCCCTGCGCCCGGAAGGCGTCGGGCCCGGCGCGGGGGTTCGCGTAGACGGACGAACCCGAGGTGTTACGCCTCGACGTCTTCCTTTTCCTCACCGACCGGACCGGAATCCTGACCCTTGGCGTTGGGATCGCGGTCGACCAGCTCGATGACCGCCATGGGTGCGTCATCGCCGTAGCGGAACCCGGCACGCAGTACGCGGGTATAACCGCCCTTGCGCTCGGCGTAACGCGGCGCGAGCGTGCCGAACAGCTTTTCGGCCAGTCCGCGGTCGCGCAGCGCCGCGAGCGCCTGGCGCCGAGCGTGCAGACCGCCGCGCTTGCCGAGCGTGATGAGCTTCTCGACGTAGGGCCTGAGTTCCTTCGCCTTGGGCAACGTCGTCGTGATCTGCTCGTGCTTGATGAGCGCCATCGCCATGTTGGCGAGCATCGCTTTGCGATGGGTCGAAGTGCGGTTGAGCTTGCGACCGCTAATTCCGTGGCGCATGACGTTCCCTTTCCAGCATTTCTTTGCGCGCGACCGCGCTCTAGTACGGTTCCTCGAGCCGCTTGGCCAGTTCCTCGACGTTTTCCGGTGGCCAGCTTGTCACCTCCATGCCGAGCTGCAGCCCCATCTGCGCCAACACCTCCTTGATCTCGTTGAGCGACTTGCGCCCGAAGTTGGGCGTGCGCAGCATCTCCTGCTCGGATTTCTGCACGAGGTCGCCGATGTAGACGATATTGTCGTTCTTGAGGCAGTTGGCCGAACGCACCGAAAGCTCGAGCTCGTCGACCTTGCGCAGCAGATTCGGGTTGAACGCCGGCTCGGCGGCCTGTTCTTCGGCGGTCACCGCGCTCGGCTCCTCGAAATTGATGAAGAGCTGGAGCTGATCCTGCAGGATACGCGCCGCAAGCGCGACCGCGTCCTCGGGCAGGACCACACCGTTGGTTTCGACCCGCATCGACAGCTTGTCGTAGTCGGTGACCTGACCGACGCGCGAGTTGTCGACCTTGTAGGCGACCTTGCGCACCGGACTGAACAGCGCGTCGACCGGAATCAGGCCGATGGGCGCGTCCTCGATGCGGCTCTGCGCGGCCGGCACATAGCCCTTGCCGGTCTCGACGGTCATCTCCATGCTGATCTTGGCACCGTCCCCGAGGGTACAGATCAGGTGATCGGGGTCCATGATCTCGATGTCGTGGCCCGTCTCGACCATCGCGGCGGTGATCTCGCAAGGTCCTTTGGCCGCCAGCGTCATGCGCTTCGGCCCCTCGCCGTGCATCCTGAGCGCCATCGACTTGATGTTGAGAACGATGTCGGTCACGTCCTCGCGCACTCCGGGAATCGACGAAAACTCGTGCAGCACACCGTCGATCTGCACCGAAGTCACCGCCGCCCCCTGAAGGGACGACAAGAGCACGCGGCGCAGGGCGTTGCCGAGGGTCAACCCAAAACCGCGCTCGAGCGGCTCGGCGACGATCGTCGCATCGCGCTTGGGGTTGGTGCCCGCCTCGATAGCGAGCCGGTTGGGCTTTATCAGTTCCTGCCAGTTCTTCTGGATCACGAAAACATCCTCATGTGTAGGGCGAACCGCGTTCGCCACGACATCGGTCGGCCGGATCTCCATCGGGTCCCGTCCGCTTGCGGGGCCCATCCTAGACCCGGCGGCGCTTGGGCGGCCGGCAGCCATTGTGTGGAATCGGGCTGACGTCGCGAATGGCGGTGATGGTGAAACCCACCGCCTGCAACGCACGCAACGCCGATTCGCGGCCCGACCCGGGACCCCTCACTTCAACCTCAAGGGTACGCATGCCGTGCTCCTGCGCCTTGCGGCCGGCGACCTCGGCCGCCATCTGGGCGGCGTAGGGCGTCGATTTGCGCGATCCCTTGAAACCCTGACTTCCCGCCGACGACCAGGCGATGGCGTTGCCCTGGGCGTCGGTGATGGTAATGATCGTGTTGTTGAACGTGGCGCTCACATGCGCCACGCCCGACGTAATGTTCTTCTTCTCGCGGCGCTTGACGCGGGTCGTCGCTTCCTTGGCCATGCTGCGTTCCTACTTCTTCTTGCCGGCGATCGGCCGGGCCCGCCCCTTGCGGGTTCGCGCGTTGGTGTGGGTGCGTTGTCCACGGACCGGAAGGCCACGCCGGTGGCGCAGGCCCCTGTAGCAGCCCATGTCCATCAGCCGCTTGATGTTCATCGCCACCTCGCGCCTGAGATCGCCTTCAACCCTGTAATTCTGGTCGATCACTTCGCGAATCTGGATGACCTCGGCGTCGGCCAGTTGATTGACGCGGCGGTCATGCGGAATTCCAATCTTCTCGCAGATCTCGCGCGACTTCGAACGACCGATGCCGTAGATATAGGTCAAGGCGATCTCGACGCGCTTGTTGGTGGGTATATTGACACCGGCGATGCGTGCCAAGGCTCGATCTCCTTTTCAGAAAAGCAAATTGGCCGGCGCGTTCTTCTTGACGACCGGGCTCGGCACGCGCGTGAGGCGGTGCGGGATTATAGAAATCCTGGGTTTCAAGTCAATTCTCTCCGCTACCGTTGAGCACGGTGCGAAGCTGGCGCGCGACTTCGTCGATCTTCACCATGCCATCGACCGAGCGGAACGAGCCGCGCGCCTGGTAGTAGGGCAGTAGCGGCGCGGTCTGGGCGTGATAGGCTTCGAGCCGGGCGCGCACCGTTTCGGCGTTGTCGTCCTTGCGCCGGGTGAACTCCCGCGCTCCGCAGATGTCGCAGACCCCTTCGATCTTCGGCCGGTTGAACGCGTCGTGGTAGGCGGCGCCGCAATTGACGCAGGAGAAGCGCCCCGAAAGCCGTCCGACGAGCGCCTCGTCATCGACCCTCATCTCGATGACGTGGTCGATGCGCAACCCTTTCTCCGCGAGCATCCGGTCGAGCGCCTCGGCCTGCGCCACGGTGCGCGGGAAACCGTCGAGAATGAAACCGTTGGCGCAATCGGGTTCGGCGATGCGCGCAGCAATGATCGAGACGACGATGTCGTCGGGCACCAGCCCGCCCGATTCCATTACCGCCTTCGCCTTCCTGCCGACCTCGGTGTCGGCGGCGACGGCGGCGCGCAGCATGTCGCCGGTCGAGAGCTGGACGACGTCGTAGTCCTGCTCGATGAGCTTCGCCTGCGTCCCTTTCCCGGCCCCCGGCGGCCCCAGCAGAATGAGGTTCATCACCGTCTCCCCCGCAGCTTGGCCTTCTTGATCAGGCCCTCGTACTGATGGGCGAGAAGGTGCGAATGTATCTGTCCCACCGTATCCATGGTCACGGTAATGACGATCAGCAGCGAGGTTCCGCCGAAATAGAACGGCAGCGCAAACTTGGAGATCAGAATTTCCGGCAGGAGACACACGGCGGCAAGATACCCCGCGCCGACGACGGTCAGCCGGGTGAGCACGTAGTCGAGGTATTCCGCCGTGTTCTTGCCCGGCCGGATCCCGGGGATGAAGCCGCCGTACTTCTTCAGGTTGTCGGCGGTGTCCGCCGGATTGAACACGATCGACGTGTAGAAGAAGCAGAAGAAGACGATCCCCAACATGTAGAGGACCATGAACAGCGGCTGGCCGCGACCAAGATAGGTCGCGATCGTGCTCAGCCACTCCGGTCCCTGACCGGCGTTGAAACCCGCCACCGTGATCGGCAGCAGCAGGATCGAACTGGCGAAGATCGGCGGAATGACGCCCGAGGTATTGACCTTGAGCGGCAGGTGCGAGCTTTCGCCGCCGAACATCCGCTGTCCGACCTGACGTTTGGGATATTGCACCACGATTCGTCGTTGCGCTCGCTCCATGAAGACGATGAAAGCGACGACCACCACCACCATGACGATGAGAAAGATGATGAAGAACGTCGAAATCGCCCCGGTGCGGCCAAGCTCGAGGGTGGAGCCGATGGCGCGCGGCAGCCCTGCGACGATGCCGGAGAAAATGATCAGCGAAATCCCGTTGCCGACGCCGCGCGCCGTGATCTGCTCACCGAGCCACATCAGGAACACGGTGCCGCCGACCAGGGTTATCACCGTCGTAAGACGGAAAAACAGCCCCGGATGCAGCACTGCGGCGCCCTGCGAACCGGTCATGCCTTCGAGCCCCATGGCGATGCCATAGCCTTGAAGTGCAGCGAGAAAGACAGTTCCGTACCGGGTGTACTGATTGATCTTTTTCCGTCCAGTCTCGCCTTCCTTCTTGAGTTGTTCGAGGTGCGGCGACACGGTGGTAAGGAGCTGAATGATGATCGACGCCGAGATGTAGGGCATGATGTTGAGGGCGAAGATCGTCATCCGCCCAAGGGCGCCGCCGGCGAGCATGTTGAACATGCCGAGGATGCCGCCGGCCTGCTGCTCGAAGATATCCTTGATGATCACCGGATCGACGCCGGGGATCGGGATATAGGTGCCGAGCCGGTAGATCACCAGGGCGCCGAGGGTGAACCACAGCCGCTTCTTGAGCTCCGTCGCCTTGCCCAGGGCGGCGAAATTGATGTTGGCGGCGAGTTGCTCGGCGGCGGAAGCCATGGTTTTCCTTTCGAATCAGGACGCCGGCGCGTCCGCGGCCGGCTTGGCGGCGGGAAGCACGACCCTGCCGCCGGCGCCCTCGATCGCGGCCACGGCGGCCTTCGAGGCGCCGTCGACTTCGATGGTCACCGCCGCCTTGATCTCGCCCTTGGCGAGAAGACGGACGCCGTCATAGCCCCGCTTGCGCAGCAGCCCGGCCGCGATCAGCACACCGCGGTTCACCGGTGCGTCGACCTTGATCCTGCCGTCGTCGATCGCTTTCTGAAGGCGCCCCAGATTGACGATTTCGAAGCGCTTGGCGAAGATGTTGTGGAAGCCGCGCTTCGGCAAGCGGCGGTAAAGCGGCATCTGACCGCCCTCGAAACCCTTGAGCGCCACGCCCGACCGCGACTTCTGTCCCTTGTGGCCGCGGCCCGCGGTCTTGCCCGTGCCCGAGCCGATACCGCGGCCGAGCCGCTTGCCCCGCCGGTGCGACCCGGGATTGTCGTTAAGCTCGTTCAGTCTCATCGCACGATCACCTTTACGATGCCGCCGGCGCGCTTCACGCGACTTCCTCGACGCGCACGAGATGCGCGACCTTACGGATCATGCCCCGCACGGCCGGCGTGTCCTCGAGCTCGCGGCTGCGGTGCATCTTGTTGAGGCCGAGACCGACGAGCGTCTGACGCTGGTCTTTGCGACGGCCGATCGGGCTGCCGATCTGAATGACGCGCAGCTTCTTCTTGCTCTTAGTGGCCATTCGCCTGCTCCTTCGCCGGCGCGCGCTCGCGGCGCCCGATAATTTCGCCGACCTTCTTGCCGCGCCGGGCGGCGATGGCGCGCGGCGACATCAGCTTGCCGAGTGCATCGAATGTGGCGCGCACCATGTTATACGGGTTCGACGTGCCGATCGACTTGGTCACGACATCGTGCACGCCGAGAGTCTCGAAAACGGCACGCATCGGCCCGCCGGCGATGATTCCGATACCCGCCGGCGCCGCCCGCAGGACCCCGCGGCCGGCGCCGAAACGGCCGGTGACATCGTGGTGCAGGGTACGGCCCTCACGCAGCGGAACACGGACGAGATCGCGCTTGGCCTGCTCGGTCGCCTTGCGAATCGCCTCGGGCACCTCGCGCGCCTTGCCCTTACCGAATCCGACCCGGCCCTTGGTGTCCCCGACGACAACCAGGGCGGCGAAACCGAACCGGCGGCCACCCTTTACCACCTTGGCCACCCGGTTGATGCTCACCAGCTTGTCGACGAGTTCGCCTTCGTCGGCGCTCCGGGGATTAACGTTCCGGGTATTGATATGTGCCATCGTCTCGTACCCTCAGAATGACAGCCCGCCCTCGCGGGCTCCCTCGGCCAGGGCCCTGACCCGACCGTGATACAGATAACCACCGCGGTCGAACACGACCTTGTCGATGCCGGCGGCCTTGGCGCGTTCGGCGATCAGTGCGCCGACGCGCGCCGACGCAGCCCTGTCGCCGCCGCGTTCGAGCTCGGACTTGAGCGCCTTGTCGAGGGTCGAAGCCGCAGCCAGGGTCGTCCCCCGCGAGTCATCGATGATCTGGGCATAGATGTGCTTGTTCGAACGGAACACCGATAGCCGCGGACGCGTCCCCGATGCTTTGGCGATATGCTTGCGCACACGGGTCTTGCGCCGCTCGTAAAGCTGTTTCGACGTCAACATGGCCGCATTCCTACTTCTTCTTGCCTTCCTTGCGACGGATTCTCTCGTCCGCGTACCTGATGCCTTTGCCCTTGTAGGGTTCGGGCTTGCGGAACGCTCGAATCTCGGCCGCCACCTGCCCGACCCGCTGACGGTCGGCGCCGGATACCGAAACCATCGTCGGACGTTCGCACTTGATCTCGATGCCCTTCGGGATCGGATAATGGATGTCGTGGCTGTAGCCGAGTTGCAGCGTCAACGCCTTGCCGTCCGTCGCGGCCCGGTAGCCGACGCCGGTAATTACGAGGTCGATACGGAACCCTCCGGAAACGCCGGTCACCATGTTGTTGACCATGCTGCGCGAGGTCCCCCACATCGCCCGTGCCCGGGCGCTCTCGTTGCACGGACGCACCCGGACGTTGCCGTCCTCGATCGCCACCCGGACTTCGGGCGGCAGGGTCGCGGAAAGTTCGCCGCGCTGCCCCTTGACCGTGACGAGCTGGCCGCTTACGGCGACGTCGACACCGCTGGGAACCACGACCGCATGTTTGCCTACGCGCGACATCCTCGCTCTCCTAAAACACCGTGCACAGGATCTCGCCGCCAACATTGGCGGTGCGCGCATCGGTATCGGACATCACGCCCTGCGGCGTCGACAGGATCGAAATTCCGAGTCCGTTATAGATGCGCGGCAGGTCCCTGACGGACGAGTACACGCGGCGGCCCGGTTTGGAAACGCGGTTGATCTGGCGGATCACCGGTTCGCCGTCGTGGTACTTGAGCTCGATCGTGATTTCGCCCTTACCCCGCCCCAAGTCATCTTGCGTGTAGCCCCGGATATAACCCTCCTTCTGGAGAACGTCCAGCACACGCGCGCGCAGCTTCGACGCGGGCGAGCGCACGCTCGCTTTCCGCGCCCGCTGTCCATTGCGGATGCGTGTCAGCATGTCTCCTACGGGATCTCCTATCGGCATGAAACGCTCTCCCTTACCAGCTCGACTTGACCACGCCTGGAATCTGGCCGGTGGATGCAAGCGCGCGCAGTGCGATTCGCGAGATGCCGAACTTGCGGTAATAGCCGCGCGGTCGTCCCGACAGCGCACACCGGTTGCGCAGCCGTACCTTCGACGAGTTGCGCGGCAGCTTGGCGAGCCTGAGCCGCGCCGCGAACCGCTCCTCCTGGGGAAGCGATTCGTCGTTGGCCAGCACCTTCAACGCGTCCCGCCTGGCCGCATACTTCCGTATCAGGCGCTCACGCCGCTTGTTCTTCTCGATCGCGCTTCTTTTCGCCATATGCGATTCCTCGTGTCCGCGATTGACCTATGCGCCGCTCGTGAACGGCATCTGAAAACCGGCGAGCAAGGCCCGCGCCTCCTCGTCGGTCCCGGCCGTGGTGACGATAACGATGTCCATGCCGCGCACCATGTCCACCTTGTCGTAGTCGATCTCGGGGAACACGATCTGCTCCTTGAGACCGAGCGCGTAGTTGCCCTGACCGTCGAAGCTTTTGGGCGAAACGCCGCGGAAGTCGCGCACGCGCGGCAGGGCGATCGTGACCAGCCGGTCGAGAAACTCGTACATGCGGTTCTTGCGCAGCGTCACCTTGACGCCGACGGGCATCCCTTGGCGCAGCTTGAACGCGGCCACCGACTTCTTGGCCTTGATGACGATCGGTTTCTGACCGGTGATGGCGGTGAGATCGCTGACCGCCGCATTGATCACCTTGCTATCCGCGACCGCTTCACCGACGCCCATGTTGACCACGATCTTTTCGAGACGCGGGACCTGCATCGGATTGCCGTAGTTGAACTGCGTCTGCAACTCGCGCCGCAGTTCGGTGTCGTAATGCTCCCTCAGACGGGCTTTCATCGCCGTATCCTTTCGCTCCGCCGGCCTAGACGTCGATGATTTCGCCGGAGCGCCTGGCAAAGCGCACCTTGCGCCCGTCATCCAGGGTGCGATATCCGACGCGCGTCGATTCGCCCGACTTTGGATCGATATGGGCGACGTTGGAAATATGCAGGGGCGCCTCTTTCTCCACGATGCCCCCGGCCGAGGCGGCCGACGGACGGGTGTGGCGTTTCACCATGTTGACACCCTGAACGAGCACACGTCCGTCCTTGGGAAAGACGCGCAGAATGTTGCCCTTCTTACCCTTCTCCTTGCCGGTAATCACGATGACTTCGTCGCCCTTCTTGATACGCAGCTTTCGCGCCATCACAGCACCTCCGGCGCGAGCGAGATGATCTTCATGAACTTCTTCGCCCTGAGCTCGCGCGTGACGGGTCCGAAGATGCGCGTGCCGATCGGCTCGCCCTGGCGGGTGATGAGCACCGCGGCGTTGCGGTCGAAGCGGATCGCGCTGCCGTCGTCGCGGCGAATCTCTTTTGCCGTTCGCACGATGACGGCGTGGTGAACATCGCCCTTCTTGACCTTGCCGCGCGGAATCGCGTCCTTGACGGAGACGATGATCACGTCGCCCACCGAGGCCGTCTTGCGCTTCGAGCCGCCAAGCACCTTGATGCACTGGACCCGGCGCGCGCCCGAGTTATCGGCGACACCCAAGTTCGTCTCCATCTGGATCATGGCCCTGGCCTTTCCTCAACGCCGCGGCACGGACGTCTTACGCCGCGTCGGCAACGACTTCCCATGTCTTGCGCTTCGAGTAGGGACGCGATTCGCGGATGCGCACGACATCGCCCGGCTTGCACCGATTCTGCTCGTCATGTACCGCATACTTCTTCGAGCGCAGGATGAACTTCTTGTAGAGCGGATGCATGATCCGCCGATCGACACGCACGATCACCGTCTTGTCGCCGGCGACGTTGACCACGGTACCCTGCATGACCCGTCTCGGCATGGCCGTCTCCTCAGGACGCGGCGCGGGACTTTTCCCGCAGCATCGTGTTCACCCGCGCGATGTCGCGACGCACCTCGCGCACCCGCCCGGTATTCTCCAACTGCCCGGTCGCCTTCTGGAAGCGCAGGTTGAACGCCTCCTTCTTGAGCGAAACGAGCAGATCCTTCAGTTCGTCGACGCTCTTGACGCGCGCCTCTTCCGCTTTCATCGCTCAGGCCTCCTCGCCGCGGGTGATGATGCGCGTTCCCAGCGGCAGCTTGGCGGCGCCGCGTTCGAACGCTCCCTTGGCAAGCGTCGGCGAGACGCCGTCGACCTCGAACAGGACGCGTCCCGGTTTGACGCGGCACATCCAGAACTCGGGCGAGCCCTTGCCCTTGCCCATGCGCACCTCGGTCGGCTTGGTGCTGACCGGCACATCGGGAAAGATGCGAATCCAGATGCGTCCAGCACGCTTGAGATGGCGTGTAATCGCGCGCCGGGCCGCTTCGATCTGGCGCGCCGTTACCCGTCCCGGCTGGGTCGCCTTGAGGCCGAACGCACCGAAATTGAGCTCGGTGCCGCCCTTGGCCAAGCCGTGGATGCGACCCTTGTGGGCCTTGCGGTACTTGGTTCGCTTGGGGCTTAACATATCTCCACTCTCCGCACCCGGCCTAGCCGCGCAGGCCCGTTTGCTGGTCCATGGCGCGCTTGTCCTGGGCCATCGGGTCGTGCTCCATGATCTCGCCCTTGAATACCCAGACCTTGACGCCACAGGTCCCGTAGGTCGTGACTGCGGTGGTGCGGCCGAAGTCGACATCGGCGCGCAGCGTGTGTAGCGGTACGCGACCTTCCCGGTACCATTCGGTACGGGCGATCTCGGCGCCGCCCAAGCGTCCCGCGCAGGTAATGCGGATGCCCTGGGCGCCGAGGCGCATAGCCGACTGGACGGCGCGCTTCATGGCGCGGCGGAAACCGATACGCCGCTCGAGCTGCTGAGAGATGTTCTCGGCGACGAGCTGGGCGTCGATTTCAGGCTTGCGAATCTCGACGATGTTCAGATGCACGTCCGACTCGGTCATCTTGGCGATCTCGGTGCGCAGCCTTTCGATGTCGGCGCCCTTCTTGCCGATGACCACGCCGGGGCGAGCCGTATGGATGGTGATGCGCGCCTTCTTCGCCGGTCGCTCGATGACGATGCGGCTCACGCCCGCCTGCATTAGCCGCTTCTTGAGGTAATCGCGCAGACGAAGGTCCTCGTGAAGGAGCCGGGCGTAATCGCTATCGGCGTACCAGCGGGAATCCCAGGTGCGGTTGATGCCGAGGCGCAAGCCTATGGGGTTGACTTTCTGGCCCATTAAATTTCCTCCTCGCGCTCGCGCACGACGACCGTGAGATTGCTGAACGGCTTATGAATGCGGCCGGTGCGGCCGCGGGCGCGGGGACGCCAGCGTTTCAGCACCATCGCCTTGCCCACCGTCGCCTCGGCGACAAAGAGCCGGTCGACGTCGAGATCGTGATTGTTCTCGGCATTGGCGACCGCCGACTGGACGACCTTGTGTACGTCGTTCGCGATGCGACGTCTCGAAACCGTCAGGCTGTTCAGGGCATCCCCGACCGCAAGGCCGCGGATGCTCGCCGCCACCAGATTGAGCTTGCGCGGGCTGATCCGCAGCATGCGGACCTCCGCCATAGCCTCGTTGTCGGCGAGCCGCCGTTCGCGTGCCTGCTTGCCCATTGCCTCAGGCCCTCTTTGCCTTCTTGTCGGCGGCGTGGCCGTGGAACGTCCGCGTCGGCGCAAACTCGCCCATCTTGTGACCGACCAGGTTCTCGGTGACGAGCACGGGAACGAACTTGCGCCCGTTGTAGACTCCGAACGTCAGGCCTACGAACTGGGGCAGGATCGTCGAGCGCCGCGACCAGGTGCGAATGACCTCCTTGCGTCCGCTCGCGCGCGCGGCTTCCGCCTTCTCGAGCAGATAGCCGTCGACGAACGGTCCTTTCCAAACGGAACGTGCCACGCTGCTACTCTCCTACTTCTTCTTGTGCCGCCGCCTGATGATCAGCGCGTCGGTC
This sequence comes from Alphaproteobacteria bacterium, assembly GCA_046758065.1. Classification (GTDB taxonomy): domain Bacteria; phylum Pseudomonadota; class Alphaproteobacteria; order JAAXGF01; family JAAXGF01; genus JBHHZM01. The sequence continues at coordinate 2,866 of JBHHZM010000023.1, read as the reverse complement.
TTCTTGTTCGACCGGGTGCGCTTTCCCTTGGTCGGTTTTCCCCAGGGTGTGACCGGATGGCGCCCGCCCGAACTGCGGCCCTCGCCGCCGCCGTGCGGGTGGTCGACGGGGTTCATGGCGACGCCGCGCACCACGGGACGCCTGCCCTTCCAGCGCGGGCGTCCGGCCTTGCCCAGGTTGATGTTCTGATTGTCCGGGTTTGACACGGCGCCGATGGCCGCCATGCAGTCGGCGCGGACCATGCGCTGTTCGCCAGACGACAGGCGGAGGAGCGCGTATCCGGCGTCCTTGCCCACGAGCTGAGCGTAGGCCCCCGCCGCGCGCGCGATCTGCGCTCCCTTGCCCGGCTTCATCTCGATGTTGTGGATGATCGTGCCCACCGGAATGTTCTTCATCGGCATGGCGTTGCCGGGCACGATGTCGACGCGCTCGCCCGAAATCACCTTATCGCCCGCCTTGAGCCGCTGCGGCGCCAGAATATACGAGAGTTCGCCGTCGTCGTATCGCACCAGCGCGATGAATGCCGTCCGGTTGGGATCGTATTCGAGGCGCTCGACCGTGGCGGGAACGTCGAACTTCGAGCGTTTGAAGTCGATGATGCGATAACGCCTCTTGTGGCCGCCGCCGCGCGACCACGCCGTAATGCGGCCGGTGTTGTTGCGGCCGCCGGTCTTGTTCAGCCCTTCGGTCAGCGCCTTGACCGGTTTGCCTTTCCACAAGTCGGAACGATCGACCAGAACGAGCTGTCGCTGGGACGGCGTGGTCGGCCTGAAGTGCTTGAGAGCCATGCCTCAGATCCCCGTCGTGATGTCGATCGAGTGGCCCTCGGCCAGGGTGACGATCGCCTTCTTGAAACCGGCGCGCTTGCCAGGCCTGCCGCGGAAGCGCTTGACCTTGCCCTTCACGTTGAGGGTGTTCACCCGGCTCACCGTGACTCCGAACGCCGCCTCCACCGCCTTCTTGATCTGCGGCTTGGTGGCGTCGCCCGCGACCCGGAACGAGACCTGGTTGTTCTCGGCGCCCTGGGTTGATTTCTCGGTCACAACCGGGGCGATGATGACGTCGTAAGAGGTTCGAGCCGTCATTTCAGGCGCGCCTCCAGATGCTCGACCGCGGTACGGGTCAGAACCAGCGTGTCGCAGCGCAGAATGTCGTAGACGTTGGCGCCCTGCTGGGGCAGGACGTGGACATCGACCAAGTTCGACGCCGCGCGCCGAAAGTTGAGGTCGATCTCCGGCCCGTCGATGAACAGGGAGCGACCGAAACCAAGCTCGTCGAGCGCGGCGGCCAGCGACTTGGTCTTGTGCGTCTCGAGACGGGCGGCCTCGATCACCCGCAGCTTGCCCTCGGCCCGCTTGGCCGACAGCGCCGTCTTGAGTGCGAGCTTGCGCACCTTCTTGGGCATGTCGATGGCGTGGCTGCGGACCACCGGACCGAAGGTCACGGCCCCGCCGCGGAACTGAGGCGCCCGGCGCGTGCAGTGACGTGCCCGACCCGTGCCTTTCTGTCGAAACATCTTGCGCGTCGAACCCGAAACCTCGCTCACCGTCTTGGTCTTGTGCGTGCCGGCGCGACGCTTGGCGAGCTGCCAGGTGACGACCCGATGAAGGATGTCGGGACGCGGCTGAAGCCCGAACACCTCGTCGGCAAGCTCGATGGTGCCGGCGCTCTTGTTCTCGAGCGTGATGACGTCGCACTTCATCGTCGTCACTCCTTGCCCTCGTCGCCGCCGTTCTCGGCCGGGGCAGGCGCACTTTCGGCTTCGGCCGCAGCCGTCGCCACCAGACCGGCCGGGAACGGCGCGCTCTCGTGTCGCGGGCGTTTCTTGGCGTCCGAGATCAGGACGTAGCCCCCCTTCGAGCCGGGCACGGCGCCTTTCACCAGGATCAAGCCGCGCGCGCCGTCGACCTCGACGACTTCGAGATTCTGTACCGTGACCCGGCGGTCGCCCATGTGGCCCGCCATCTTCTTACCCTTGAAGACCTTGCCGGGATCCTGAGAATTGCCGGTCGAGCCGGGCGCCCGATGGCTGAGCGAGACGCCGTGGGTCGCCCGCTGGGTCTTGAAGTTGTGGCGCTTGACGACGCCTGCGAAGCCCTTGCCGATCGAGGTACCGACCACGTCGACGAACTGTCCCGAAACGAAGTGTTCGACCGAAAGCGTCGCACCGACGTCGAGCATCGCCTCGGGCGAGATACGGAACTCGGCCACCTTGCGCTTCGGCTCGACCCGGGCCTTGGCAAAATGGCCGCGCATCGGTTTGGTGACGTTCTTCACCTTGGCCCGGCCGACGCCGACCTGCACGGCGTCGTAGCCATCGTGTCCGGCGGTCCGGGTGGCGACCACCTGGCAATCGTCGACCTTGAGCACCGTCACCGGCACGTGGGTGCCGTCGCCGGCGAACCGCCGGGTCATCCCCATTTTCTGAGCGATGATGCCGCTGCGCATGTCCTCGGTCCCTACAGCTTGATCTCGACGTCGACGCCCGCCGCGAGGTCGAGCTTCATCAGCGCATCCACGGTCTGCGGCGTCGGGTCGACGATGTCGAGCAACCGCTTGTGCGTGCGGATTTCGAACTGCTCGCGCGATTTCTTGTCGATGTGAGGCGAACGCAGCACGGTGAAACGTTCGATGCGCGTCGGCAGCGGAATCGGGCCGCGGACCCGCGCGCCCGTGCGCTTGGCGGTGTTGACGATCTCGCTCGTCGACTGGTCGAGAACGCGATGGTCGAACGCCTTGAGGCGTATGCGGATATCTTGGTTCACCATGCCATTCTCTCCACCCGTGACCGGCGCCCCGGTTGAGTTTTGTCCGGTCCGTCCTACTCGATGATCTCGGTGACGACGCCGGCCCCGACCGTGCGGCC
>JBHHZM010000022.1:0-31862 GCA_046758065.1 Alphaproteobacteria bacterium | reverse complement strand
GCTAGGCGCGGCCCGCGGTCGGGGACAGCAACGAAAGGTCGATGCCGATCTTGTTGATCGCCCGTTCCCACTTGTTGTCGAGGTTGGCGCCGAAGATCAGATCCTCGTCGGGCGGCACCTGCAGCCAGCCGTTGGCCTGGACCTCGGCGTCGAGTTGACCCGGCGCCCAGCCCGCATAACCGAGCGCCAGCAGACTGCGCCTCGGACCCTCGCCGTGGGCGATGGCGCGCAACACGTCGACCGTCGCCGTCAGCGCGATGCCTTCGTTGATGACCAGCGTCGATTCCTGGACGTAATCGTCCGAATGCAGCACGAAGCCGCGCCCGGACTCGACCGGCCCGCCGAAATGCACGCGGATCGGTTCGGTATCGCCCTCGACCTCGATGTTGAGCTGCTGCAGCAGGTCGGGGAAGGTGATGGTATCGACCAGCTTGTTGACGACGAGCCCCATCGCCCCTTCGGAGCTGTGGGCGCAGAGGTAGATCACGGACCGTTCAAAGCGCGGATCGGACATCTGGGGCATGGCGACGAGCATATGCCCCTCGAAATAACCCGTCCCTTCGTCGAACTCATCCCTGGCCATCGTCCGTGGACACTCCGTCGTTTTCCACGCCCTTCAGTATCTCATATCGGTGACAAACCCTCAGCAAAAAACTATATACCCCAGAGAATCGTCTCGTCCGTCCACGATGGACACCGCCTGGCGAAAACGCGATGTTTGGTCTGACCAGAAACACTCTGAGGCGCTGGATCGCAACCGGAAGCGTGGTTTTCTGCGCCTTCGCCGCGACGGCGAACGCGCGCGCGGCGGCCGAGGGAAGCGCTGCGGCGAGCGCCTGGGCCCGCACCGACGTCACCGAGGTGCGCCTGATCTCGGCACAGAGCGCGCTGGGGCAGGGCGGTGTGGCGGCGCTCGGTCTCCAGTTCAGGCTCGCGGACAAGTGGAAGATTTATTGGAAAACACCCGGCGATGCGGGGTTCCCGCCGGTCATCGACTGGAGCGAATCGACCAACCTCGACTCGGCCGACATCGTCTGGCCGGCGCCCGAGCGCTTCGTTCAGTTCGGCGACCTCGTCAGTAACGGCTACACCGGCGAGGTCGTGTTGCCGCTCACGGTGCGCTCCGTCGACGCAGCCGCGCCGCTCGCGCTGCGCGCCGCCGTCGACTACGTCGCCTGCGAAGAGATCTGCGTGCCGATGCGGGCCGAACTCACGCTCGATCTGCCGGCAGGGCCGGCGGCGCCGACCGTTTACGCCGATCTGGTCGCGCGGTTCTCGGCCCGGGTGCCGGGCCCGCCCCTGGCAGGCGATCCGAAAGTCATCGCCGCCGAGATCGGCGGGACCGGCGCCGATCGGCTGCTCCGCGTCATCGCGCGATCGCCGGTTCCTTTCGCCGCGCCCGATCTGTTCGTCGAAGGCCCCGATGCGTTCACGTTCCGGCCGCCCGAGGTCGAACTGCGCGAGGGTGGCGTCGAGGCGGTGTTCCGCCTCGCCGCGCCGGCGAACCGCAACGGCGATCCGCTCGTCGGCGTGCCGCTGACGTTCACCCTGGTCGACCGATCGCATGCGGTCGAACAAACGCTCGCCGGCGTTGCCGGGGCCGCCGAGAGCTTCGACGTCGGCGCGCTCGCCGCGATCCTCGGCCTCGCCTTTCTCGGCGGTCTGATTCTCAATCTGATGCCCTGTGTGCTACCCGTCCTTTCGCTCAAGCTGATCGGGGTGATCGGCATGGCGGGAGCGGCACGGCGCCGCGTGGTCACGCGCTTCGCCGCCGCCGCGGCGGGCATCGTCGTATCGTTTCTTCTGCTCGCCGGGCTCGTCATTGCTCTCAAGGCGGCGGGGCTGGCGGTGGGCTGGGGAATCCAGTTCCAGGAACCGCTTTTCCTGGTCGCGCTGATCGCGATACTGACGCTGTTCGCCTGCAACCTGTGGGGTTTCTACGAGCTGCCATTGCCGGCATGGCTCGCCAACCTCGGGGGCAGCAGACAACACGACAGCGTACCCGGCCATTTCCTGAGCGGCGCCTTCGCCACCGTGCTGGCGACGCCGTGCTCGGCGCCGTTCCTCGGCACCGCCGTCGGCTTCGCCCTCGCCCGGGGCCCGCTCGAGATCGTCACCGTGTTCGCCGCGCTCGGCCTCGGGATGGCGACCCCCTATCTCGCGGTCGCGGCCTTTCCGGGCCTCGCGACCCGGCTGCCGAACCCGGGGGCGTGGATGGGCGTTCTGCGACGTATTCTCGGCGTTCTGCTCGCCGCGACCGCAGTCTGGCTGATAACGGTGCTGGCGGCGCAGGCGGGAATCACGGCGGCGCTCGTCGTCGCGGCGCTGATGCTCGGCGCGACGCTCGTGCTGTGGGGCGGCGTCGGCCGGTTGCGGCGTCTGGTGATGGCGGCCGCGCTCACCGCTCTCATCGTCCTCGCCTTCGTCGCGCCGGGACAACTCGGCCGCGACGGCGCGCCCGTCCCGCCCGCGGCCGCCGACGAAATCTGGCAACCCTTCGACCAAGCGGCGATCCCGGAGCTACTCGCCGCGGGCAAGACGGTGCTGGTCAACGTCACCGCCGACTGGTGCATTACCTGTCAGTTCAACCAGCGCACAGTGCTCGATCGCGGTGCAGTGGCGAACCGCCTCACGAGCGGTCAGATCGTGGCGATGCGCGCCGACTGGACCCTGCCCAATCCCGCAATCGCGGCTTATCTGGAGGGCTTCGGTCGCTTCGGCATTCCGTTCAACGCGGTCTACGGACCGGCGCTGCCGCACGGGCTGCCGCTGCCCGAGATTCTGACCGAGGATGCGGTGGTCGCCGCCTTCGACCGCGCCGGCAGCACCTTGGCGAAGGCGAAATAGCGCGCGGGCGCCGCGCAAGCCACGACCGCCTTGCGATCGCCAGCGGGTTCGCTTTTAATCATTCTATCAAGCGACGTCGGGGCGGACGCCTCGAACCCGGAGAGAGGAGACACCATGACCATAAGAGTGGGCGACCGCGCCCCTTCCGCGACCTTCCATCACATGACCGACGACGGGCCGGCCGCGATTTCTTCGGACGAATTGTTTCGCGGCAAGCGAGTCGCCGTGTTCGGGCTTCCCGGCGCGTTCACGCCGACCTGCTCGGCGCAGCATCTCCCCGGCTTCGTCGCCGCCGCCGACCGCCTTCGGGAGAAGGGCGTCGACACGATCGCCTGCGTTTCGGTCAACGACGCTTTCGTCATGGGCGCCTGGGGCAGAGATCAGAACGTCGGCGACAAGGTCATGATGCTGGCCGACGGCAGCGCCAACTTTACCCGCGCGGCGGGTCTCGACCTCGATCTCACGGCGCGGGGGTTCGGCCTGCGTTCGCAGCGCTACTCGATGCTGGTCGAAGACGGCGTGGTCAAGGCGCTGCACGTCGAGGACGGCACGGGGCTCAAGGTGAGCGACGCCGAGACGCTGCTGGGCGACGCCTAGCTCCCAACGGGCGCCCGCGGACTTTCTCCGGGCATGCCCGGATCCGATCCGGACATGCCGAGAGCCGTTGCGATGACCATGGATGGGCGGATCGAGCCCGGCCATGAGTAAGCATGGGTGCGGTTCCTCGGCGTCACACCGCTTGGTGATGCACGTATCCAGGACAGTCGGGTTCGCGCCCGTGCGCTACGTCCCCTGACCGGGTGAAAGCGGACTCCCGGCTGACCACCCGCCTTCTTCCGCCTGTAACCACGAACGGACCTCTAGAGCGCGATCTGATGAGATAGAACCATTCTGACGGAGCGCATTTGCGACAAGGTCAAGGGGTTTGGCGCCGCCCATACCAGGAGGTACGGGCCAGCCGAAGCCCGCAGGGTTTGGCGCCAATGCGCCCGTCCCTTCGGGTTTCCGGGCGGCGGACGCCGGCGCGCTTGCCCGATGTCCCCGCATCGCGCCGCGCGCGCCTCCTGGCGGGTCACCTCGGCCTGCCCGGGAAACAGAATCGATCCGATCTCATCACATCTCGCTCTAGTTGATCTGTATTTGGACGTGCATTAGCCGGGTCCCACGCAAATAGAACGGAAGATTCCGGCCCGCGCGTCTCTCAAGTTCACCCAGGACATCGCCTCAGCATTTACGAAACAATGTGTCCGTTATCCTAGGCAAGCCCCGATTGTGTAAAGGTAACGTCGGCAAGTGAGCTGTGGCAGTCGGTGTGGTCAAACTCGATCTCGCCCATGCCCTTGACTGTAGCGCTCGCGATCTCGGCTTCCTCGTACTCGAAGCCTTGAGGGATTTTGACACTGATGCGATGAGGATCTCCCGTAACTGGGTTTTTGATTGGCTCCGATGTTGTTTCGAATACGCCAGGCACCGACATTCGCGCGGTACGGCCATCGAGATCGAACTCAAAATCAATCGGCAAGAACTTCGGTTCGAGCATGGTGCTGACGATCATGCTTATAATGTGGAAGAAGGTACCCTCAACCTGCTCTTGTCCCGAAAGAATGGTCAGCAAAGCATTCCTTTGCGCCTCATCGGCCCGCTCGTCGATGATGGCCAAAAGTGTGCCGTTGCCCTCGTGAAGAGGGCCGGGCCAATGGTAGGTAGCAGCCCAGCGAAGACCGTCGAGACGGACATCACCAAAGTTGCCTTCGTCAATATGCATGCCCACCATGCCCTCGCAGGGGCCGTAGGTCGGTGGTGCGTTGAAATCACAAGGGCAACCGAAAGCACAGTTGCAATTCTTAAGGTGCTTCCCCTTCATACGCCACGACACGTTTGGCATGTTCCCTTCCCCCTATTGATTCGTAACCCAGTATTCAGCCTAGGACGCCCAACCCGCACAGTCCAGAACAATGGCAATTATCACCCTGACATAAACCGTATCGGTCATTTCCGGCCGTTCGGCGATCTCCTCCGGGATGTCGGGATGCGGGCGAGCAACTGACATCCGAGCATTGGACGATTCTCGCGTCTATCGGCATCCAGGTACTCTTTGTACGAGCCCGCGGCTTACGCGTCCCGATAGGGGGCCATGCCCTGGCGGGCGAGGGCGTCGGCGCGTTCGTTCCCGGGATGGCCGGCGTGACCCTTGATCCAGCGCCATTCGACTTGGTGGGCGGCGAGCGCCGCATCGAGGCGCCGCCACAGATCGACGTTCTTGACCGGTTTCTTGGCCGCGGTCTTCCAGCCGTTCGCCTTCCAGCGCAGGATCCAGCGGGTAATGCCGTTCCTGAGGTAGGTGCTGTCGGTGTGAATGCGCGCGGGCGTCGGTCGTTTGAGCGTCTCGAGCGCGCGGATCGCGGCCGTCAGTTCCATGCGGTTGTTGGTGGTGTCGGCTTCGCCGCCGTTGATCTCGCGCGTTTTGCCGCGGTAGCTGAGGATTGCCCCCCAGCCCCCCGGGCCGGGATTGCCCGAGCAGGCCCCGTCGGTGAAGATTTCGACCACTTCGCGCCCGCTCATGCCAGCCCGTAGGCCGCCGGCCCCGACACGCCCTGATGGAATCGCAGCTTGTGCAAATACTCGAGCGGATCCTTGGGCTTGACCAGCGCGCCATCGACCTGGTTGAGCCAGTCGTAAAGCCGGGTCAGCAGAAACCGCAGCGCCGCGCCGCGCGCGAGCAGCGGCAGGGCGGCGAGTTCGGCTGCGGAAATCTCGCGCACCCGGCGGTACGACGACAGGAGTTGCTGCGCCTTGGTGATGTTGAACTCGCCGGTGCGCTCGAAACACCAGGCGTTCAGGCACACCGCGAGGTCGTAGGCGAAGAAGTCGTTGCAGGCGAAATAGAAGTCGATCAGGCCGGTGAGCCGGACGTTCTCGAAGAACACGTTGTCGGGGAACAGATCGGCGTGGACGACGCCCGCGGGTAGCTTCTGCGGCCACGCCGCTTCGAGCGCCTCAAGTTCGGCATCGATGGTCACGGCGAGACCGGAACTTACCGTGTCCGCCTCGGCGCGGCAGGATTCGACGAGCGGACGCCAGCCACCGACCGAGAGCGCGTTGGGCCGCTTGAGATCGAAGTCGGCGCCGGCGATATGCAGGTGCGCGAGCGCCGCGCCGAGCGCTGCGCAGTGGTGAGGCAGGATGCGCCGCGGCCAGACCCCGTTGAGAAAGCTGATGATCGCCGCCGGCCGGCCGCAGAGCTCGCGGAGCACCTCGCCGTCACGGCCGTGAAGCGGCGTCGGGCACGGCACGTCGCGCGCCGCGAGATGCTCCATGAGACCGAGGAAAAACGGCAGGTCGGCGCGCTCGACCCGCTTCTCGTAAAGGGTGACGATGAACGGCGACCGGTCGGTGAGCAGCAGATAGTTGCTGTTCTCGACGCCTTCGGCGATGCCCTTGAACGAGGTCATCGCGCCGATGTCGTACTGGGCGACGAAGTCGGCGATGTCCTCGTCGCCGACCTCTGTGTAAACCGCCATCTTCGGGGCCGTGAGCGAGCGTGAGCCGGGACGCGTTCAGGCGATGAGCACGCGCGGCAGGTTGAAGCGGACGTCCTCGGCGTTACCCTCGATCTCCTCGACCGCGACATCGTAACGCGCCCGGAACGCCGCCAGCACTTCCTGTACCAGAATCTCGGGCGCCGAAGCACCGGCGGTGAGTCCGACACAGCGGATTCCCTTGAGCGAAGCCCAGTCGATGTCGGCCGCGCGCTGGACCAGAAAGGCATGCGGGCAGCCGGCGTTGCGCGCGACCTCGACCAGGCGCAACGAGTTGGACGAATTGGGCGCGCCGACCACGATCAGGGCGTCGCAATCGGCGGCGATCAGTTTGACCGCCTGCTGACGGTTGGAGGTGGCGTAGCAGATGTCCTCCCGGTGGGGACCGCAGATGTTCGGGAACCGCCGCCGCAACACGGCGACGATTCCGGCGCAGTCGTCGAGCGACAGCGTCGTCTGGGTGATGTAGGCGAGCCGGTCGGGATTGTTCGGCGCGACGGTCTCCGCGTCCGCGACCGATTTCACGAGAACGATCGCGCCTTCGGGAAGCTGACCCATGGTGCCGATGACCTCGGGGTGGCCGGCATGGCCGATGAGAATGATCTTGCGTCCGGCGGCGAAGTGTCGTTCGGCCTCACGATGGACCTTGCTCACCAGCGGACAGGTTGCGTCGAGATAGGTGAGCCCCCGCTTCTCGGCCTCGTCGAGAACCGACTTGGGCACGCCGTGGGCGGAGAACACGACCGGCGCGCCGTCGGGCACTTCGCTGGTGTCGTCCACGAAGATCGCGCCCTCCGACTCGAGACGCTTGACGACGTGGCGATTGTGCACGATCTCGTGGCGGACGTAGACCGGCGGACCATAGCGGTCGCGCGCCGCCTCGACGATCTGGATGGCGCGCTCGACGCCGGCGCAGAAGCCGCGCGGCTTGGCGAGCAGAAGGGTCAGGGCGGGTTTCGGCATGTGCTCCACATATATGATGCGATGTCCCCCCGCGCCACACCCGCGCGCGCCGCTCGCTCGCGGCACCTCTTGCCGATGGCAGCACGGCCGTCTAAAGTGCCGCCGGCAGGACCGTCCCGCCCGGGACGCGACGACCGCCGCGCCAACAACCTAGTACACGTCCACCCTCAAGAAAACCTTATTGGGAAACCCATGACGGACCCCGTGGTTGCTCAGAAGGCGCCCTTCGTCGTCAAGGTCGTCGCCGGCAAGAAGTATTACTGGTGCGCCTGCGGACGCAGCGCGAAACAGCCGTTCTGTGACGGCTCGCACAAGGATACCGGTTTCAGTCCGATCGAGTTTGTGGCCGACGAGCCGAAGGACGTCTATTTCTGCGGCTGCAAGCATTCGGCGCGCCGGCCGATGTGCGACGGCACCCACAAACGGATCTGATTCCGCGGGCCTTGTCGCAATCTCGGCTCCGCCTCCGGCCGATACGCGCGCGCCCCTGGGCGGCGCCGCTTCTCGCTGCCGTCCTCACCGGTTGCAGCCTGTTCAGCACGCCGCCGCAGCCGCCCTGCCCGAGGGCCGTCATGGTCGACGAGGCGAAGCAGCTGACACTGTTCCGCCCGGGTCCGGGCCGCGACCTCACCGACGTGCGCTACGAAAGCGAGATCGCCGGCCTGGCGATGCAATGCGAGTACGACTCCGACGGTTTCGTCGACGTCGACGTCGATGTCGACTTCACGTTCTCGCGCGGCCCGGCGGCCGACGACACCCCCGGTCAGTTCGAATATTTCGTCGCCATCACCGATCCCGACGGCAAGATCATCGCCAAACGGGTCTTTCCGCTCGCTCCCGAGTTTCCGGAACTGGTCCTGCGGATCGGCGTGACCGAACAGTTGCATCAGCGCATCTTTCTCGCGCCCGGTAAGGATGCAAGCGCCCATCGCATCTTCATCGGCTTCCAACTCAGCCGTGCTCAGCTCGAGGAGCTCCGCGCCCGCCGCCGCTGACGCCTTGTCCGCGGTTGCGCGGTTGACGCCGCCGCCGGAGGGACTATCATCGCCGCACCGGTCGGGGCGACCCGATCGGGAGAGGGAGACATACAAACGAACCCTGCGGGAGAGATCGACCGTTCGTCTTCCGTGACGGCCGGCGCCGAAGGAGCAACCGCCCCGGAAACTCTCAGGCAAAGGGACCGCAGGGGGATGAACCTCTGGAAAGCAGGTGTCGGGCGCAGGGGCGCCGACGCCTCACCGAAGGGGTAACTCCGGGCGGGCATCGGCCGGACGAATCTCTCAGGTCCGACGACAGAGGGGGCCGTCACTTCGCCGGTTGCGGCGGGTGGCGATGCCCTGCGAACGTTGGAGGACCCTGTGAGCGACAGCCGGAACGAAACGCCGAAACGCACACCGCTTTACGATCTGCACGTCGAGCTGGGTGCCCGCATGGTGCCGTTCGCCGGCTATGAAATGCCGGTGCAGTACGCACACGGGATCCTCGCCGAACACCTCCACACCCGTGCCAAGGCGGGGCTGTTCGACGTCTCGCACATGGGACAGGTGGTGTTGCGCGGACCCGGCGCGGCGGACGCGCTCGAACGCCTGGTCCCCGGCGACATCGCGGGCCTCGCCGAAGGCCGCATGCGCTATACCCTGTTCACCAACGAAGCGGGCGGCATCCTCGACGACCTCATGGTGACCAACGCGGGCGACCGGCTGCTGCTCGTCGTCAACGCGGCCTGCAAGCACGCCGACTTCGCGCATCTCGGCGCGGGCCTGCCCGGGCTCGAGGTCGAGATGCGCGACGACCGCGCACTGCTCGCCCTGCAAGGGCCGGCGGCCGCCGCCGTGCTCGCCCGTCATGCGCCCGACTGCGCGCGCCTCGTTTTCCTGACGGCGGCGGAAATGACCGTCGCGGGCGTCGACTGCTTGGTCAGCCGTTCGGGCTATACCGGCGAAGACGGCTTCGAGATTTCGCTGCCCAACGAGGCGACGGAGACGCTCGCCCGACGGCTGCTCGACGAGCCCGAAGTCGCGCCCGTCGGCCTCGGCGCCCGCGACAGCCTGCGGCTCGAGGCGGGGCTTTGCCTTTACGGCCACGACATCGACACCACGACCACCCCGGTCGAGGCCGGGCTTGTCTGGACCATAGCCAGGCGCCGCCGCGCGCAAGGCGGCTATCCCGGCGCCGAGACGATCGCGCGCCAGCTTGCCGAGGGTCCGCGCCGGCGCCGCGTCGGCATCCGGCCCGAGGGCCGCGCGCCGGCCCGCGAACACACCGTCGTGACCGACGCCGCCGGCCGAACCATCGGCGAGATCACCAGCGGCGGCTTCGGACCGACGGTGGGCGGTCCCGTGGCCATGGGCTACGTCGACGCCGACCATGCCGAACCCGGCAGCGAAGTCGCGTTGGTGGTGCGCGACCGGCCGCGCCCGGCGCGCATCGCGGCGCTGCCCTTCGTGGCGACCCGTTACCACAAGTCCTGAAACCCGAACCCGAGCAGGGGCAAAGGAGACTTCGGATGAGCGAACTGCGTTACAGCAAGGACCACGAGTGGGTCCGGATCGACGGCGACGTTGCGGTCGTCGGCATCACCGATTACGCCCAGCAGCAACTCGGCGACGTGGTTTATGTCGAACTTCCTGAAATCGGCAAGACGTTCAAGCAGCACGACGAAGCCGCCGTGGTCGAATCGGTCAAGGCGGCCAGCGAGGTCTACGCCCCGCTGAGCGGCGAGGTGGTCGCGATCAACAAGGCGCTGAGCGACGCGCCCGAGACGGTGAACAGCGATCCCGTCGGCGACGGCTGGTTCATGAAACTCAGGCTGGGCGATACGTCGGAACTCGACGGCCTGATGGATGAAGCGGCCTACGCGGCGTTCGTCGAAGGCCTGGAATAAGACCGCGCCGTCGCCGCGCCGAAGAGAACGAGGAGACAACAGCCATGCCGGAAACCCGCCGCTCGCTGGACGAACTGAAAATGCGCGGCGACTTCATCCGCCGCCACATCGGGCCGGGGGACGAGCAGATCGCCGAAATGCTTGCGACGCTCGGCCTCGATTCCCTCGACGAGATGGTCGACAAGACGGTGCCCGCGGCGATCCGCAGCCAACGGCCGCTCGCGATCGGGGCGCCGAAGAGCGAACGCATGACGCTTTCGTACCTGCGCAAGATGGCCGCCCGCAACCGGGTTTTCATTTCGATGATCGGCATGGGCTACCACGGCACCGTGATTCCCGGCGTCATCCTGCGCAACGTGCTCGAGAACCCGGGCTGGTACACGGCGTACACGCCCTATCAGGCCGAGGTCAGCCAGGGCCGGCTCGAGGCGCTGCTGATCTTCCAGCAGATGATCGTCGATCTCACCGGCATGGAGCTCGCCAACGCCTCGCTGCTCGACGAGGCGACGGCGGCGGCCGAAGCCATGGCCATGTCGCGGCGTATTTCGAAAAGCGCGGCGACCGCCTACCTCGTCGCCGCGGACTGTCATCCCCAGACCATCGCCGTGGTCGAGACCCGCGCCCGCGCCTTCGGCTTCGAGGTGATCGTCGGCGATCCCGCGCGCGAGCTCGCGGCGCGCGAGGTGTTCGGCGTGCTGCTGCAGAACCCGGGAACCTACGGCGACGTGCGCGACCTGAGCGGGGTAATCAAGGAGGCGCAGAAGCAGGGTGCGATCGTCACCGTGGCGGCCGACATCCTGAGCCTCGCGATGATCACGCCGCCGGGCGAAATGGGCGCCGACATCGTGGTCGGCAGCGCCCAGAGATTCGGCGTTCCGATGGGCTACGGCGGACCTCACGCCGCCTTTTTCGCCACCCGCGAGACCTACAAGCGGGCGATGCCCGGACGGCTCATCGGCGTCTCGATCGATTCGGAGGGCAACCCGGCGCTGCGCATGGCGCTCCAGACCCGCGAACAGCACATCCGGCGCGACAAGGCGACCAGCAACATCTGCACGGCGCAGGTGCTGCTCGCCATCCTCGCCGCGCTTTACGGCGTCTACCACGGCGCCGACGGGGTCAGGACAATCGCCGAGCGCGCGCACCGCATGACCCAGATCCTGGTCGCGGGGCTGAAGCGTCTGGGCTTCGCGGTCGAGACCGGGGTGTTCTTCGACACCGTCACCGTGCGCGTACCCGGACAGGCCGCGAGGCTCGCGGCGAAGGCGCGCGAATCGCGCATCAACCTGCGCCTGATCGACGCCGACCGTCTCGGCATCGCCTTCGACGAGACCACCAAGCGCGCGGACCTGCGGGCGCTGTGGCGGGTGTTCGCGACCAAGGCCGACCGGCTTCTCGACATTGCCGAGATCGATGCCGAGGCGCCCGAGTGCCTGCCCGAAGGACTGCGGCGCGCCGGCGCCTTCATGACCCATCCGGTGTTCAGCCTCTACCACGCCGAGACCGAGATGCTGCGCTATCTGCGCTGGCTCGTCACCAAGGACCTCGCGCTCGACCGCGCGATGATCCCGCTGGGCTCGTGCACCATGAAGCTCAACGCCACCACCGAGATGATCCCGGTGACCTGGCGACAGCTCAGCGCCATGCACCCGTTCGCGCCGCTCGACCAGACCCAGGGCTACCAGCACCTGTTCGAGGAGCTCGAGGAGATGCTGTGCGAGATCACCGGCTTCGACGCCATTTCGCTGCAGCCCAACGCCGGCTCGCAGGGCGAGTACACCGGGCTCCAGGTGATCCGCAAATACCACGAAAGCCGGGACCAGGGACAACGCGACGTCTGCCTGATCCCGGCCTCGGCGCACGGCACCAACCCGGCGAGCGCCCATATGGCGGGCCTCCGGGTGGTGGTCGTGGAGTGCGACGAACACGGCAACGTCGACGTCGCCGACTTGCGCGCCAAGGCGCGCGAGCACGCCGCCGCGCTGGCCGCGCTGATGATCACCTATCCCTCGACCCACGGGGTCTTCGAGGAGGCGATCTGCGACATCTGCCAAATCGTCCACGACAACGGCGGGCAGGTCTACATGGACGGCGCCAACCTCAATGCACTGCTCGGCCTGTGCCGGCCGGGCGAGATCGGCGCCGACGTCATGCACCTCAACCTACACAAGACGTTCAGCATTCCGCACGGCGGCGGCGGCCCCGGCATGGGTCCGATCGGGGTAAAGAACCACCTGGCGCCGTTCCTGCCCGGCCACCCGATGATCGAAGGACTCAATCCGGCGGCGGGCGCGGCGGGCGCCCTCGGCCCGGTCGCGGCGGCACCCTGGGGCTCGGCGAGCATCCTGCCGATAAGCTGGGCCTACATCACCATGATGGGGCCCGCCGGACTCAGGCGCGCGACCGAGGTGGCGATCCTCAACGCCAACTACATCGCCAGGCGGCTGTCGCCGCATTACCCGGTGCTCTATACCGGCAAGAACGGCATGGTGGCGCACGAGTGCATCATCGACCTGAGGCCGATCAAGGCGTCGTGCGGGGTCAGCGTCGAGGACGTCGCCAAACGGCTGGTCGATTACGGCTTCCACGCGCCGACCATTTCGTTCCCGGTGCCCGACACGATGATGATCGAGCCCACCGAGAGCGAGGCCAAGCGCGAACTCGACCGTTTCTGCGACGCCATGATCGCGATCCGCGCCGAGATCGCCGACATCGAAACGGGCACGGCGGACGCCCACGACAACCTGCTGAAGAACGCGCCGCACACCCACCATCTGCTGCTCGACGCCGACTGGTCGCCGCCGTACTCGAAGGAGCAGGCCTTCTTCCCGCTCCACGCGCTGCGCGAGGACAAGTACTGGCCGCCGGTGGGCCGCATCGACAACGTCCACGGCGACCGCCATCTGGTCTGCACCTGCCCGCCGATGGAGGCCTACCAGGAAGCGGCGGAGTAGCGCGCCGTCGCGGATCGCGCCCACGAATGCAGGGATGGGCGGTACCGCCGTTGCCGCCGTCTGCGATGTCATTGCCGGACTTGATCCGGCAACCCAGACGGCTTCGGCCGGTCCCTGGATTCGCGGGTCACGCCCGCGAATGACAGGGGCGGGCAGTTCTTTCGCGACCGCGACATTCCGCCATGATTTCCCCTCCCCTGGCGGGAGGGAGCAGGGGGAGGGGGGCGAACAATGAGTGGGAGGGGGAAACACGCTGCGGGTTGCGGACGCGCATGGAAAACGCGGCGGGATGGTCCCGCCGTCAAGCGCGCGCGCCGCCCGTCGTGGCCCGTACCGGGTAGGCCATCACCCCCACCCAACCCTCCCCCGTCAAGGGGGAGGGCGACCATAAGGGGGAGGCTGCCATCGATGTGGCGGGCCGGGAACGCGACATCGCTCCACGATTCCCCCTCCCCTGGCGGGAGGGGGCAGGGGGAGGGGGACGCAATTAACCGGGAGGGGGATGAATGCTGAGTCGCTTTGCTTTGCAGCCCTGTACGCAGCCGCCATTTCAGCCGCGACGGGCTGAAAGTGGCCGAGGCCACGGTCCGGAAGTTCGTTGCGCGCGCCACCCGGCTTAAAGAGCACGAGCGGGAGGCGCCGGACGGTCCGTCCGCGCTCGGGATGTACGTCAAGCGATGGGGCAGGAACGGACGCGACCGACGAGCGCATGGCACTTCCCGGTTTGAGCCAACTCGGACATTATCAGTCAGTGGCCACTCTCTGCGATCACCGCATCTGCTTCAATTTCAATCAGCCATTCCGGATTAACAAACCGGTCGATCGCCATGATCGTATCTACAGGGCGTACGTCGCGAAAATACTCTTTCCTCACTTCGATTGCAGCTTTCCAGTCATCGATGTTCGTCAGAATAATGCGGGTTCGCACCACATCCTGAAGCCCTGATCCCGCTTGCTCCAATGCCGTCTTGATGACCTCAATGCATTGTCTGGTTTGGGCAGCCACATCCCCAACACCCACGGTCTTTCCATCCGACCCAACCGGCGCTGTCCCGCCAACCGAAATGTAAGGCCCGACGCGAACGGCTCTGCTGAAACCAACAACGGTCTCCATCGGATTTCCGTTCGAAATAAGTTCCCTGTCATACGTCATGAAGTCTATCTCCCTGTGAAGGATCATTGTCCCGTCCCGGCGGCTTTACTCCTCAGCGTCGCCGGCGTGCCGCGGACCATGAGTTGGAAAACGTCATGCCGCGCATAGTGCCCGGCGACGTCGTTCGCGGCTTTCGCTGCGCGGATGATCGACCGACGTGCTTCGTGAACCAGAATAGTCTCCTCGCCTCGAGGCGCGCGAGCCACGACCTCGCCTCTGGGGTCGATGATCATGCTGTCGCCGTGCTCTTCGTAAGCGAGGCTGCGGAAGCGCTCCGGTACGTCATCAGGTGTGATGAGCCCTCCCGCGGCGATCACATAGCACGCCCCCTGCGCTGCAAATGCACGCGAAAGCAGCTCCTAGCCAATCCCGGACCTGCCGGCGGCGCGCGTCCGATCCGGCGCAGACCGGACCGTGAACGACGGTTTCACAAAACGACCGACAAGTGGAGAGTCGGAACCGGCGTCCGGTGAGGCCGGGGTTAATGAAGCTGCTTGTCGAGGCCGGCGACGGCGTCGTCGATGAGCGCCTTGTGGGCCGCGTCGTCGAGCGATTCGGCGAGTAGCTCGCGGGTCGCGCGCAGCGCGAGATCGACGGCCGCCGCGCGCACGTCGTCGACCGCTTCCTGCTCGGCGCGGGCGATGCGGTCGAGTGCCTGCTGCTCGCGCCGCGCGAGCGTCGCCTCGAGTGCCGCGGCGCCCTGTTTGGCCAGGCGCTCGGCCTCTTCGCGGGCGTGCGCGAGAATTTCCTCGGCCTCGGCCGCCGCTTCGCTCTGCCGGCGCTGGTAGCTGGCGTAAAGGGCTTGCGCCTCCTCGCGCAGACGCACGGCCTCCTCGAGCTCTTCGCGGATTTTCCTGGCGCGGGCGTCGAGGCCGGCGCCGATCATCCGTCCCACCGGACGCCACATGAGGACGACGAAAATGACGAAGGCGGCGGCGACCCAGAACTCGGGACCGAACATCAGCGCGTCTCCCCGGCGGCGGCGAGCGCGGCCTTGAGCGCGCCGTCGTCGACCGTAACGCCGACCAGCTTTTCGGCGGCGCTGCGCGCGATCTCGCCGGCGATCGTCTCGATGTTGACGAGCGCCGCGTCGCGCGCCGCGGCGATGCGCGCCTCGGCCTCGGCGAGTTGCGCGGCGGTCCGGGCGTCGATCTCGGCGATCCGCGCCTCGGCCTCGGCGGCGCGCTTCTCGGCGGCCTCGGCGAGCAGGCTCTGGGCCTCCGAGCGCGCCCGGACCATCGCCACTTCGTACTCGGCGAGCACGGCTTCGGCTTCGGACCTGAGAGTCGTCGCAGCGTCGATATCGTGGGCGATCTTGTCGCGGCGGGCCTCGAGCACCTCGCCGATGCGCGGCAGCGCGCCCCGCGCCATCAGCACGTAGAGCATGACGAAAGTGATCGCCAGCCAGACGAGCTGCGGCGAGAACACCGCCGGATCGAACTGCGGCATCGCGTGACCCCGCTCGCGGCCGGCCGGCCGCCTAGCCGAACAGGACCAGGAAGGAGATCAGCAGCGCATAGAGCGCCACCGCCTCGACCAGGGCGAATCCGAGCATGGTGAAGGGGAACACCTGGGGTCGCGCCGCCGGGTTGCGGGCCACCGCCGTGATGAACGCGGCGAAAACGTTGCCGATGCCGACGCCGACGCCGGCGAGACCGATGGTGGCGATCCCTGCGCCCACCAATTTAGCGGCTTCTACATCCATGGTCCGAATCCCTTGTTCATTGTGGATACAGCGAAAACGGAAACTCCCCCGCCGTCTCAGTGCAGATGCAGCGCATCGTCGAGGTAGAGACAGGCGAGGATGGCGAAAACGTACGCCTGAAGGACGGCGACGACCACTTCGAGGCCGATCAGAAGAACGATGACGACCAGCGGCGCGATGCCAGCGAGCCCGAGCAGCACAACGAAGCCGCCGAATACCTTGAGCATGGTGTGCCCGGCCATCATGTTGGCGAACAGGCGCAGCGACAGCGTCACCGGCCGGGCGAAATACGACAGCACCTCGATCGGAATCAGCAGCGGCGCCATGATCAGCGGCACGCCCTTGGGGAAAAATAGACTGAAGAAGTGGAGCCGGTGCTTGACGAGGCCGATCACGGTGACTCCGACGAACACCACCGCGGCGAGCGCGAAGGTGACGACGATATGGCTCGTCACCGTGAAGCTGTAGGGCAGCAATCCGATCGAATTGGCGAACAGGATGAACATGAACAGCGTGAAAATGAACGGAAAATACCGCCGCCCTTCGCCGCCCACGTTGTCGCGCACCATGTTGGCGACGAACTCGTAGGAGAGCTCGGCCATCGACTGCCATCGTCCGGGAACCATGGCGCGTTTGCTCATGCCGGCGACGAGGAACACGGTCACCGCGGCGATCACCGCGACCATGAACATCGACGAGTTGGTGAACGACGCGTCGAGCCCCCCCAGGTCGATGGGGACGAGCGTGCGAATTTCGAACTGCGATAACGGACTGTGCCCGTGCTCGGCCACGCTTCCCCGCCGCTCCTCACCCGTTGTGCCCGCGGTCCGAAGCGTCCCCGGACCCGCCTGCGTCGGTATCCCCGCCGGCAAGCCGCTGCGCCCGGCGGTACACGTTCAATCCCCCGGCGGCAGCGCCGAGAAAGAAGAAGATAACCAAAAACACGGGACGCGTCGCCAGCCAATTGTCGAGCAACCAACCGATGCCGACGGCGACGGCGAGCGTCCCCACCATTTCGATCGCGATCTCGAGCGCGGCGCCCAAGCCGCCGATCTGCCGCGTCCTGCCTCCCGCGCTTCGCTCGACCCCCTCGCGCGCCTTCTTGAGCCGGGCGTCAAGGTCTTCGAGCGACGGGGGCGGCTCGCGTTCGCTCATCGGCTTCGCCTCCGACGACCGTCGCAGACATCGGCAGAGACCGGGACCACACCCGAAAGCGGCGGAAACATACGGGCTGTACCTACCCCTGTCAAGGTCGAACGGCTTTATGGCAACTAATTGTAGTTAAAAGGAAAAACGAGATTTTTTCGGGATTCAGGCGGTCGCTCTCAACTCCTCGGCCGTGCGCAGATCGACCGACACGAGCTGCGAAACGCCGCGCTCGCTCATGGTAACGCCGAACAGCCGGTCCATCCGCGCCATGGTCAGGCGATGGTGCGTGACGACGAGGAAACGGGTCGCCGACTGGTGCGCGATCTCGTCGATGAGATCGCAGAAACGCTCGACGTTGGCGTCGTCGAGCGACGCGTCGACCTCGTCGAGCACGCAGATCGGCGCCGGCTTGGTGAGAAACACGGCGAACATCAACGCCAGCGCGGTCAGCGCCTGCTCGCCGCCGGAAAGCAGCGACAGCATTTGCAGGCGCTTGCCCGGCGGGCTCGCCATGATTTCGAGGCCGGCCTCGAGCGGATCGTCCGAATCGATCAGGTTGAGGTACGCCCGGCCCCCGGCGAAGAGGCGGGTGAACAGCGCGCCGAAGTGATCGTTGATCGTCCGGAAGGCGGTTTCGAGCCGCTCGCGCGCCTCGCGGTTGAGCCGGCCGATCGCCTGTCTCAGCCGGGCGATCGCCGCTTCGAGATCGCTGCGCTCGTCGCGCAGCGCGGAAAGCTGTTCTTCGACCTCGGCGGCCTCGGTCTCGGCGCGCAGATTGACCGCGCCGATGTTCTCGCGTTCGCGCAACAGGCGGGCGAGGCGCGCCTCGATCTCGTCGAGTTCGGGGGTCTCGGCCGCATCGTCGACGCCGGCGAGCCCGGCGAGTTCCGACGGCGCGCAGCCGAGCCGTTCATCGACCGCGCGGGCGACCTCGTCGCGGGTGGCGCGGGCCTGTCCCAGCGCGCCCTCGCACCTGACGCGCTCCTCGCGCGCCCCGGCGGCGGCCGCTTCGGCGCCCTTGAGTCGCTCGTCGCACGCGGCGAGTCGGGTTTCGGCCTCGACCACCGTGTCGTTCGCGCGTCGGCGCGCGGCCTGCGCCGCCGCGAGCTGTTCGAACAAAGCCGTGCGCTCGCGGGCGATTTCCGCCGGGCGGTCGGCGAGCGCGGTGAGATCGGTTTCCGCGGCGGCGCGCCGTTCGGCGAGCTGTGCAAGGCGCTGATCCGCGCCGCCGGCGCGCGTGCGCCAGGATTCGAGATCCGTCGCGATCGCCGCCAGACGGTCGCGGCGCGCCGTCGCCTCGCGCCGCAGACGATCGAGCGTGTGGTCGCGCTCGGCGAGCACGGCGCGGCGTTCCGCGAGTCGGCGCCGCAGGTCTTCGAGTTGGGCGCGCCCCTCGACGCCCGTGGGCAGCGCGTCCTGTGCGTCCCGTGCGACGGCGCGCGCTTCCTCGGCCTCGGCAAGATCGCCGGCCAGGCGCTCGGCGGCGGCGCGTAGATTGGCGCGGCGCGAGGATTCGGCCGCCGCCGATTCGTTCGCCCGGGCGCGCGCCTCGCGCGCCGCATCGAGAGCGTCTTCGGCGGTGCGGAGGGCGGCGCGCGCCGCCGTTGCGCTGTCGCGGGTCTCTTCCAGCGCCGCGGCGGCGGCCTCGAACGCCGTTTTCGCCTCGGCGCGCCGCGATTCGTTGGCCGCAAGCTCGTCGCGGACCACGCCGAGGCGGTTCTTCTGACGCAGCCGCGTCGCCGCCGGGGTTTCCGCCTCGGGCGCCACCGTGAAACCGTCCCAGCGCCACAACGCGCCGTCGCGACCGACCAGGCGCTGGCCCTGGACGAGCGCCGCCTGCAGGCGTGCGCCCTCCCGGCCGTCGACCACGCCGACCTGCGACAGCCGGCGCGCCAGCGCCGGCGGCGCCTCGACGAACCCGCTCAACGGTGCCGCTTCGTCGGGCAGCGGCGGCGGTTCCCCGTCGTAGGCGAGCGCGCGCCAGTGCATCGGCGCCGTCTCGTCGGGCGAGGCCGCGAGGTCGTCGCCGAGCGCGGCGGCGAGCGCGGCTTCGAGCCCGGCCTCGACGTTCACCGCGTCGATCAGCGTCGGGCCGTTTGCGCGACCGCCCTTGTCGAGCAGCTCGGCGAGCGCGCTTTCCTCGGCCGCCAGCGCGGCGTGCGCGGTCTCCGCCGCCTGCCACGTCTCGCGCGCCGACCGCTCGGCCACCTGCCGCGACTCGTGCTCGCGTTCGGCCGCATCAGCCGTCGCGCGCCGCGACCCGAGATCGTCCCGGGCCCGGGTTACGGCGGCGTCGGCGGCGTCGCGGTCGTCGCGGCCGCCGGTTTCGGCGGCGAGGGCGGCGAGCGCGTCATCGACTTCGACGGCGCGGCCGCGCAGCCGCTCGATCCGCAGACCGAGATCCTCGATCTGCCGTTCGAGCGCGGCGCGGCGCACCTCTTCGGCGGCGATGCGACCGGTCAGCGCGTCGACCTCCGCTTCGAGCCCGACGACCGTTTCAGCGGCCTCGGCCCGCGCCGCCGCTGCGCGTCGTTCGGCCTCGGCCTCGCCGGCCTGCGCCGCGCTCAACGCGGCGCTCTCGTCGTCGAGCCGGGCGACCGCCTCGGCGGCGTCGCCGGCCAGTACCTTTTCGCGTTCGACGTCGGCGTCGATCTGGCCGAGCCGGGTCTCTAGGGCGTTGCGCATCTCGGCGAGGCGGCGTTCCTCGGCTTCCAGCGACACCTGCGCCACTTCGAGCCGGTGCAGTTCCGCGCCGGCCGCCGCCGCGGCCTCGCGCAGGGGCGGCAACTCGGCCGCGGCCCCGGTCCGTTCGGCGGCGGCTGCGGCCGCGGCGGTTTCGAGTTCGACCACCCGACGCTGCGCTTCGTCGAGCGCGCGCTCGGTCGCGAGCACGCCGTCCTCGGCCGCGTGCCAGCGCCGAAGCAGCAACATCGCCTCGGTCTCGCGGATACGCTCGCTCACCCGGCGGTAGCGTTTCGCCTGGCGCGCCTGGCGCTTCAGGCCCTGGAACTGGGCCTCGAGCGCTCCCATCACGTCGTCGAGTCGTTCGAGGTTGTTCTCGGCGGCGCGCAGTCGCAGTTCGGCCTCATGGCGGCGGCTGTGCAGGCCCGTCACGCCCGCTGCTTCCTCGAGCAGTCCACGCCGCTGGATCGGCTTCGCGGCGATCAGCGCGCCGATTTCGCCCTGACTGACCAGCGCGGTCGAGCGCGAGCCGGTGGTCTCGTCGGCGAACAAGAGCTGCACGTCGCGCGCCCGCAGCTCCCTGCCGTTGATGCGGTAGACCGAGCCTTCGCCGCGTTCGATGCGGCGCGACACCTCGATCTCGCTGTACTCGTTGAAGGCATCGGGCGCGGTGCGCGCGGCGTTGTCGAGCAGCACCGAGACTTCGGCGTGGTTGCGCTGCGGCCGGCTGGCGCTGCCGCCGAAGATCACGTCGTCCATCTCGCGGCCGCGCAGCTTGCGTGCCGAGCCCTCGCCCATCACCCAGCGCAGCGCTTCGACAAGGTTCGACTTGCCGCAGCCGTTGGGACCGACGACCGCGGTGAGCCCCGGTTCGATCAAGAGATCGGTGGTCTCGACGAACGACTTGAAGCCGGTCAGCCGGAGGCGTGTGAAATGCACGCGGGTGGTCTCAGCCTACGATTGCGACAGAAGACGGTTGAGGATTTTCTCGAAACGCTCGAACGGCTGCGCGCCGACCAGCTTCTCGCCGTTGATGATGAACGACGGCGTCGAGTTGATGTTGAATTTCTTGGCGCCGTCGAGCCGCGACTTGAGGACGCTCTGGAGCAACGCCTTGTCGGCGAAACAGGCGTCGACCGTCTCGCGGCTCAGGCCGCCCAGCCGGCCTATGCGCACCAGCGCTTCGGTCGGTTTCGTGGCCCGTGACCATGATTTCTGGCTGCGGAACAGCACTTCGAGAAATCCGAAAAACCTTTCCGGTCCCGCGCAGCGTGCCATCGCGGCCGCGAGCAGTCCGGGGCGATCGAACGGAAAGTCGCGAAACACGAGCCGCGCCTTGCCGGTATCGATATAGCGTTCCTTGATCAGCGGCAGCGTATCGCTGTGAAAGCTCGCGCAGTGCGGACAGGTGAGCGAGGCATATTCGATGATGGTGACCGGCGCGTCGGCGACGCCCAGCACCATTTCCCCTTCGCCCGGCGTCTCCCCGGCTGCGAGCGGGAGCGCGGGCATGGCGAGGCCGGCCATCGCAAGGCCGAGCACCGCAAGCGCGTCTCTGCGGATAATCACAATTCGCTCCGTGGATCCGATGGCGCGAGGCCGTTCATGCGCGGCGAGTATACGTTCGCCCGCGGCGCGTCTCAAGCGCCGTTTCGCCCGGATTCCGCGCCTTCCGCAGCGCCGTCGTCGCCGGGCGGCGGCGGCTCCCCGGCGCCGAGCACGGCGCGGCCGAGTCGTTCGAGCGCGGCGCGCAAGTCGCCGTCGCCGGTGGCGGCGAGACGCGCGGCAAGCGCCGCCTCCTCGCCTGCATCGAGCGGACGCAGCCGGCGCGCGCGGCGCTCCGGGCGCCGCGGCAGCGGTCCCTGGACGAGGGCGAGGCGGGTGACGGCGCGGTAGCCGAAATAGCCGGCGATGCGCTCGATTAGCGCCGGTTCGAGGTGCTTGAGTTCGAGCGCCCAGCCGCCGCCGACCCGGACCTTCAGCGTGCCGTCGGGCGTCAGCCGTTCGGGACAGGTGAAATCGGCGAGCGGGCGGCCGACGATATCGGGCCAGTCGGTGAGCACGCCGGCCTCGGCGAAGCCGCGGGCGCGGAACATCGTCCGGGTCACCTTGGGCAGCGTCGCCGCGAGACCGCGCGGGCCGCCACCGCGCCTGGGCGTTTTCATATCGACTCCCGGGTGCCTTCGACGCCGGCATTGTGGCACACTCGACCGCCGCCGGAGCTTCTTGGTGACACGTCGGACGGGCACAGTCAATGACGCAAGCAACGACGCAAGAGCAAACGCCCGAACCGGCGCCCGCGACGCTGCTCGCCTGGTACGACCGCAACCGGCGCGATCTGCCGTGGCGCGCGCCTCCCGGCGTGCGCTCCGACCCCTACCGCGTCTGGCTCAGCGAGATCATGCTCCAGCAGACGACCACGGCGACGGTCGCGCCCTACTTCCGCGCCTTTCTCGAACGCTGGCCCCGGGTCGAGGCGCTGGCGGCGGCCGACCTCGACGACGTGCTGCACGCCTGGCAGGGACTCGGCTATTACGCCCGCGCGCGCAATCTGCATCGCTGCGCCCGGGCGGTGACGGACGACCACGGCGGGCGCTTCCCGGCGAGCCCCGAGGCGCTCGAACGTCTGCCCGGGATCGGGCGCTACACCGCGGCGGCGATCGCCGCCATCGCCTTCGACGCGCCCGCCACCGCGGTGGTCGACGGCAACGTCGAGCGGGTGATGGCGCGACTGTTTGCGGTCGAAGAGCCGCTTCCCGGCGCCAAGCCGCGGCTGCGCGAACTGGCCGAGGCCCTGACCCCGGTACGGCGTCCAGGCGATTACGCGCAGGCCGTCATGGACCTCGGCGCCACGGTCTGCACGCCACGCAACCCCCGCTGCGACCCCTGTCCCTGGGCTGCCGCCTGTCGCGGTCGGGCGCGGGGCGTCGCCGCCGAACTGCCGCGGCGTGCGCCCCGGCGCGTCCGCCCGTTGCGGCGCGGCGTCGCCTTCTGGGCGGTGCGCGGCGACGGCGCGGTGCTGCTGCGCCGGCGCCCCGAGAACGGTCTGCTCGGCGGCATGATCGAGCTGCCCTCGACGCCCTGGCGGGAAGGCGACTGGGACGCCGCCGCGGCCCGCGCCCATGCCCCCTGCGCGGCGCGCTGGCGGCGGCTGCCCGGCACGGTCGCGCATGGCTTCACCCATTTCCGCCTCGAAATCGCAATGCTGGCCGCCGAGGTCGACGACATTTCCTGCTCGGACGGCCTGTGGTGCCCGCCGGCGGCGTTCGGCGCGCACGCCCTGCCGACGCTCACCAAGAAGCTGGTGCGCCACGCGCTGGCCCATGGCGCTGTGCGGGAGCAAGCGAGTTGACGCAGGTCAATGACCCGACTGCAATTTTTTGTATTTTGCACCGTCGCGTGCGGATGCCTCACCTGCAAGGAGAATCGGAGCATGGATAGCCACTTCGCCAAACTGTTTGCGTTGGCGTTGGTCGCGAGCGTCGCCGGCGCCGGAGCTGCGCTCGCCCATGAGAAGGAGGGGAAGGCCATCCCGCCGGAAGGGACGACCGCGCACTCGGACACCATGGAGCATCAGGAGTCCTCCGACACGGCCCGGCGCGCGCAACCGACCAGGTTACTTATGCCGATGATGAACGCGGCGCGCGGCCGCAAGCTCTTCGCTTCCAAGGGTTGCGTTACCTGCCATTCGGTCAACGGCGTTGGTGGAGAGGATGCGGCGAGCCTCGACGCCCATTCCATGAAGCCCTACATGAGTCCGTTCGATTTCGCGGCCAGGATGTGGCGGGGCGCCGCGGCGATGATCGCGTTGCAGGAAGAAGCCTTTGGCGAGCAGATCGAGTTCACCGGCGACGAGCTCGCCGACATCATCGCTTTTGTCCACGACGATGAGGAACAGCACAGGTTCTCCGAAGCCGATATTCCACCCGAGATCATGTCGGCGATGCACCACGTCCACCACGAACCGGGCGGCGGCGCCGAAGCGCATTCCGAGGAACTGGGTCACACGCCTACTCACGGAACCGGACAACCCGCGGAATAGCTCCGAACCGCGTTAGCCGATCTTGCCGTCGAGCCGGGCCGCCACCGGCGCGAAGCTCCGCCGGTGGTGCGGGGTGACGCCGAGGCGGTCGAGCGCGGCGCGGTGCTCGGCGGTGCCGTAGCCGGCGTTGCGTTCCCAGCCGAAGCCCGGATAGCGCCGCCCGAGTCGCGTCATCAGGCGGTCGCGGGTCACCTTGGCGACGATCGAGGCGGCGGCGATCGACAGCGAACGATCGTCGCCTCCGATCACCGCGGTCGCCGGGCAGGCGAGCTCGGGACAGCGATTGCCGTCGATCAGCGTATGCGCGGGGCGGACACCGAGCGCGGCGACCGCGCGGCGCATCGCGAGCAGCGTTGCGACGAGCACGTTGAGGCGGTCGATCTCGGCGGCGCTCGCGGCGCCGACGCCGGTGCGCGCCGTTTTCACGAGCGCCGCGAACAGCGCCTCGCGGCGCGGTGCGCTCAGGCGCTTCGAATCGGCGATGCCGGGCGGAATGTCGGCGGCGTCGAGAACGACCGCGGCGGCGATCACCGGCCCCGCCCACGGCCCCCGACCCGCCTCGTCGACGCCGGCGACCGGGCCGGCGAAGGCGCGCTCGAGCGCGAAGTCAGGCATGGCCGCTGCGCGCCGCCGGCGGTTTACCCTTGGCCGCGTCCGCCGCTCCGGCGGACGGGTCCGTTGGTTCGCCGTCGTCGTTCGACGGGGCGGGCGGCGGCGCTTCGCGCGCCGGGCTGCGCCGCGCACGGTAAGCGCGCCAGCGATCGCCCAGCGCCGCTGCGGCGTGATGGGCGCCGCGTGCGGCGCTGTCGGCGGTCCGCTGCACCACCGCCGTCTCGTCGGGGTAAAGCTGCGTCACCAGCTCATTCAGCGACGAAATGCCGGCGGTCGCAAGCGTTTGCATGCGGCGTACGACGGCGAGCCACAACGGGCCGATCACCAGACTGAGCGCGATCACGGTGACGACGAGGCGATGGCCTTCGATGTCGATCAGCCCGTTGCTCAGTCCGAGCGCGGCGATCACGAAGGAGAATTCGCCGATCTGCGCCAGCACCACACCGCTGAGGAAGGCGCGCGGCCAGGGTTCCCCGAGCAGGCGCAGGACGCCGATGTTGAGCCCCGTCTTGCCGAGGGTGACGACGATCAGCAGGACGAGAACGCTCGCAAGGTTGTGCCATATGTAGCCGACGTCGATGAGCAGGCCGATCGAGAGGAAGAACACCATCAGCAGCACGCTCTGGATCGGGTGGGTGGCCTGGATCATCGCCTGGCGGTCGGTCGAGTTGCCGACCAGCAGGCCGGCGAGAAAGGCGCCGTAGGCCGCCGACAGGCCGAGCAGGCCGCTCAGCATCGCCGCCGCGAAACAGTAGGCGAGCGCGGCGAGCGGCGTGAGGTCGTGGTCGCCGACGAACCAGCGGGCGAACGGCAGGCTTATCTTCTGGCGCCGGCTCAGATACCAGACGAACAGCGCGAGGAAGGCGCCGGCGAGCGCCATGGGCAGCAGCGTCACCAGTTCGAACCCCGCCTCGCTGGCCATCGCATTGAGCGTCAGCATCATCGGCACCACCGCCAGGTCCTGCGCGATCAGCACGCCGACGACCCGGCGGCCGACCTCGCTGCGCAGTTCATCGATGTCCTCGAGCATCTTGATGGCGACCGCAGTGCTCGACAGCGCGACGACGAAGCCGAGCAGGATGGCGAGCTCGACGCGCCAGCCGAGAAGCTGGGAAAGCGCGAGCATGACGACGACGGCGACGGCGATCTGGAGGACCGTGCCCAGCAGCGCGATGCGCAGCACGGTCTTGAAGGCGCGCAGGCTGAGCTCCATGCCGATCAGGAACAGCAACAGGAGCACGCCGAGCTCGGCGAGCAGGTTGATCTGCTCCCGGTCCTCGACCAGCCCGAGCGCCGAGGGGCCGAGCACCACGCCGGCGATGATGTAGCCGACGATCGCCGGCTGCCTGAGCCGCGTCAGCACCATGCCGCAGATCAGCGCGATAACGGCGACGAGCGCGAGAAAGGTGAGTTCCTGGGGAACATGCATGCCGACACCGACCCTATCACGTTGGGGTCTATGTATGGTTAAAGAGCTGCGGTTAAAGCAGCGAAAGCTGGTCGCCGCGCCGCGGCGGTGGGCGGAAGCGCGTGGTGTCGAGCGCCCAGTCGCGCCCGGCGAGTCCGAGGCGCCTGCGGGCGAGATCGAAGCGCCGCGCGATCATGCCGGCGTAGACGCCGGTGCCGGTCATGCGCCGGTTCCATGCCGCGTCGTAGTCGCGCCCGCCGCGGGCCTCGCGCAGCAACTTCATCACCCGCTCGGCCTTCAGCGGCGAATGCACCGCGAGCCACTCGCGGAACAGGTCGCGCACTTCGAGCGGCAGACGCAGCAGCACGTAACCCGCCGAAGTCGCGCCGGCGTCGGCGGCGGCTTCGAGAATGCGCTCGATCTCGCTGTCGTTGAGCGCCGGGATCACCGGCGCGACCAGCACGCCGACCGGAATTCCGGCCCCGGTGAGCGCGGCGATTGCGGCGAGCCGACGCGCCGGCGTCGGCGCCCGCGGTTCGAGACGGCGCGCGAGGTCGCGGTCCAGGGTGGTGAGCGAGAGATAGACCCGCACCAGCCGCTGCGCCGCCATCGGCGCGAGAATGTCGCGGTCGCGCGTCACGAGCGCCGACTTGGTGACGATGCCGACCGGGTGCCGGAAGGCGGCGAGCACCCCGAGGACGCCGCGGGTGATGCAGCGCCGGCGTTCGATCGGCTGGTAGGGATCGGTGTTGGTCCCGAGCGCGATGACCCGGCAGACGTAGCCCGGTTTCCTGAGTTCTTCGGCGAGCAGGCGCGGCGCGTCGGGCTTGGCGAACAGCCGGGTCTCGAAATCCTGGCCCGGCGACAGACCGAGAAAGGCGTGGGTGGGGCGGGCGAAGCAGTAGACGCAGCCGTGCTCGCAGCCGCGATAGGGATTGATCGAGCGGTCGAAGGAGACGTCGGGCGAGTCGTTGCGGGTGATGATCGTGCGTGTGGCGTCGATCGTGACGGTGGTGTCGAGCCGCGGCAGCTCCTCGTCGAGACCGCCCCAGCCGTCGTCGACCGACTCGCATGTCGTCGGCTCGTAGCGGCCGCTCCGGTTGCTGACGGCGCCGCGGCCCTTGCGATGAAGGCGCGGGCGACAGGGACGGGAAGGCGCAGGCTCCATCGTCCGAGCCTAGTCCGAAAATAAGAACATTTCAAGAACATTGAGTGCGGCCCGGTTCCTCGATCCCGAGCCCGTCCGATCGGGTTATGATCGCGCCATGAACGACTTTCGCGCCGCGATCCGAACCCCGTCGTGCTGAGCGTCGTCATCCCCACCCTCGATGGCGCGGCCGACCTCGAGCGCACGTTCGATGCGCTCGCCGAGGGCGCCGGCCTGATCGGGGAGATCGTCGTCGCCGACGGCGGCTCGCGCGACGGCACGCCCGATCTCGCCGCGCGGCTGGGCGCTCGCGTCGTGTCATCGTCTGCCAGCCGGGGCGCGCAGCTTGCCGTCGGCGCCCAAGCGACGACCCAGCCCTGGCTGCTCTTTCTGCACGGCGACACCCGGCTCGAAGCCGGCTGGACGGATGCAGCGGCGCGCTTCATCGCCGCGCCCGAAAACCGCGAACGCGCCGCTTATTTCCGCTTCGCGCTCGACGACGGCCGCGCCGTCGCCCGCCGGATCGAAGTGTTGGTCGCCTGGCGCTGCCGGGCGCTCGCCCTGCCCTACGGCGATCAGGGCCTGCTCATCGCCCGCGCTTTCCACGACGCGCTCGGCGGGTTCCGGCCGATGCCGCTGATGGAAGACGTCGAGATGGTACGCCGCATCGGCCGCCGCCGGCTCGTCGCTCTCGACGTTTCCGCCGTCACCTCGGCGACTCGCTTCCGCCAAGACGGCTATTTCAGGCGCTCGGCGCGCAACCTGTTGTGTGTCGGGCTTTATTTTCTCGGCCTGCCGCCGCGCGCCTTGCTGCGGCTTTACGAATGAAGCGGCAGCGCCATCTCGTGGTCTTCGTCAAGGCGCCGCGACTCGGCGCGGTGAAGACGCGGCTCGCCCGCGACATCGGCGCTCTCGCCGCCTGGCGGTTCTACCGCGAGACGACGGCGCGAACGATTCGCCGCCTGGGTCACGATCCGCGCTGGCGCTTTTATATCGCGGTCGCCCCCGACCGTTTTGCGCGCCGGGGGCGTTTCTGGCCATCGCGGCTGGCGCGGCGCGCTCAGGGATCAGGCGATCTCGGCGCCCGCATGGAGCGGGTGATGAGAGACCTGCCGCCGGGCGCCGTGGTGATCGTTGGCAGCGACATCCCCGAGCTTTCGGCGCCGCGGGTGGCGGGCGCTTTTCGCGCCCTCGAATCGCACGACGCGGTGTTCGGTCCGGCGCCGGACGGCGGCTACTGGCTCGTCGGCGCGAGCCGACGCGGGCGCCGGCGCTATTTTTTTCACCGTGTTCGCTGGTCGACCTGCCACGCGCTTGCCGACACGCTCGCCAACCTTGGACCGGGAACGCGCATCGCGCTGCTCGAACAACTCGCCGATATCGACACCGGCGCCGATCTCGTGCGCGCCGGGCGGGGAACCGCGAAAACCCGG
This sequence comes from Alphaproteobacteria bacterium, assembly GCA_046758065.1. Taxonomy (GTDB): domain Bacteria; phylum Pseudomonadota; class Alphaproteobacteria; order JAAXGF01; family JAAXGF01; genus JBHHZM01. Next base: position 3,344 of record JBHHZM010000022.1, on the reverse strand, counting down.
GCTTAGCGTTCGTTGAGCCGGGGCATCAACTCGACGAAGTTGCAGGGCCGGTAGCGGATGTCGAGCTGATAGCGCAGGATCTCGTCCCAGGCGTCGCGGCAGGCGCCCGGCGAGCCGGGCAGCGCGAACAGGTAGGTGCCGGCGGCGACGCCCGCGGTGGCGCGCGACTGGATCGTCGAGGTCCTGATCTTTTGCCAGCTTATCATGCGGAATATCTCGCCGAAGCCCGGGATTTCCTTGTCGTAGACGTCGTGAAACGCCTCCGGCGTGATGTCGCGGCCGGTGACTCCGGTGCCGCCCGTGGCGATCACCACGTCGATCGCGGAATCGGCGATCCATTCGCGAAGCTGGGCGACGATGGTGGCACGGTCGTCACGCAGGATCTTGCGGTCGGCGACCCGGTGGCCGGCGCCCTCGATGCGCTCGATCAGCGTCCGGCCGGACTTGTCGTCGGCCTCGCCTCGCGTATCGGAGACGGTAAGAACGGCGATGTTGACCGCAACGAACGGACGGTTCTGGTCAATTTCCGGCATTGAGCGACAGGGCGACGGTGGTCGAATCCTGCGCGGTATAGACCGGCCAACCGCCACCCGCAAGCGTGGCGAGCGACGGCGCGGACTGGCCGAGCCGGGCGCGGTAGAGCCACAGGTTGGTAAGCACCGTCTGGACGAACTCGCGGGTCTCGCGTGACGGCACGCTCTCGATGAACAGCAGGGGGTCGTCCTGCGCCTTGGTCCGGCGCCGCCACTTGCGAAGGTTGCCGGGACCGCCGTTGTAGGCGGCGACCGCATAGGCGAGGTTGCCCTGAACCTCGGGCTGATCGAGCAGATAGAGCACGTATTTCTGACCGAGCTCGATGTTGAGCTCGGGGTTGAACAGGTGGTTGCGCCGGCTCGAGCGGTAGCGCCGGTCGCGGGCGATGAACGACGCGGTGCGCGGCATGAGCTGCATCAGGCCGCGCGCGCCGACCCGGCTCTTCGCCCGCGCGTTGAACTGCGATTCCTGGCGCATCAGGGCGAACAGCAGCGCGCGGTCGACGCGAAAGCCGTTCTTGGGCTCCCAGGTCGGCACCGGGAACATGGCGCCGTCGTGACGGCGGCCGTCGAGCGCCACCAGACGGCGGGCGATGCGCAACTGCGCGGCCGGCAGTTCGAGCCGGGCGGCGAGCGCCAGCATGGCCTTGCCGATTCCCGGCGTCGCTCCCGCTTCGAGCCGGCGCAGTTCGGCCCCCGCGCGTTCGGTCTGGCCGACCTCGACCAGCGCCAACGCGCGCATCGCGGGCGGGGTGTGGCGCACGATCGCGACCTCGCGCTCGGTGAGCGGCGGCAGCTCCCAGGCGAGATCGGGGGTTGCGCCGAGGGCGCGCACGCCAAGCAGTCCGTAGAAGGTGCGGGGATACGCCGCGGCGATCGCGAGCAGGTGGCTCACGGCCTGCGGCCGGCGGGTGATCAGGTTGAGCCGTGCCGCCCAGTAGGCGCCGGCGGCGATCATCGCCGCATCGGCCGTATCGCTGTGGGCGAGCGCTTCGAAGTGTCGCCGGGCGATTTCCTGCTCGCCGAGGCGATAGGCGGCGAGCCCCGCCGTCCAGTCGGCGAGCGGCGCGAACGCGCCGGAGCGCGCGGCGCTGGCGTCGGCGAGTTCCAGCGCATTCGCGCTCTTGCCCCGGAGAAAGTAGCCGTAGGCCACCTCGGCCCGCACGATGTCGTACTCGACGTCGTCGGCGAGCCCCAGGAAATCCTTGTGCGTGAGGTGCTTGGCCGCGCCGTTCACCTCGCCCTTGCGCAGGTGCTTGCGGATGTGGGCGATCAGGTTGATCAGCTTGCGGCGCTGTTTCCGCGTGCGCTTCTTCGCCGAGACGTAAACCCGCTCGCCCGATCCGTCGCTCTCGACGGCCGAGCGGACCGGCGCTATGGGCCGGCGCGGTGCTCGCGCGCTCTTCGCCTTGCGGCGCATGGCGAGCTTGTAGATGCGCCTCGCCTCGGGGTGATCGGCGTAAGCCGCGAGCCAATCGCGCAGTTCGCGGAACTTCGACCGGTAGGCGGTGGGATGGAGGTAACGCTGGGCCAGCACGTGGCCCATGAGAATGCGGTCGTCGAGCTTGGCGATTTCGCGATCCGCCGCGCGCCACTTGCCTTTCTTCTGGAGCGCGAAGATATGCGCGTAGCGTGCGACGTCGGCCTCGGACAATACCCGCGGCAGCGCCGCTTCGCGCGCCGGCGCGGCACCGTCCGCCGACACCGCGGCGAGACGCATCTCGCGCGGGCCCGCCTCGGCCGGCTGCGTCGCCCCCCAGACGACAACCACAAAAAATGCGCCAAGCGCCCATTGCCATGGGCGCTTGGCGTCGCGCCATGCTTCACGCATGAGTCGTTCTTACTACGTCCTCCCTGACAAAGGGTTAATGATAGGGAAAGATTCGGGGACGGGCAAGCGAGCAGGGATTGGGGGAGTGGGTCAGTTTGAAATTTCGTCGAAACAACGCCCGGACCGCCGGCTCTTCAGCGCATCACGTCCGCTTCGCGCCCAACGGCGGAACTCGCCGCACGCTATCGGCACAGCCGCTTTTGACCAGTGCAGCCGTTTCTCAAAACAAACACGAAGGGTTCGTCGGAGAACCAAGAAGGTCTCGACATTCAAGATTCCCTTTATCGTCAAATTATCCGGAGCCCGGTATGACCAAGCCTTCCGGCGGCACCCATCCCTCGGCGAGGGAAAGGTTGAAGACTCCGGCGCGGATGCCGTCCGCTTTGACCGTGTCGAACGAGACCTCGAGCGAAGCACGCTGCACAGGAGATAGTGGCGCCAAGAGCAAGTCCTTGTCGTTAAGCGGCTCACCAGCGAAATACATTTGGGTGGTCAGCGTCGGGTTGAACGGTGCATGCGCCTTGAAGTGAATATGCGGCGGGCGGACCCAGTCCCCGATCGCCGGATAAGACCCAGGAAGAATAGTCAGAAAGCGATACCTTCCGTCCTTGTCCGTGGCTATCCTAGCGTAGCCTTGGAAATTGGGGTCCAAGGGTCGCTCCGTCAACTTGTCTCCCGGGTGGTTGTAACGGCCACGGACGTTGGCTTGCCAAACTTCAAGCACGGAGCCGGGTAATGGTTGGCACTTGGCGTCGAGCACCTGACCGGTCACCTCGATGACTTCACCTTCGGCGCGCCCGGTTCCGCCGGACACGCTGGTGAGGTCCCAATCGTAATCCTGAATGGCCACGGGATAAAACGGACCGTCTACCTGGGATGGCGTAAGTGCGCAGGCGGCCTTGACCGCCCTAATCGTCGCAACCGCGCCGGCTCCAACGATCATGCCTGTGAGAATGTTTCGCCGAGACGGTCTCCACGAC